>NZ_BAAAIV010000001.1:0-16121 GCF_039526245.1 Arthrobacter rhombi
CGTCCGGTGGCCGCACTTCATATCGGCGGTCGGCCGGACGCTACACCACCTTATGGGGCACTACTGCGGCTTGCCACTCTTGCGCGTTGCTTCCAGAAACTTCGTGCGAGATGTTCAATCGATGGTTGGACAGAGGATTGCTGATCGGTGATCGGGAAGACGGTTCATTGGGCTATTTTGGTGACCTTGTGGCCATGTAGTCACGGCGCACCGGTCACGAAAATTGTTAATGACACCTAGCTTGGGTCTTGGTGTTCTAGAAGAAAACGACCAAAGCTGAAAATATCAATTAAAGTTGGAGTCTCAATGAAGCATCCCGAAGCCTCTCTGGCGCCTTCTGGGAAATATTGGTGGAACCTAGCAACATGGCCGGGTACTAAGTTGACGTTCGGCACTGAGGTGAGGACGTGCGCCTATTTGGCTGCGAACTTTGATGTTGGCGACACATTCACGACCCGCCAATTGCGAGACGCGTTGGGCGTAGTCGATGAACATTACCAACGCCGGATTCGTAAGCTTAGGGAGTCGAAATACGGCTGGGGGCTGATGTCGTTTCAAGATGACGGATCTCTAGGTTCGCAAGAGTACAGAATTACGAAGGTCGGATGGCATCCAGCGTTGGGTGCCTTGCCTAAAGATGTGCAGGCGGTTAGTGCCAAGACAAAGCGTCTTGTCCTGAAGCGCGACGGATCACGGTGTGTCATCTGCGGGGTCGGTAGTGGTGAAGCTTATCCGGAACCTCCAAGAAACCCCGCAGTGATGACCGTAGGTCATCGAACGGCTCAGTTCTTCAAAGGAGTCGCGTCAATCGATAATTTGCAGGCCGAATGCGCGCGATGTAACGAGGCCATCCGGGCGGAGGACGCGGCACCGGAGAAGCTCGAGAATGTGGAGGTCTCCGTTAAGAAACTACGAAAGCCGGATAAAGTTCTCCTTCTTCAGTGGCTTGTGGCAGGTCGCCGTACCAGGAGTGAGCTAGACCTTGTTTTCGACAGGGCTCGGGCGCTGTCAGTCGCGGACAAGGAAACCTTGCAACTGTCTCTAAGGCGAATGGCAGATGTTGAAGGCGAAGGTTTTCGTACGGCACTGGAATCGCCATCACTGTCTGATTTGGAGTGAGCAAACTGTCGGTGCCCGTGAGTATCTTCTCAATGTAGGCTTGAATGTCGCGCAATCAGCGTTTTTCAGTGGCAGCGGCCAAGCTCGAGTATGTGCGGACGGCACCGAGAGGAATTTGTGAGAGAGATGTTGCGAGCGATAGAGATTTGTGCCGGCGCCGGTGGTCAAGCGTTAGGCCTCGAGCGCGCAGGTTTTGGACATGAGCTCGCGATTGAACTCGACGAAGTGGCCGTTTCCACATTGCGCGCAAACCGTCCTGAATGGAACGTTGCCCATGGCGATGTTGCCGATGCCACGGTATGGAATCCAGCTGATTACGCTCCATCAGAGGGTAGAGAACCGATTGACCTATTTGCCGGTGGAGTCCCCTGCCCCCCATTCAGCGTAGCTGGAAAGCAGCTTGGCGCGGGAGACGAGAGAGATCTGTTCGCATGGGCTGTAGAGCAGGTTGCAGTCCTAAAGCCACGGGCTATATTGCTAGAAAATGTGCGAGGATTAAGCTCACCCCGTTTTGCTGCGTACCGGCAGCACGTACTGGATCGCCTTCGTGAGTTCGGATACGTTGCGGACTGGAGGCTGCTGAATGCGTCGGATTTTGGCGTTCCGCAACTCCGTCCACGATTTGTGCTTATTGCTTTGAAGCCGGAGGACTTCGCCTATTTTTCGTGGCCTCAACCAATATCGGAAAGCGTCACCGTAGGACAGTCACTTAGGTCGCTAATGGCCGCGCGGGGTTGGCGAGGCGCTGACGAATGGGCGAAGTCGGCCAACAAGATTGGGCCAACCGTGGTCGGTGGCTCGAAGAAGCACGGTGGCCCCGATCTCGGGCCGACAAGGGCCAAGGCTGCATGGGCCCTCCTTGGCGTCGATGCGAAAGGCGTGGCCAACGAAGCGCCGGGGCCCGAAGCAACATTCGATGTCGGTCCGAAGCTAACTTGCGAGATGGTTGCGCGGCTTCAGGGTTGGGACGAAGAGGTCTATTCGTGGAGGTTTGAAGGAAAAAAGACGAACATGTACCGTCAAATTGGCAACGCTTTTCCGCCACCCGTCGCCTTTGAACTCGGTCGGTGCATTGCCGCGGCACTTCGGCACGAAGGTAAAGGCGGGGAAACGGAAGCCGTAAGCCTCGAAGCTGATCCGATTTATAAAGTACTGCGGTCAGCCACCGATTTTTTGACCGCAACGCAAATCACTCGTCTAGCAAAGGTCGCGATTGATCCCGCGACCTTTGATAAGCGAATGACCTTGCTAGGCCAAGATTTCGAACTTGAGCGGCAGGAGCGGTCCTCAGGACTCGCATACAGGCTCGGCGCCTTTAAGGCGTTTACTGGACAAGTCAGTCATTCCCGGCACGAATATTACAAGTCACATGTATCGAGAGTCAGCTGATAATGCTGACCTTCAGTTCATCGCGTCTTGCGGGCTTTCGAGCCTAATAGTTTGACGTCTGGCACTCGATGGCTCTTGGTGAGAGCGCAAATTCAGTCGCTAATGCTACGGCCCCCAAGGCGCCAGCGTGGGATCCGGCAGTAGAAGCAATGATGCGCAAATGCTTTGTTGCCAGCGGCAAGGACCGCTGATAGACCACTTCGCGGATTCCGGCCAGCAAATGCTCGCCCACTTGTGCCAGCGAGCCACCCACGACGATTACTGACGGATTCAGCATGCTGACGCAGGTCGCCAGTACACTGCCCAGATCCCGCCCCGCCTGCCGGACCGCGGCGATGGCTTCCGAGTCACCGTCGCGAACACGCTGGGCGACCAACGATGGAATGTTCTGACCGGGTTCGGCTTCGAGCTTCAACTTTTTAGCGATGGCGGGACCGCTTGCGATGGCCTCCAAGCACCCCACGTTTCCGCACGTGCACAGCGTGTCGGGCCCCCCGGGGACCCGAACGTGCCCGAGGTCTCCGGCAGTGCCTTGGGCGCCTCGCATCAACTGTCCGTGGGCGACAAGACCGGCGCCAATGCCTGTGGCGACCTTGACGAACAGGATGTCCTGGTCGTTGGGCAGGTTCGCTTTGTGCTCTCCGAGCGCCATGATGTTCACATCGTTGTCCACCAGCACGGGTACGTCGAAGTTCTGATGCAGGCGCGCGGGTAGGTCGTAGCCATCCCAACCCGGCATGATCGGGGGGCTGACTGGCCGACCGGTTTGGAACTCAACTGGACCCGGGAGGCCGACGCCGATGGCCGCCAGATCGGAGGCAGTGCAGCCTGCCTCCTCGAGAAGCCGGCCGACGGTCGTCGCCAACCACCCAACAACAACTTCGGGCCCGGCTGCAATTGGCAGCATCTCCCAGAACTCCGCCTTCACTTCACCGGCCAAATTGGCCAGGACTGCGCGCGCATGGGTGGCGCCAAGGTCAGCCCCGACGACCACCCGGGCGTTCGGATTCAGTGCGAAGAGCGAGGGTGGGCGGCCGCCGGTTGACGTCGAATCGCCGACGGGGGAGACATAGCCCAGCTGCAACAACGTTTCCACGCGCGATGCCACCGTCGACCGTGCCATGCCGGTGGCCTGGGCCAGTTCGGCGCGGGTCCGCGGCCGTCCGTCACGCAGGAGCTGCAGGAATTCCCCGGCCTTGGCCAGATCTGCGGTGCCGTTTTCGGTCGTCGCGATCGGCATGGTTCCTCGTCTCGTACGTCGTCTCAGTGGTCAGTGGCTTGAAGTGATCATGCCATTGCATATCGTCATTGCCGCTCTATTGCACGACGTCGGGGATCTACGAACCTTCTGAGTACATTCTTACAGCTTTTGCTTGACGTTCGTCAAAAGTGCTCGTAGTCTCAATTCAACGCCGATGTGACACCGCTCACGCTGAGTGATGCAGCGGCCGACGAACCGCCCGACCGCGCACTCCAGAGGAGCTCACTTCATGACAACGTCCGGCCCCACCACTCGGCGCTCACCGCAGCCGAACCCCACCGATGCGCAGGGCGCTTCGGTCCAACCCGGTCTCTCCGTCCAGCTCTACACGGTCCGCGGGCAGCTGGCCGATGACTTGCCCGGCACGCTGGATGCGATTGCCGGCATCGGGTTCACCAACGTCGAGCCCTACGCGTTCGTTGAGCGAGCTGCCGAATACCAGGAGCACCTGACCCGCCTCGGTCTTTCCGCACCCACCGCCCACGTCCGCCTCATTGACGCCGATCTGGATGCCGTCTTCGCAGCAGCGAAACGCCTCGGAATCTCCACCATCATCGATCCGCACATCGAGGAATCCCGCTGGACCTCCCGTGATTCCGTCGCCACCATCGCCCGCGATCTGAAGGACATCGCCGCCCAGGCTGCAGACCACGGCCTGGCTGTTGGCTACCACAACCACGCGTTCGAGCTCGAGAACCGCATCGACGGCGTCGCCGCCCTGGAGGTCTTCGCCGACGAGGTGGGATCCGCAGTGGCCCTCGAGGTCGACACCTACTGGGCCGAAGTCGGCGGCGAAGATGCCCCGGCCCTGCTGGCCCGTCTCGGTGACCGCGTCAAGGCCCTGCACGTCAAGGACGGTCCCAAGAACAAGAACGACAAGGAGCAGGTTGCCGTCGGTGTCGGCTCCATGCCGGTGGGCAAGATCCTCGCCGCGGCACCGAACGCCCTGCGCGTCATCGAACTCGATGACCACGACGGCGACGTCCTGCAGGCCGTGGCCGACTCCTACGCCTTCCTGGCAGGCACCAAGTGAGCGCCGCGACCACGGGTGTCGGCATCGTTGGAGCCGGAACCATCAGCGACCAGTACCTGGGCAACCTGACAAAGTTCCCCGACCTGAAGGTCGTCTTCATCGCCGACCTGGACGAGGAACGCGCTGCCAGCCAGGCCGAGAAGTGGGGCGTCCCGAACTCGGGCTCCTACGAGCAGCTGCTGGCCACCGACAACGTCGAGATCGTCGTGAACCTGACCATCCCCGCAGTCCACGTCGACGTCGCCTTGCAGGCCGTTGCCGCCGGCAAGCACGTCTGGGGCGAAAAGCCCTACGCACTGGACCGCGAATCCGGCCGCCAGCTCATGGCCGCCGCGAAGGAAGCCGGCGTGCGCGTCGCCGTCGCCCCCGACACCTTCCTCGGAGCCGGTCTGCAAACCGCGCTGCGCGAAGTCCGCGACGGGGCCATCGGTCAGCCGCTCACCGCACTGACCCTCTTCCAGGTCCCCGGCCCCGAGTCCTGGCACCCCAGCCCAGAGTTCCTCTTCGCCAAGGGCGCCGGCCCGCTGTTCGATGTCGGCCCCTACTACCTGACCACGCTGATCCAGGTCTTCGGGCCCATCCGCCGGGTAGCTGCCCTGTCTTCACAGGCCCGCAGCTCACGCACCATTGGATCCGGCCCCAAGGCCGGCACCGAATTCCCCGTCGAGGTCCCCACCCACATCAGTGCACTGATCGATTTCGAATCCGGAGCCAGCGCACAATCCGTGTTTAGCTTCGATTCCAAATTGCCCCGCGCAGGGTTCGTCGAGATCGCCGGATCCGAGGGAACTGCGGTCTTCCCCGACCCCAACATGTTCGACGGCGAGACCACCATCCACACGACCGAGGGCGAGCCCCGCGTCGTGGAAGCGACGGGATCGTTCTTCACCCGGGGGACCGGCGTGGCCGAGCTGGCCCAGGCCATCCGCGAGGACCGACCCGAACGTGTTCCGGGAGAGCTCGCCTTCCATGTCCTGGATGTCATGGCCTCCCTGGTCGAAGCCGCCGATTCCGGCCAATTCATCGATGTCGCCTCCACCGTGCAGATCTCCGCCCCGCTCGACGCGGACTGGGATCCTTCCCGGGCCAGCAGCTCCGTCTCCTGACCTCCACCGGCGACGCCAGTCGTCGTCCATCACCGCACCACCTCCATCACTGCACCATCTGAAGAGAACAAGAGAACCGTCATGAAACGCACCATGAAATGGGCTGCCGTCCTCTCCATCGGCGCCATGTCACTTGGCCTCTCGGCCTGCGGCAACAACGGATCCGCAGACACCGGGGATGCCAAGGCCGGCGGAACCATCACCTACTGGGCCTCGAACCAGGGCACGTCGGTCACCGACGACGAACGCGTGCTGAAGAAGTCGATCGAGCGCTACACCAAGGAAACCGGCACCAAGGTCGACCTCGAGGTCATCCCCTGGAGCGACCTCTACAACCGGATCCTGACCGCCGTATCCTCCGGAGATGGCCCCGACGTGCTGAACATCGGCAACACCTGGGCCGTGTCCCTGCAGGCCTCCGGTGCCTTCATGCCATGGGAAGGCGACGCCCTGGACAAGATCGGTGGGCAGGACCGCTTCGTGCAGACCAGTTGGGCCACCGGCGGCGCCGATGGCAAGGCACCGACCTCCGTCCCGCTCTACGGCCTGAGCTACTCGATGTACTACAACACGAAGATGTTCAAGGCAGCCGGCATCGATACCCCGCCGGCCACCTGGAAGGAATTCGTCGCCGACGCCAAGAAGCTGACGAAGGACACCAACAAGGACGGCAAGACCGACCAGTGGGGCGTGTCCCTCGCGGGAGCCTCGGTGACCAACAACGCGCACGCAGCCTTCATCCGCGGTCTGCAGAACGGCTCGGCCCTCTACGACGATGCCGGCAAGCCGCAATTCGCCGCCGACGGCATCGTCAAGGGTGTGAACCAGTGGGTCCAGCTCATGGGTGAGGACGGCGTGGTCAACCCGTCGATGGCCGAAGCCCAGAACGGCTCCGACATGGTGGAGGACTTCGCCGCCGGAAAGTCGGCCATGTTCTTCGACCAGGCTCCCGGCAAGACGCTGAACGCCCGGGACATGAAGGACTGGAAGGCGGCGCCGGTTCCGATGATGACCGCCGATGCCACCGGTTTGGAAGGCACGCAGTCCCACGTCGCCGGCATCAACGTCTCGGTGTTCGAGAACTCGGACAACAATGCCGCCGCCGTCGACTTCGTCAAGCACCTGACGAGCGACTCCGAGCAGAAGTACCTCAACAAGGAGTACACCGCGCTGCCAGTGGTCACCGCCGCTTACGATGACCCGGCCTTCAAATCCGAGGAGATCTCGCTGAAGAAGGACACCCTGGCCAACCACGCACAGCCGATGCCGCTGTACCCGTCCGAGAGCCAGATGGAAACCCTGGTCGGCACCGCGGTGAAGAACCTCTTCGCCGACATTGCCCAGGGCAAGAAGGTCACTGAGGCAGACGTGAAGAAGGCACTCGAAAACGCGAATACGCAGATGTGATCCAGACCGTCCCCCGCGCCCCGATAAGCCCGAAAGGATAGACCATGGGACCCACCCTCGAAGCCGGGGACCGTCGTGACACCGAGGCGGAGCCGGCCACCCCTACCCAGGGGCGGTCGGCCCCGCCGGCCACGCCACGCAAGCGCAAGAAGGACCTGTTCCCGTACCTGATGGTCGCTCCGGCGACGATCATGGAGCTGCTGATCCACATCATCCCGATGATCCTCGGGGTCTGGATCGCCTTCATCGCGCTGACCCAGCTGAGCATCGCGAACTGGGTCAAGGCACCGTTCATCGGATTCCAGAACTTCGTGGCCGGGCTCAGTCCCTCGAGCCCGATCGGCACCCAGTTCTACGGGGCGCTGGGACGGACCCTGCTCTTCACGGTCATCGTGGTGGCGCTGGCCTGGGCCCTGGGCATGTTCGCCGCGGTCCTGCTCTCCTCCAGCTTCCGGGGCCGCGGGCTCATGCGGACCTTGTTCCTGGTCCCGTATGCGCTGCCCAGCTACGTGGGCACCATCGCCTGGGCCTTCATGTTCAACCAGCGCGACGGCGTCATCAACCGGTTCCTGGTCGACGACCTGGGGTTGCTGGATCATCGGCCCTTCTGGCTGCTGGGCTCCAACGCGTTCTGGGTCATGGTGATCGTCACCGTCTGGCAGTTCTGGCCGTTCGCGTTCCTGATGCTTCTGGCCGCGCTGCAGAACATCCCCGGGGAGGTCTATGAGGCGGCCGCGCTGGATGGGGCGAGCCTGTGGAAGCAGTTCACGAACATCACCCTGCCGATGATCAAGCAGGCCAACGCGGTGCTGTTGCTGATGCTTTCCCTCTGGATCTTCAACCAATTCAACGTTCCGTACGTGTTGTTCGGTCCGGCCTCACCGCCGGAGGCCACGCTGATCTCGCCATTGATCTACCAGCAGTCCTTCAGCAACTGGAACTTCGGCGTCGGCGGCGCCATGAGCGTCATGCTGCTCATCGTTCTCCTGATCGTTTCTGCCTTCTACATCCGACTCGTCATGCCGAAGGGAAAGGAACCCAATGCTTGAGACCCGCGGATTCCGCATCCTGCGCACCTTCGGGTTGCTCGGGCTGTCGATCATCGTCATCCTGCCGCTCTACGTCGTGCTCATCACCAGCGTCAAACCGCTCGAGGACGTACGCGGCCTGTTCACCTGGTGGCCTAGCACCATCACCTTCCAGCCCTACATCGACATCTGGAAGACGGTGCCGCTGGCCGACTACTTCGTCAACAGCCTCATCGTCACCGTCAGCGCCACCTTCTTCTCGGTGGTGTTGGCCGTCATGGCCGCCTATGCGCTGTCCCGCTTCCAGTTCAAGGGCGCGCGCACGTTCTCCCTGGTGGTCCTCTCCACCCAGATGTTCCCGGGCATCCTGTTCCTGCTCCCACTCTTCTTGATCTTCACGCAGATCGAGCGGACAGTAGGGCTCCAGCTCTCCGGCACGTATCTGGGGTTGATCCTGACCTACCTGACCTTCTCGCTTCCCTTCGCGATCTGGATGCTGACCGGCTTCCTCGCCTCCATTCCCCGGGAACTCGAGGAAGCGGCGATGATCGACGGGACGGGCCGGCTCGGGGCGCTGATCCGCGTGGTCCTGCCGGTCGCGCGGCCGGGCATCATCGCGGTCGCCGTCTATTCCTTCATCACGGCCTGGGGCGAAGTCCTGTTCGCCTCGGTGCTGACCAACTCCGATACCCGCACCCTGGCGATCGGCCTGCGATCCTACGCCTCGCAGACGGACGTCTACTGGAACCAGCTCATGGCCGCCTCCGTGGTGGTCTCGCTGCCGGTGCTCATCGGATTCATGCTCGTCCAGCGCCACCTGGTGGCCGGACTCTCCGCAGGATCCGTCAAATGAGCCGCCCCGTGCAACCCCGAAGGAGCACCTCGTGAGCCACCCATCTGCAGCCCCGCTGAAGGTCGGCATCATCGGTGGCGGCTTCATGGCCAAGACCCATACCCGTGCGGCCCTGGCCGCCGGTGCCGACGTCGTCTCGGTGGTGTCGTCCCGTCCCGAGCGTTCAGTGCAAGCTGCCCGCGAACTGGGGATCGACCATGCGGCCGCCACCGTGGAGGAACTGCTGGAACGAGTCGACGTCGTCCACGTCTGCTCGCCGAATGCCACCCATGCAGGTCATGCCCGCGCGGTCCTGGAAGCCGGCAAACACGTCGTGTGCGAGAAGCCGCTGGCCATCACCCCGGAAGGGGCATCGGAGCTGGCCGAACTCGCGGCACGGTTCGGCGTCACCGCCACCGTCCCGTTCATCTACCGGTTCCATCCGATGGCCCGCCAGGCCCGCCACGAGGCAGCCGGCGGCGGCATCGGCCGACTGCTCACCGTTCGCGGGAACTACCTGCAGGACTGGATGCTGCAGGAAGACGATACCGACTGGCGCGTGGATCCTGCCACGGCGGGCCCCTCACGGGCGTTCGCCGACATCGGATCGCATCTGGTGGACCTGCTCGAATTCATCGCGGGGGAGCGGATCGTGCGGGTCAATGCCCGACTCGGTATTTCCCACCCGATTCGCGGTGGACAGCAGGTCCTCACCGAGGATGCCGCAGTGTGCATGGTCGAGATGGAAGGCGGGGCCGTCGGCAGTCTCATGGTCTCGCAGGTCAACGCCGGACGGAAGAATGCCCTGACGCTCGAACTGGCAGGCGCCGGGGGATCGGTGGTCTTCGATCAGGAACATCCCGACGAGCTCTGGCTCGGAGGACGAGCCGGATCCACCACCTTGGCTCGGGACGCCCCATCGCTGGTCGATGACGCCGTACGGCTCTCGGTGGTTCCCGCCGGGCACCCGATGGGCTATCTTGATGCCTTCAACGCCTTTGTCGCCGACACCTACGCGACGATCGCCGGGGGAGCGCCCGCCGGATTGCCGACCTTCGCCGACGGGCTGCGCGCGGCCATCGTCACCGCCGCCGTGTTGGAGTCCTCCCGCAGCAACGCCTGGGTGGATGTCTCCGCGGCTTCGGACCACCGCGCTGTGCAACACGTCCAGTGAACCCGCCAACCCCCGACCACCCCTTCGAAGAGGAACCCATGACCGAGACGCCACAGCCCGTCACCTTGTTCACCGGCCAGTGGGCCGACATGCCGTTTGAAGACCTCGCCCGCCGTGCCGCCGACTGGGGCTACGACGGTCTGGAAATCGCCGCCTCCGGCGACCACTTGGACCTGCAGCGTGCCGACGAGGACGACTCCTACTTGGCCTCCCGGCTGGAAATCCTCGATAAGTACGGACTGAAGGTCTGGGCAATCTCCAACCACCTCGGAGGCCAAGCCGTCTGCGATGACCCCATCGACTTCCGCCACCAGGGCATCCTGCGCCCTTACGTCTGGGGCGACGGCGAGCCGGAGGGCGTGCGCGAACGCGCCAGCGAGGACATGAAGCGCTCGGCCCGCGTGGCCCGCAAGCTCGGCGCGGACACCGTCGTGGGGTTCACCGGCTCCAAGATCTGGCAATACGTGGCCATGTTCCCCCCGGTGGCCGGCGAGGTGATCGACGCCGGCTACCAGGACTTCGCCGACCGCTGGAACCCCATCATGGATGTGTTCGACGACGAAGGGGTCAAGTTCGCGCTCGAGGTCCACCCCTCGGAAATCGCCTACGACTACTGGACGACGGTCCGCACGCTGGAGGCCATCGGCCACCGGGAATCGTTCGGCCTGAACTGGGATCCCAGCCATATGTTCTGGCAGGGGATCGACACCGTCGGCTTCATCAGCGACTTCGCCGACCGGATCTACCATGTGGACTGCAAGGACACCCGGTTGCGCCCGCCGATGGGCCGCAACGGAATCCTCGGCTCCCACCTGCCGTGGGGCGATCCGCGACGCCGCTGGGACTTCGTCTCCACTGGCCACGGCGACATCCCCTGGGAGGACGCCTTCCGCGCGCTGGCCCACATCGGCTACGACGGACCCATCTCCGTGGAGTGGGAAGACGCCGGCATGGACCGGCTGCACGGCGCTGCCGAAGCGGTCGGCAAGATCCGCGAGCTGCTGTGGAAGCGGCCGACGGCGTCCTTCGATGCAGCGTTTTCGAACCAGTAAGCCAATCGTCTCAGCGCCGGAGTATCGAGTGTGCAGCGCCCCCATCGAAATTGCAGGACTTTCCCACTAGCCTGGGAGTAGTTTCAACTTGGGGGAGGAATTGCGGTGGTGGGGTCCGTTGTGGGCTCGGCATGGTCGGACGAGGAAAACAGGGCAACGATCGAGGCCTACTTCGCGTTATTCCTAGCCGATGTACGGGGAGAACCGATCAACAAGGCTGGGACATACCGATCCCTGGCTGGGCGCTTCGGCCGAAATTGGAAGGCCTACGAGTTCAAGATGCTGAACATCTCAGCCGTACTTTTGCGCCTGAAATGGCCCCACCTGCGTGGGCTGCTTCCGCGGTTCAATTACCAAGCATCTTTGGAAGTTGCGGTAGCCGAGCACATTCTTCAACGAAAGAGGGCCGACTTCGCAGGCTTGGACCATCCGGCGCCCGTCAATGGAGATATCGGCCCGACTGACTTGGTATTCAGACCCGTACCCGACTTATCCATCGGCAAGCTGCAACGTCCAGACAGCCCTGCGGTTCGAGCCGTGCAACGGGACTACGCCGCAATCGAGGCTCGAAATGCCAGTTTGGGGTTAGCTGGCGAATTGATGGTGGCCGAGACTGAAGAGCGAGCCCTGTTTCAAGCCGGCTTCAAAAAGCTGGCTGCCCGCGTGGAACACGTCGCGGCGACTCGTGGAGACGGTCTGGGTTTTGACGTCTTGTCCTTTGACCGAACTGGCAAGGAACGGCATATCGAGGTCAAGACATCCCGCTATGGGGCGGCCACACCTTTTTTCATTACGGATCACGAGGTCCGGGTCTCGGAGCTCACTCCCGAAACGTACTGGCTCTACCGACTGTACGACTTTCCACACCATCACGTAGGTGCTGGGCACCGAACACCCGCTTACCGCCTATCTGGAAACTTGCGTGGTGCGCTTGATCTGCAACCGACGACCTATCGGGCAGTGCCTCTCTGAAGCGGATCATCTAGATGGTCACTGGCATTCATGCTCGGCTACCAATCCACTTCGAATGACCCCGCTATGCTGTGAGATACAAGTAAAAATATTGGGGGGATATTCGTGCGCAAACTGATGGCACCCATCATCATCGTCGCGATGGCGTTAAGTTCGTGCGCAGCTTCGGTACCAATGTCGGAACCCAGCGTTTCGTCGAGCAAGCCAACGGCCTCCAAATCGTCCGTCCCGACCGCCTCCGTTGCAGCGCAGCCGACCACTCATCCCGAGTTGTCGGTTCGCAAGGGTGGCGAACTCTTTCGGCGACAGACGTGTCCCCGAAACAGAGTCGTGATGAAACTGGGGGACGTGGTGGATGCAACGTGGATTGCTGCGCAAAAGGGCTACGCCTACGAGAAGCTGGATCTGCAGCAGGTCAAGAAGATGGCGAAACAGCAACGGAGCATCGACCGGTCTGCCATCGACAAATATGAAGACGAAGTCTGGCCGAAGGCAATTCGCAAACCCATGGCCACATACGTTGACGGGCTTTACGAGGAGATCACCTGGCTGAACCAACTTGCTGTGAGTGCGACCAAGTACGAATTCGTCGATGTCTACACGCATGGCCCCGATTCAACAGCCACCGCGGTCGCTGCCCAAAAGATTCGCAAGGGCCTGAAATTGTCAGCCGATCCACTCAATGGATGCCCGGCCTGACGTCAGCCCGTCCATCTCTAGCCCGGAAGCGTGGCGATCTGGTTGAGGTTGCCGCAGGTGTCGTCGAAGACCGCGGTGGTCACCGGGCCCATGGCGGTCGGCTCTTGGATGAAGCGCACGCCCAGGGCTTTCAGATGTTCGAATTCGGCGTGCACGTCGTCGACGGCGAACTGGGTGAAGGGGATGACGTCGGGAACCAGAGTTTCCTTGAACGGCTGGGCCGCCGGGTGGCTGCTGGGTTCGAGCAGCAGTTCGGTGCCCTCGGGGCTTTCGGGGGAGACCACGGTCAGCCAGCGGTCGGCGCCCAGATCGACGTCGTGCTTGACGACGAACCCGAGGATCTCGGTGTAGAACTTCTCGGCCTTCGCCTGGTCATCGACCATCACGCTGGTCAGGTGGATCTTCCGAAGGGTTTCCTGGCGTTCGGGGGTAGAGCTAAATGTCCCGTCATGCCGTGTCAGCGGTACCAGGACATGGAGACCGGACATGCGACCGGACGGCGCACCATGCGCCGTCCGGTCGAGAGGCGATGAACCCGCCTTCTGATTCCTCCCGGATGTTAGCCGTTGTTGGCCGCCCGCGGGGCACCGATGCCGGCATCGATCTGGTGTGGACCATTCGCTGACGGGCGGATGTCGAAGTTGAACATCGCGGTCGGCAGATAGATCGTCGAACACGAGTTCGGGATGTCGACCACTCCGGAGAGGCGTCCTTCCACGGGCGCTGCACCGAGCAGCAGGTACGCCTGCTCCGGTGCGTAGCCGAACTTGGCCAGGTAGTCGATCGCGTGCAAGCACGCGCGCTGGTAGGACAGGTGCGAATCCAGATAGCGCTGCTCGCCATCGAGCGTCACCGAGGTGCCCGAGAAGGCCAGCCACTCGCTGAACTGGGGCTCGACGCGTCCCGGCATGAAGATGGCGTTCTCGCTGACGCCATAGGTCTCCATGCCACCCCGGATCAGATCAACGCGCAGGTCGATGAAGCCGCCCATCTCGATGCCACCACAGAACGTGATTTCGCCATCTCCCTGGGAGAAGTGCAGATCGCCCAGCGACAAGTTGGCCCCGTCGACGAACACCGGATAGAAGACGCGTGTTCCCTTGGACAGGTTCTTGATGTCCTGGTTGCCGCCGTTCTCGCGCGGCGGGGCGGTGCGTGCGGCCTCGCCGCCGACCCGGCCCCATTGGTCGCGGGGCAGGCTGCCCAGAATCGCGTGTTCCGCTTCCGGCGGCAGCGCCAACGGAGGAACTCTGTTCGGATCGGTGGCGATCAGGTCGCCCTCCCGCTTGTTCCACTTGGCCAGCAGTTCGGCCGAGGGGGCAGTGCCCATCAAGCCTGGGTGGATCAACCCCTCGAACGAGACCTCCGGGACGTGTCGGGAGGTGGCCACCTGCCCCTGGAAGTCCCAGACCGCCTTGTAGGCGTCGGGGAACTGGTCCACCAGGAAGCTGCCACCGTTGTTCTTGGAGAAGATCCCCGTGTAGCCCCAGCCCTGCCCTGCCAGTGGCCCGGAGTCCTCCTGCGGGATCGGACCGACGTCGAGGATGTCGACGATCAGCAGGTCGCCGGGTTTGGCGCCTTCGATCGCGAACGGCCCACTGAGCGTGTGCACGGTGAGCAGCGGGGCATCGAGGATGTCCTGGGCCGAGTCGTCGTTGACGATGGCGCCGTCGAACCATTCGCGGCAGTCGACCCGGAACACGTCTCCGGGCTTGACGGTGGCCACGGGTGGAATCTCGGGGTGCCACCGGTTGTGGCCCAGCTTGTCCTGGTCCTTGAACTTCTTGTTCGAATCGAGCGAAAAGAGCACTTCAGGCATGTCATCTTCCCTAACTGTGAATCCGGTCAGTTGACCGGGAGGTCCGCGCCGATTCAGGAACGCGGGAGTTTCTGGTGCAGTGGGTTGGTGGTGTATCCGGTGCCACGACGGCGTGGGCCATTCGGGAGGGTGGAGACCACCTCGGGTTCATGCGCGCTGCGGCGCGTGGCATCGATCAGCCCGTAGGCCGATCCGCCGGCGATCGATAGGCGGGGACTGGGCATGCGCCGGCGGGAAGACTTCCCACAGGCGGGGCAGGAGGCCTCATCGGGCCGTTGGTCCATGGGGTGGGACTGCTCGAAGACGTCGCCTTCGGGGCAGCGGAATTCATAGAGGGGCACTATTGCTCCTGGTTCTTCACGGTGCGGCTCCCGCAGGACTGACGCGGGCCGCTGTCAGGGAGCCTGGGAGGCGGGCGGCCCGGTGGGTGTTGCGCTCCCTAGGCGACCACCTCCGTGGGGGTTCCCGCGGCATCGGTGGACCGGCGGGCTCGCTGGGCCATGACGACCGCGACGAGAATCGCGATCACGCCCCCGACGGCTGCGGCCCACGCGGCACCCGCCGTGGGCTCGAATTTCCCGGTCAGGAGGTAGATGGCCGGAATCGTTCCGGTCACGTGGGCGACGATGGCGGTGAACCAGCCGGTGAAGATCGTCAGGTGGTCCATGTGCAGGCCCAACAGCAGGAAGAAGAAGAACCAGAGGACGGCCCACAGTAGCCAGATCACGCCGAAGACGGGATCGCCGACGGTGGTGAACTGCAGGACGGCGAAGACCACGGCGCACACGGTGACGAAGAGCGAGAACCAGCCCAAGCCGTCGCCGGGCAGGTCGAAGACCTGGTTGAAGCCGACGTAGAGGTAGGTGAACCCGAAGAGGTAGAGCCCGGAAGCGGCGAGGATGGTCGGGATGTCGCCCGCGGCTTGCAGGATGACGATGGTCGGGAAGACGACCTGCATGGCCCCGACGAAGAAGTTCAGGAGGGCCGCTGATTTGCCCGGTATGAGGCCGATCAACATGAGTCCGTTGATGAACAGGACGGCGCCGACGTAGAGCAGGCCGACATTGGTCACGACTATCACGCTCCAGAGATGAACCCAGGCGAAGAAAGCAGGTAACGACACGGATTGACGGAAATTCTTTGTCAAACTGTGATCTGGATCTCAACCTAGGCCAGCCCGTCGGGAAGGTCAAGAGCAGCGTGGAAGGGGCTCGGGAAAGAGCCAAACGG
>NZ_BAAAIV010000001.1:16131-19699 GCF_039526245.1 Arthrobacter rhombi
CCCCCGTCGCACAGGGACCGCCAGGTTCAGGCTGGTAGCGTGGCGATCTGGATCAGGTTGCCGCAGGTGTCGTCGAAGACCGCGGTGGTCACCGGGCCCGTCTCGGTGGGCTCCTGGGTGAAGCGCACGCCCAGGGCTTTCAGGCGTTCGAATTCGGCGTGGACGTCCTCGACGGCGAACTGGGTGAACGGGATGCCGTCGGCGACCAAAGCGTCCTTGAACGGCTGGGCCGCCGGATGGCTGCTGGGTTCGAGCAGCAGTTCGGTGCCTTCGGGGTTTTCGGGGGAGACCACGGTCAGCCAGCGGTCGGCGCCCAGGTCGACGTCGTGCTTGACGACGAACCCGAGGATCTCGGTGTAGAACTGCTCGGCCTTCGCCTGGTCATCGACCATCACGCTGGTCAGGTGGATCTTCATGCATCGCTCCTGGAGGGGGTGGCCGGTGGCGGCCCGTGGGCGGGGCAGCAGCCTGACCCTAGGCGGCGCACCGGCCACTCGTCAATGCCGGTGCTCGCCGGATTCCGCGTCGTGGACCAACAGGGCGAGGTGGACGCGGTTGCCGACGTCGAGCTTGTCCAGGATCCGTCCCAGGTGGGTCTTGACCGTGGTGATGCCGATCTGCAGGGCGTCGGCGATCTCCGTGTTGGAGAGTCCGCGCCCCACGGCGGAGGCGATGGTCCGTTCGCGGTCGGTGAGCCGGGCCAGTCGCTCGAGTGCCGCGGTCCTGGCGCTCGCGTGGCCCCGGGTGCTGGTGGCCGCGGCCACCAGGTGGTCCAGTGCAGCGGGGGAGAGCGATCGTTGTCCCCGGGCTACCTGGTGGACCGCCTCGATCAGGGCCGGCGGCGGGGTGTCCTTCAGCAGGAAGCCGCTGGCCCCCACCTCCAGGGCCTGCAGCACCAGTTCGTCGGTATCGAACGTGGTCAGCACCAGGATCTTGAGCGCCGGATTCCCCACCAACAGCTGCCGGGTGGCCGCCAGCCCATCCATCCGGGGCATGCGCACATCCATCAGCACCAGATCGGGGTCCAGCTCAGCCACCCGGCGCACCGCCGCCTCGCCGTCGCCTGCCTCGCCGACGATCTGGATCAGCGGATCCCCGTCCAGGATCAGCCGCAGCCCGGTCCGGACCAGGTGCTCGTCGTCGACCAGCACCACCCGGATGCGTTCGCCTACCGGTTCCATGGGACCTGGGCCTCCAGTACGAACTGGCCTTCGGTGTCGGTGCCGGTGGCCAGGGTTCCGCCGACCAGCCGCAACCGTTCGGTGAGCCCGGTCAGCCCCATCCCGGAGGCCGGTAGCGCCGGGGGAGTCCCGGGTTCCGGGGAGTGCCCGCGTGCCGGGATCACGTTGCGCAGCGACACCGTCAGCGAACCGTCCGGAGTGCCGGCCAGTCGCAGGTGGACCGTCTGCCCCGGTGCGTGTTTGCGGGCGTTGGTCAGCCCCTCCTGGATGACCCGGTACAGGGCGCGGCTGGCCGTCTCCTCGACGGTCTCCAGCAGGTCCGGATTCGGGAGTGCGGCGTCCAGGACCACCGGCGTTCCCGCGCCGCGGCTCTCGGCGAGCAGCTGCTGCAGCTGGGCCAGCGTGGGTGGGGGAGCCGTGGTGTGGGAGTGCTCCGCGGTGGCCTGCGGATCGCGCAACACACCGAGGACCTCGCGCAGTTCGTTGACGGCCAGGTGGGCGTTGGCCCGCACGATCCCCGCCGTTTCGCTGATCTGCTCGCGCGGCAGATCGGTGCGGTATTCCAGCGCCCCGGCATGCAGCGCCACGAGCGAGAGCCGGTGGGCCAGGACGTCGTGCATCTCGCGGGCGATCCGGGTGCGTTCGGTGGCCCGGGCCTGCTCCAGCTGGGCCTGGTGGGTCCTGCGGTTTCCCTCGATCTCCGCCTGCATCGCGCGGCGCAGCTGGCGGCGGCCCCCGATGTACATCCCGGTCAGCACCAGCACCGCGGTGAATCCCACGCCGAGCAGGAGCAGCAGCCACCAGGGTTCCTGCGGCCCCTCGAGTGGCAGGAGGTATTCGACGGCCATCCCGGTGGCCACGGAGAGCGTGGCGATGACGCTGATTTCCTGCCAGCGCCGGCGCGTGGACAGCGAGACGATGGCCAGGCAGGCGGCGCCGGCACCCAGCGTGGACGCCGCGGCGCAGAGGACGATGACCGCGGTGATGACCAGCGGGGCCCGATGCCTGAACGGATACAGGATCAGCGCGCCGAGCCCCAGCAACGCATCGAGTCCCATGCGCACCGCCAGCGCGCCGGAACCGGGGCCCGCCGGATCGACGCCCTCGATGGCCATGCCGTACGTGATGGTGAACCCCAGGACCCCCGACACCACCACCACCAGCAGACGCCAGATGCCGCCCCACGCCCGGCGCAGTCGGGTGCCGTGCGGAACGCGGATTTCGGGGATGCTCACCCCAGAGATCCTATCGAGCGGGCCGGCCGTCCCGCGTCATCCCGCAGGACGGAATCGGTGTAGTCCTTCGGGCCGGAAGCCACATCACCACCGCGGGGGATGCGCCAGGCGCCACCGACCGGGAAGGATGGGGACCATGACGAGCACCCACCCCCTGGACCCGCCACGCACCCCATCCGCCGAGCCGCCCGAGCCGCTGGCCTACCACCGGCTGGCGCGCGAACGCCCCACCTACCGGTGGTGGAGGCCATTGGCGGTCGGCGCCACGGCGCTGGGCTTCTACCTGGCGCTGCTGCTGGTGGCCCTGATCGGCCTCATGATCGCCAGTGTCCTGGTCCCCGGGATCGAGCAGGGCGTCGACGGCTTCTACGCCTCCGAGACGCTGGACCTGAACGACCCGGCCACGCTTGTGCTCTCGCTGGGCTCCATCGCCCTGATGCTGCCCGCGCTCTGGCTGGCCACCCGGGTGCTCGGGACCCGGCCCGTGGGCCTGCTCTCCTCGGTGGCCGGGCGGCTGCGCTGGACGTGGTTGCTGTGGTGCGTGGCGGTGGCCATCCTCGTGCAGCTCGTGGCGCAGGGCATCTTCCTGCTGCTGCCCGCCACCGGCACCGAGGCCACACCGATGTACGACGGCGGCAGGACCCTGGCCGTGCTGGCGGCTGCCCTGCTGCTGGTCCCGATCCAGGCGGCAGCCGAGGAGTACGTCTTCCGTGGGTACCTCATGCAGAGCCTGGGCGGCTGGTTGCGCCACCCGGCGTTCGCGATCCTGCTGCCGATCCCGCTCTTCGTCGTCGGTCACGACTACGAGCTGCTGGGCCAGATCGACATCGCAGTCTTCGCCCTGGCCGCCGGCTGGCTGACCTGGAGGACCGGCGGCCTGGAAGCGGCACTGGCGCTGCACATCGTGGGCAACACGACGATCTTCGTGCTCGTCGCCTTCGGGGCAGCCGACGCCAACGCGGATGACCTGCACGTCGGTGACCTGCTCGCCTCCTTGGCGATGACCGCCGTCTTCGTGCTGGTCATCACCCGGCTGGCGGCCGCCCGCGGGATCCAGCGCACGCGCCGGCCCTCGGCACCACGGCCCGCGCAGCTGCCCGCCCCCGCGCAGTTCCCGGCCGAAACCCCTTAAAGCAACGACGGGGGGGGGGG
>NZ_BAAAIV010000001.1:19707-172123 GCF_039526245.1 Arthrobacter rhombi
GCTGGGGAAGGAGCGCTCCGCGTTCCTAGCTGGAGAGGTCCGCGGCAACCTCGGAGACCACCCTGAGGTGTTGGCTGAGGATCTTCATGGCACCGGCTCCATGGTCAAAGGCATCCGCCGCATGCATACTGTGGGAACAGCCCCGTCCCTGCGTGTCTTCGGCACCCATCGGGTGGTGCTGGTTTGGTATCCGAGGGGAGACGGGCCATGGCAAAGTTCATCGAGGTCTACATGGCAGGGCGGAAGCACCTGCAATTTACTCACGATGACGTGACGATCGACGTGTATTCGGGGGATCCGCCGGGAACAGCACCGGGTGTTCCACGAGTCCTGATGAACGATGAAGTCGACATCGAGCCCGACGAGGAAGCTGCGGAGACGGTCAACGGGTCTTCGAATTTCTACGTACCCACGAAACTTCCGTCGCCTCTGAACGCGGTGGCGATCGAACCGGCGTGGGAAGCCGGGGCACGCGATGAACCAGAAAACGCGTAGTCGGCTCAGCATGGCCCCTTCCTGTGGGCGGCGGGCGGTGACGAGGTAATGGACAGCGAAAAACCCCCGCTGGTGGTCGCAGGAGACCGTATTCGGGAGACGGCAAAATGGCTGACTGTCAGCCTCGCTGCCCTGGGCGGGATACTCATCGCCGGAACCCAGTTCAGCAGTATCGGTTCGCTCATGCCGGGGTCGCCGCGTTTCACGCAGGCTGCATGGGGCGGAGGACTGGCCGCCGCAGGGACGATTCTCATATTGGCTGGCGCGGTGTGGACGGCAACCACTAAACCGGTGCGGCTTTCCATCTTGAAGAATGGACGGCCTGAGTTTGACGACCCAGCGCTGTTGGAAGGGCGGACTGATGTTGAAGCACTGCGCAAGGAGTACATCGAAGCCGTTGGAGCGCGTCAGTTAGCCGTCCAGAAAAACCTGAAGGAAGGAAGCACGACGTCAAAGAAACTGTCGGAAAGCGCCGACATCCAAGCGCGATATGTTTCCGACATCGTGCAGAAGGTCCTGCAGGTCGGGTCGTACTACAAGTTGGCCCGAACCTGGCGTAAAGCGGCCTGGATGGTGGGCGCGGGGTCCGTGGTCGCCGCCGCTGGGCTATTGCTGTTCATCTGGGCTGCGAATCCACCGGCCGCCGCGTTGAAGTCGTTGGCCAGCCCGGCGGTGGTCGGTGAGCCCCCGGTCCGGATGATGACGCTCACGGAATCCGGGCAGCGACTCTTGCAGCCAGACCTGGGTGAGAGCTGCGTCGTCTCCGAACCGCTGGCGGTACTGTTCCTCGACGCCACCGAGAGCGGCGCCGACGTGGTGGTCCAGCAGCACGGCTGTCGCAGCATGCGGTTACTGGTGACACCGGAATGGGGAATGGTCCGGACTGACCCGGGATCGCCCTGACAAGGCGGGGTAGTGTGTGCAACCGTCGTGCCCGCGCAGTCCCCGGGCGAGGCCCCGTGAACGACCAACGGCGGCGCAACGTGTGCGCCGCCGTCGTACTCAGTGCTCCTGTGTCGTTAGCCGAGCGTCGAGGTGTCGATGACGAAGCGGTAGCGGACCTTCGAGGCGAGCACGCGCTCGTAGGCGTCGTTGATCTGAT
Organism: Arthrobacter rhombi; assembly: GCF_039526245.1. Classification (NCBI taxonomy): domain Bacteria; kingdom Bacillati; phylum Actinomycetota; class Actinomycetes; order Micrococcales; family Micrococcaceae; genus Arthrobacter; species Arthrobacter rhombi. Next base: position 21,305 of record NZ_BAAAIV010000001.1, read on the forward strand.
CGGCGCCGATGAGCTCGGTGGCCGGGGCGATGCCGTGCTCGGCGCAGAAGTCGAGCATCTCCTGGGTTTCGCGGATGCCGCCGATGGCCGAACCGGCAAAGGAGCGGCGCTTCGGGATCAGCGAGAACACTGCCACGGGCAGCGGGGCCGCCGGGGCGCCGACGTTGACCATGGTGCCGTCCACGTCCAACAGGGAGAGGTAGGCGTTGAGGTCGATCTCCGCGCTGACCGTGTTCAGGATGAAGTCGAACGAGCTGGCCAGCTGCGTGAACGTCTCCGGGTCGCTGGTGGCGAAGTAGTGGTCCGCGCCGAAGCGCTTGCCGTCCTCCTGCTTGGAGAGCGTCTGCGAGAGGACCGTGACCTCGGCGCCCAGGGCGTGGGCGATCTGCACGCCCATGTGGCCCAGGCCGCCCATGCCGACGACGGCGACGCGGGATCCGGGGCCGATGTTCCAGTGGCGCAGCGGGGAGTAGGTGGTGATGCCCGCGCAGAGCAGCGGGGCGGCGGAGGCGAAGTCCAGCGCTTCCGGGACGGAGAGCACGAAGTCGGCGTCGACGACCACTGCCGTGGAGTAGCCACCCTGGGTGATCGTGCCGTCGCGGTCCACCGCGCCGTAGGTGCCGATGTTGCCCTGCGTGCAGTACTGCTCCTCGCCGCGCTGGCAGTTGGCGCATTCGCCGCAGGAGTTGACCATGCAGCCGACGCCGACGCGGTCGCCGACCTGGTGGGTGGTGACCTCGGAGCCGACCTCGGCGACGAGGCCGACGATCTCGTGTCCGGGGGCCAGCGGGTACTGCTGGTCGCCCCAGTCGCCGCGGACGGTGTGGATGTCGGAGTGGCAGATGCCGGCGTACTTGATGTCGATCAGCACGTCGTTCGGGCCGACGTCGCGGCGCTCGATGGTGGTGGGGACCAGGGGTTCCCCGGCCGCGGGTGCTGCGTAGGCGTTGACGGTCTGCATGATGTCCTTCGAGGTGGGGGACTGAAGTGCGAGAACCATCGTAGTACGATGATCATCGTCGTAGCGAATTCCACCCCCTGACCGAAGATGGATTGATGAGCACCCCCCGCACCCTGGAGCACCCCGACGTCGTGGAGCTGAACCTGGACGCAGTGCTCTCGGCGTTGGCCGATCCGATGCGCCGGCGGATCGTGGTGCAGCTGGCGAACGGCTGCCACGACCAGGCCTGCATCGCCTTCGAGCTGCCCGTCAGCCGATCCACGGCCACCCACCATTTCCGCGTATTGCGCCTGGCAGGAATCATCGAACAGCGCTACCAGGGCACCGCGATCCTGAACACCCTGCGGAGCTCATGCCTCGAGGAGCGCTTCCCCGGCCTGCTGGCCGCGATCGTCGGGGCCGAGGCGCCGTCCAGTTCGTGATGGAAGGTGTCGCCGCGAAACGGCTTGTTTCGCCAGGTGCGCGACCGGTTCCTCCGCACGTACAGCCGGACGGCGCAAGGCTGCGCCGTCCGGCCGGCGGGCGTTCCCCAGGACGCCCGGCGTGTGTCCCGGGTCAGCCGTTGTTGGCCGCCCGGGGTGCTCCGATGCCGGCGTCGATCTGGTGCGGGCCATCCGCCGATGGCCGGATGTCGAAGTTGAACATCGCGGTTGGCAGGTAGATCGTCGAACACGAGTTCGGGATGTCGACCACCCCGGAGAGCCGTCCTTCCACGGGCGCCGCACCGAGGAGCAGGTAGGCCTGCTCCGGGGCGTAGCCGAACTTGGCCAGGTAGTCGATGGCGTGCAGGCAGGCGCGCTGGTAGGACAGGTGCGAATCCAGGTAGCGCTGCTCGCCGTCGAGGGTCACCGAGGTGCCCGAGAAGGCCAGCCACTCACTGAACTGGGGTTCGACCCGGCCGGGCATGAAGATGGCGTTCTCGCTGACGCCGTAGGTTTCCATGCCACCGCGGATCAGGTCGACCCGCAGATCGATGAAGCCGCCCATTTCGATGCCGCCACAGAAGGTGATCTCGCCATCGCCCTGGGAGAAGTGAAGGTCGCCCACCGAGAGGTTGGCCCCGTCGACGAACACCGGGTAGAAGACGCGGGTTCCCTTGGACAGGTTCTTGATGTCCTGGTTGCCACCGTTCTCGCGCGGGGGAGCGGTGCGCGCCGCCTCGCCGCCGACCCTGCCCCACTGGTCGCGGGGCAGGCCGCCCAGCACCGCATGTTCTGCCTCCGGCGGTAGTGCCAGTGGCGGGACGCGGTTCGGGTCCGTGGCGATGAGGTCGCCCTCGCGCTTGTTCCACTTGGCGAGCAGGTCCGCCGACGGTGCCGTGCCCATCAGGCCCGGGTGGATCAGTCCCTCGAAGGAGACCTCCGGGACGTGCCGCGAGGTCGCCACCTGGCCCTGGAAGTCCCACACGGCCTTGTAGGCGTCGGGAAACTGGTCGACGAGGAAACTGCCGCCGTTGTTCTTGGAGAAGATCCCCGTGTAGCCCCATCCCTGGCCGGCCAAGGGACCGGAGTCCTCTTGCGGGATCGGTCCGACGTCCAGGATGTCGACAATCAGCAGGTCGCCTGGCTTGGCGCCCTCGACCGCGAAGGGGCCACTGAGGGTGTGGACGGTCAGCAGCGGTGCATCGAGGATGTCCTGGGCCGAGTCGTCGTTGACGATGGCGCCGTCGAACCACTCCCGGCAATCGACGCGGAACACGTCGCCGGGTTTGACGGTGGCTACCGGGGGGATCTCGGGGTGCCACCGGTTGTGCCCCAGTTTTTCCTGGTCCTTGAACTTCTTGTTCGAATCGAGCGAAAAGAGCACTTCAGGCATGTCATCTTCCCTATCTGTGAGTCCGATCCAGGGACCGGGCGGTCCGCGCCGATTCAGGAGCGCGGGAGTTTCTGGTGCAGCGGATTGGTCGTGTAGCCGGCGCCGCGGCGGCGTGGAGCAGTGGGCAGGGTGGAAACAACTTCTGGTTCGTGCGCGCTGCGGCGCGTGGCGTCGATCAGCCCATAGGCCGAGCCGCCGGCGATGGAGAGGCGGGGGCTGGGCATGCGGCGACGGGATGATTGTCCGCAGGTGGGGCAGGAGGCCTCATCGGGCCGTCGGTCCATGGGGTGGGACTGCTCGAAGACGTCGCCATCGGGGCAGCGGAATTCGTAGAGGGGCACAGTTGCTCCTGGTTCATCGCGGTGCGGCTCCCTCGGGAAGAAATCGGGCCGCAGGTCAGGGAGCCTGGGTGGCGGGCGGCCCGGTGGTGGCGCTACTCAGGCGACCACCTCCGCGGTGGCGTCCGGTGCCGCGGCGGTCCGGCGGGCACGCTGGGCCATGACGATGGCGACCAGGACGGAGACCACGCCACCTGCTGCCGCCCACCATGCGGCTCCGGCAGTGGGTTCGAACTTTCCGGTCAAGAGGAAAAGTGCGGGAATGGTGCCGGTGACGTGGGCGACGATGGCGGTGAACCAGCCGGTGAAGATCGTCAGGTGCTCCATGTTCAGGCCCAGGAGGAGGAAGAAGAAGAACCAGAGGATGGCCCACAGCAGCCACAGCACCCCGAAGACCGGATCGCCGACGGTGGTGAACTGCAGGAAGGCGAAGACGACGGCGCAGATGGCGACGAAAAGCGAGAACCAGCCCAGTCCCTCCCCGGGTAGGCCGAAGACCTGGTTGAAACCGACGTAGAGGTAGGTGAACCCGAAAAGGTAGAGCCCGGATGCACCGAGGATCGTGGGGATGTCGCCGGCAGCTTGCAGGATCACGATCGTCGGGAAGACGACCTGCATGGCTCCCACGAAGAAGTTCAGGATGGCCGCCGACTTGCCCGGCACGAGTCCGATGAGCATCAATCCATTGATGAACAGCACTGCACCGACGTACAGCAGGCCGACGTTTGTCACGACTATCACGCTCCGGAGGCAGACCTAGGCGAAGAACTCGGAAATTGACAAGAATCGTCTTAAAAACTCTGTAAAAATGTGATCTAGCTCTCAATCTAGGGTAGCCCTCCGGGAAGGTCAAGGGCGGCTCGGACGTTCCCGCACGGAGACCGGGGGTACAAGGTAATCCCGGATTTCCGCGCGCATGACGAGCATCGCCGTCGTTCCCTTCTCTCCGTGTTGACCGGCGGGTGTGGGCGGCTCACCTGGATCCGCGTTGGTCCTCAGGCGTTAGAGGTGGGCTCGTCCCGCATCCCGCCTTCCCAGGGGTCGCGCGCATGGGCGAGCCATACCCGTGCGGGATCCAGGGAACGGATCAGCCGTTGGCCCTCGGTCCGGGGATCATCGAGTTCGCCGAACCACACGGCGGTGTCGCCGCCAATGACCGTGGGATGCGACCCGGTCCCGATGACCACGATCTGCGATCCGCGGGTATGGCCGGGCGCCGGCAGCAGGCGGATGCCCAGCAGCAGCTCGAGCTCGCCCTCGACGGGAACGTACTCCACTCCGGGGGCATCGACACATGCGCGGATGGTGTAGTCGACCTGGGTCCGCGCGTCCTCGAGCTCCCAGCGTTGGACATGGATCGGACGGCCGGCGAAGAGGTGGTTGCCGCCACAATGATCGAAGTGCAGGTGCGTGTTGACGACGAGGTCGATGCCCGCGAGGTCGACATCCTGCTGGTCCAGTGGCCGCAGACGGGGGTCCATGTCGGCAACCGCGGGATGGAGCTCGGTCATGCCGGTGTCGACGAGCACGCGTCCGTCGGGGTGGTCGATGACGTGCACGTAGACGGGCATCAGCTCGCCCTCGGCGACCAGTAGGTCGCCGACGTGGACGGGGGTGACGGTGATCGGCCCGGGCGTCTCCATGGGATCAAGTAGGCGACGACGGCGATTCGCTGTCAAGAGGTGGAGCGGCCGGGCGCGCGGGCACCGGTCAACCTCACCTTTCGGCGTTCCCCTGAAGACGTCATGGCAGGCACAGGCCGTTCAGCAACTCCAGCCTGGCCTGGCCAGCGCGAGCCCGGCGAGAACCGCCGCGGCCTTCGGGAGCACCGATTCGTCGAAGTCGGCTCGCGGCGAATGGTTGGTCTCCTGGGAATTGCCGATCCTCGCGCCGAGCACCAGGAAGGCACCCGGGACCTCGTTGAGGACGTGCGAGAAGTCCTCCGATCCGGGCATCGGGAATTCCAGTTCGCGGAAGGATTCATCCCCTAGCAGGGCTTGGACGGTGTCCTGGGCGAATCGATGCTCCACGTCGTCGTTGATGGTGACCGGATAATCCGGGGCCAAGGTGTAACTGGCAGTCAACCCGTGTGCCGAGGCGATGCCCTCCACCAGCCGCGCAACATCGACGAGCAGCTTTTTCTTGTTTTCCGGGGAGAACAGCCGGAGGCTGATGTCGAAGGTTGCGGCGTCGGGGATGATGTTCCCCGCCGTGCCCGCTTCGAGCCGGCCGACGGTGGCGACGACCGGGTCGAACACGTTGTAGCCGCGGGTGACCAGCGTCTGGAGTGCCACGATGATTTCGGCAGCCACCGGAACGGGATCCTTGCCCAAGTGGGGGAGTGAGCCATGTCCGCCGGCGCCGTGTACCGTCACGAAGAACTCCTCGCAGCCGGCCATCAGGGGGCCGGGGCGGGAGTAGAAGACCCCCGACTCGTAGGTCGCAGAGAAAACGTGGAGGCCATAGGCGCTGTCCACGCGCCGGCCTGCTGCTTGGAGGACGCCGTCCTCGACCATGTATCGGGCGCCGTGGTATGCCTCTTCGCCGGGCTGGAACATGAAGACGACGTCGGCGACCAGGTCGTCGCGACGGTCGTGGAGCAGCCGCGCTGCGCCGTATAGTCCGGCGACGTGCAGGTCATGGCCGCAGGCATGCATGTGGCCAGTGACGGCGGACGAGAAGTCCAGGCCGGTCTCCTCCAGCACGGGCAGTGCATCCATGTCCCCGCGCAAGAGGATAACCGGCCGCTCGCCGTCGTAGGGTGCCCTGCCGCGCAGCACGGCGGTGACCGAACTCTGGCGCGAGCCGGTGGTGATTTCCAGGCCGTCCAGGTCCTGCAGGCGGCGCAGGATCGAAGCCTGCGTCAGGGGGAGGTCCAGGCCGAGCTCGGGCTGCCTGTGGATCTCCCGGCGCAGTTCGACAAGTTCCGGCGCCAATGCCGTGGCGCCGGTGGCCAGGCCGGAGAGCGCCGGCGTGTCAAGGGCCGCGTCGGCGGCAGGTGCTGGTGTTGCCGGACCCGGGCTATTCGCGCCAGCGTTGATGGTTGGTGCGTCGTTCATGGAAACTCCCTTGTTCCGAGGTGGTTGACGTGGACAGTCGTGTGGTGGTGGGGCGTTGGCCTGCAAATGTGCGACCACTTCGGCCAACGCCAGGCATCAGAAGCGGCGTACTGCTAGATCGCCAACGGCGCTCCCCTGTGGTCATCGGGGTTGTGGCAGTCCTGGAGCACCTTGAGTCCTGCTTCGAGGTTGCCCTCCTCCAGGTGCCGGACGATGGCTGCGTGGTCTCCGGCGATGCGCTGGATGTGCTCGGGGCCGGGACGGTACGTCAGGGTGATGCGACGTTGGATCGGATGTGACCAGACGTCGGAGAGCACCTCCAGCAGGTAGGGGTTTCCGCAGGGTTCCATGAGTGCGCGGTGGTACTGCAGGGAAATGTCGAAAACTTCGGTGCCGTCGTCGGAGCTGGCCAGCAGGGTTTCGGAGGCGAGCATCTTCAGGTGGTGCAGTTGGCGTGGGGTGTGGTGACCGAATGCTTCACGGAAGGCAAGTGATTCCAAGGCAAAGCGCACCGCGAAGACGTCGCTGACGTCGTTGCGCGAGAGATCGTTGACGAAATAGCCCTTGGCCGGAACCAGGCGAACTAGGCCATCAGTGGTGAGTTGGGTGAGTGCGTCGCGAACGGGGGTACGCGACACGTCAAATCGCGCGGCCAGCTGCACCTGGCCCAACGGGGTCCCCGGGGCCAGGCGTCCTGCGACGATGTCATCACTGACTGCCTCGTACACCTGGGCGGCCAGGGGCTGGCCCGGTCCTGCTTCGCTCATCTCCGCATTCCTCACTCCTGGCGATCGAGCTCTCCCGGCGGTTGCCGGGCGCTGGTCCCATTCTCGGCCATCGTTGTCTTCCCTCACTCCAAAGTGGTGATTGACATCACAACGAAGCTCTGAATACAGTGTATACACATTCGAGAAGGGAATGAAATGTACGTTCTGAACACCTGGTACGTGGCGGCCTGGAGCACGGAAGTCACCCGCCAACCCGTCCGTCGCGTCATCTGTGAGCAGCCCGTCGTGCTCTTCCGAACCAGCCGGGACAAGCCGGTTGCTCTCGTCGACCGGTGTGCCCACCGTGCCTTCCCGCTCTCGGCAGGGCGCACGATCGGCGACTCCATCGAATGCGGCTACCACGGCTTCACCTACGGTGCGGATGGGGCGTGCACCAAGGTCCCGGCACAGAGCACCATTCCCGAGAGGGCACGAGTTGCGTCCTACCCGCTCCACGAAAAGGACGGCTGGGTGTGGATCTGGATGGGTGCCCCCGAGGATGCCGACCCGGCGGACATCCCGGACACACACTGGATGGTCGATCCCGGCTGGGCGACCGTCACGCACTCCGTGCACTTCAAGTGCCGGGCAGAGCTGATCCATGACAACCTGCTGGATTTGACCCACGAGTCCTTCCTGCACAAGACCACCGTCGGTGACGACTACATCTACGAGCACGGCATCACCGTCGAGGTCGAGGGCAATGTGGTCAACGTCGATCGCCTGATGCCGTCCGTGGAGGCGCCTCCGCTGTACGCGGAGACCATGGGCATCAGCGGGAACTATGATCGCTTCCACTGCACCGAGTTCTTTGTCCCGAACCTGCATGTCCTTCACTCGGGGATTACGGGGGAAGGGCAGCCACGCGAGGAGGGCTACCTCATCAAGGTGCTGAACGGCATTACCCCCATCGACGAGCACAATTCCTGGTACTACTACGCGTTCAGCCGCAACTTCGCCGTCGAGAACACCGAGGCGACCGAACAGCTCAAGGGCGGGTTGGCCACGGTCCTCCAGGAAGATGCCGACGCCCTGGAAGCCCAGGAGCAGGGGATGCAGACCCGCCCCGCTGGGGAGTTCGATGTCCTGATCGCCCAGGACGGCGGCGTCGCCAAGGCGCGCCGGATCCTGGCCGCCCTGCTGCGCGCCGAGGCCAAGGCCACATCCGAAAAGGCCCCCGCCTCCGTCACGGCAGGGGCGCGATAACCATGTGGATGCTCGTTCGGGCCAATGCCCTGGGAAAGGACGACTCCGCAGGAGACCGCCGGGTACTCGCTGCCTGTCCCGATACCGGAGAACGTGGTGACCCCTGGCGCTGGACCGTGGGATTGCGCGACGAAGAGACCGGACCGGTCGCCGTCGTGGAAACCGACGAAGCTTTCCTGGGGGCCGAAAACACGCAACTCTCCGGTGATGAGAGCCGGACCGTCCACCGATCGTCCGGCCAGGTCGTGGTCGTCACGGTCCTCGACGGTCAGGCCCTCGTTGCCTCCGTAGGAGGACCTTGGGAGCGCTGGATCCGCCCGGGAGACGTCTTCGTTCTGGAAGGCGAAGACGACGAAGAAGTCCGCATCTCCCTCGACGGTGGAGATTCCGAGGCCACGGTCTTCCAATTGACGCCCACGGGGCCACGCGCCCTGCGCTGGGTGCCCTGAAATCCTCCGTTTCCGGCGGAGTGATCCCACCACCGGTCTCCACCCCGACCCGACCAACAGCAGCACAACGCAGCACCATCGCGACTGAACCAGCACCACGGCACCACCTCCCTCCAAGCACCGCCGAACCGTGAAAGGTCATCATGTTCTCCATGAATCGCCGCTCTGCCGCAGTCATTCCCCTCCTCCTCGCCAGCGCCCTGGGTCTAGCGGCCTGCACCAATGCCTCCGCCGAGACCACCTCCGACACCGGAAGCCAGCAGGCCGGGGCATCCGACGTGGGCGACGCCGTGCCCGTCAACGAGGAGGCTAGGGCGCTGTTGCCCGAATCGATCCGTAATTCGGGCACGCTCGTTTTCGCCTCCGACCCGACCTACCCGCCCTTCGAGTACATGGACACGGACAACAAGACCCTCATCGGATTCGACATCGACCTCACCGACCTCGTGGCGCACAGCCTGGGGCTGAAGGCCGAGCACACCGCGGCGACCTTCGACACGATCCTTCCCGGCCTCACTTCGGGCAAGTACGACGTCGGGGTTTCCTCCTTTTCGATCACCGCCGACCGGAAGAAAGCGGTCGACTTCGTCCCCTACATGGCCGGGGGAACGGCGATCGGCGTGGCAACCGGGAACCCGAAGAACCTCTCGCTGACGGACAAGAGCCTGTGCGGGCAACGGATCGCCGCGCAAAAAGGCTCCACCCAGGCCCTGACCCAGGGGCCGAAATTCTCGAAGGACTGCGTCGCGGCCGGCGAGCCGGCCATCGACATCCAGACGTTCCCCGGGCAGTCGGACGCCAATCTTGCCCTGATTTCCGGTCGTGTCGACGCGATACTCTCCGATTCCGTGTCACTGGCCTTCCAAGGGGAGGAATCCGGGGGCAAGTTCGAGGTTGCCGGCGATATGGACTACCAGCGCGCCGGTGTCGGCCTGGCCGTCAAGAAGAATTCGCAGCTGACCAAGGCGCTGGATAAGGCCATGGAGGACCTCTTGGACTCGGAGGCCTACGGCAAGGTCTACGCCGATTGGAAGGTCCCCACTCGGACCCAAATCGATGCCGCCGACTTCGCGAAGTACAGCAAGTAGACGATCGTCATGAGCATGGAAACCGGGAAATTCACGTCCACTGCTGAGCCCGAATCCGCGGCTTCGGCCACCGCGGTCCGACGGACGGGCACCGTCGGCCCGCAGGAGGCTGGGGGCGGCGGACATGACGACGGCCTGCAGGTCGTCAGGGCACGCCATCCGTGGCAATGGGTGGCGGCAGCCATCGTGCTCTTCCTCGCGGCTCTCGTGCTGCGTTCGGTCATGACCAATCCCAACTTCGGCTGGGACGTGGTGGCCACCTATATCCGCGACTTTTCGATCGGCCAGGGTCTGCTGGTCACCCTGGAACTGACCGTGATCAGCATGGTCATCGGCATCGTGTTGGGCGTCCTGCTGGCGGTCATGAGGCTCAGTTCCAATCTCGTCGTGAAGTCCGCGGCGGGGTTCTACATCTACTTCTTCCGGGGGACGCCGGTCCTCGTGCAGCTGTTGTTCTGGTTCAACCTTGCCGCCTTGTACCCGGTGATCACGTTGGGTATCCCCGGTGTAGCGCTGGACGCGAACGCGCTGATCAGTCCCATGGCGGCAGCCATCCTGGGCCTGGGCCTGAACCAGGCAGCCTACATGTCCGAGATCGTCCGGGCCGGCATCATCTCCGTTGATTCCGGCCAGACGGAAGCCGCCGAGGCGCTGGGCATCACCAAGCTCAAGGCGATGTGGAGGATCGTGCTGCCACAAGCCATGAAGGTGATCATCCCGCCGACCGGCAACGAGACCATCGGCATGCTCAAGACCACTTCGCTGGTTTCCGTGATCTCCGTCCCGGACATCCTCTACAGCTCGCAGATCATCTATGCGCGCAACTTCGAGACCATTCCACTGCTGATTGTCGCCAGCCTCTGGTACCTGCTCGCGACGACCGTCTTGTCCATCGGACAGTACTACCTGGAGCGGCGCTTCGCACGAGGCAACTCCCGGCAGCTCCCACCGACACCGTGGCAAAGCCTGCGACGGTACTTCAGCATCCACGCCCCGGCTCCAGTCCCGGCCGAATCCACGCACCTCAAGGAGAAAAAATGAGTGCCGCAGCAGTGCAGCAGCCGGCGGTATCCCGGGGCAACGCCGCACCCATGATCGAGGCACGAGGCATTCACAAATCGTTCGGTCCCCTGCAAGTGCTGCAAGGCATCGACCTGACCGTTGCACCGGGCGAGGTCATCTGCCTCATCGGGCCCTCCGGCTCGGGCAAGAGCACGCTGCTCCGGTGCATCAACCACCTCGAAACGGTCGACGGGGGCCGGATGCGCGTAGACGGCAACGTGATCGGCTACAACCTCCGTGGGACAAAGCTCCACGAGCAATCCCCCCGCGACATCTGCCGCCAGCGAACCGACATCGGCATGGTCTTCCAGCACTTCAATCTGTTCCCACATATGAATGTCCTGGAAAACCTGATCGAGGCTCCCCGCCAGGTCAAGAGGGAATCCAAGGGGACTGCGACGCAACGGGCACGCGCCCTCCTGGCCAAGGTGGGTCTGTCTGAGAAGGAAACGGCATATCCCCGCCAGCTCTCCGGCGGGCAGCAGCAACGTGTGGCCATAGCTCGTGCACTATGCATGGAACCCAAGGTGATGCTCTTCGATGAACCGACCAGCGCCTTGGATCCGGAGCTGGTGGGCGAGGTCCTCAAGGTCATGAAGGACCTCGCCGCTTCCGGCATGACGATGGTCGTGGTGACCCACGAACTGGGCTTCGCCCGCGAAGTAGCCGACCGTGTGGTCTTCATGGCAGACGGGCACATCGTCGAAGAGGGCCATCCCACCCAGGTCATCGACCACCCCGTCCACGACCGTACGCGGGCGTTCGTCTCATCCGTCGGGCATTAGGACCGCAACCGGCCCCAAGCCACGACAGAAAGGCAACAACCACATGACCATCACCGATCAGAAACCCGTTCCGGCCCCGGCGACAGGCCGTACGGCTCCTGGGCCCGTCACGAATGCCATCGTGCGGACGATGCGGCTCGAAGCCGAGGGGGTGCTGTCGCTCGAGATCGAACCTATCCCTGGCGGAACGCTTCCGGAGTGGCAGCCGGGAGCCCACCTCGACATCGTCTTGGCACCGGGCCTGGTGCGCCAGTACTCCCTGTGCTCCCGGCCCGGCCAGCCCTGGCGGGTTGCAGTGCTGCGCGAACCCGCCTCACGCGGGGGATCCAATTTCGTCCACACCTCATTGCGGCCGGGCGCGGTGATCGGCGTCCGGGGACCGCGCAACAACTTCGCGCTCGCCCCGGCGCGTTCCTATCGGTTCCTCGCCGGCGGCATCGGTATCACCCCCATCCTGGCCATGGTGCGGGAGGCCGAGGCGGGCGGCGTCCCCTGGACGCTGGACTACCTGGGCCGCAGCAGGACGTCGATGGCGTTCCTGGACGAACTGTTGGAGTTCGGCGAAAAGGTACGCATCCATGCCGATGACGTGGACGGGCGCTTCGACCTCTCCGGGCATCTGGAAGTGCCCGCGCCCGGCATGGTGGCATATGCCTGCGGCCCGGGTGGCCTGCTTGGCGTGCTGCTCGCCGCCGCGGAGAATTGGCCTGCGCCGGAACTGCTGCGCGTCGAACGTTTCGTCGCAGACCAGGCAGGTGGGCCTCAGGCCGACATCGCCGGCGATCCCTCCGCTGACGGCACGGCCAGCGGGGACACCTCACCGGAATCGGACGCCTTCGTAGTGGAACTGAACGACGGAGCAACTCTTGAGATCCCGGTGGACCAGAGCATCCTGCAGACCCTGGAGGACCACGGCTATGCACCGCTGAATTCATGTCGCGAGGGAATTTGCGGGACCTGCGAGACCGGGGTGATCTCCGGCGACGTGGATCATCGGGATAGCCTGTTGTCCGAGGACGAGAAGGCGGCCTCGGAGACCATGATGATCTGTGTGTCGCGGGCTTGCGGTGGTTGCCGCCTGAGACTCGACATCTAGTCCAGGAGTTGCTGATGCAGTGGGTACACGTGGACGATTCCCCGCCCGGATGTGGCCGGCCGGGGAGATTCCGGGCGGCACGACGATGACCAAGCTGCACTACCTCGGCGCGACCGAGGCGCTGGCCCTGTTCCGCTCGCGTGAGCTCTCCCCGGTCGAATTGATGGAGGCGGTGATCGACCGCACCTCGGCAACCAACCAGGACATCAACGCGCTCACCGAGACGATGTTCGATGACGCCCTCGCAGCCGCGCGCACCGCCGAGGCGCGCTACCTGGGCAATCAGCGCGTCGACCCGGCTCCGGCTTCCGCGGCCGACAGTGCCCTGCTGGGCTTGCCTGTCGCCACGAAGGAAAAGCACGCGATCGCCGGACGCAGCCTCAGCCAGGGCCTCATGGCACAGTCCGGGGTCCGGGCCGCCGCGCACCACCCCGTCGTCGAACGGATCCTGTCCGCCGGCGGCATCATCCACGCCCGGACCACGTCGCCCGAATTCAGCTGCGCCACCGTCACGCACAGCCCCATGTGGGGCATCACCCGCAATCCGTGGAACACCGACTACTCGCCCGGGGGATCCTCCGGGGGAGCGGGGGCGGCGCTGGCGTCGGGCTTGACCCCGCTGGCCACGGCCTCGGACATCGCAGGCTCCACCCGGCTGCCGGCATCGTTCACGGGAACTGTCGGGTTCAAGGCGCCCTATGGCAGGATCCCCGGCCTCGGTCCGCTGGCCTCGGACTGGTACCGCGGTGACGGACCCATGGCCCGGACGGTGGCGGACACCGCGTTGCTGGCCAATGTCATGGCGGGCCCACATGCGGTGGACCACAACACGGTGGGCCAGACCGCCCCGATTCCCACCACGTTCGCCCCCGTGGAGGGCATGCGGATCGCCCTGTGCCTCCGGCTCGGGGACTACCCGGTCGCCCCCGACGTGGAGGCGAACACCCGCGCCGTCGCCGCGGCCCTGTCCGCGGCCGGCGCCGTCGTGGAGGAGGTCGAGCTGCCCTGGACCAGCCGGGGGATCGGCGAGACCATCTTCACGCACTTTGGGCACCTTCTGGGTCCTGCCATGGAGGAGGCGACGGCCGGCAGCGAGGACCAGCTGGCCAGCTACACCCGCCGGTTCATGGCGGACGCCCGCGCCGCGGCCGGGCGCAACAGCCTGCTCGATGCACTCACGGCCGAACACCGGGTCCAGGCGCAGCTGGCCGCGGCCATGGAGGGCTTCGACGTGTTGCTGGCGCCGGTTTCCGCGGTCCCGGCGCTCGTCGCCGACGGCGACTACCTGGAGGGCATCGACGTCGGCGGCGTGCACCTGGAGCACTATTGGCAGGCCCACATGACGGCACCGTTCAACATCGCCAACCGCTGCCCGGTGCTGGCCGTGCCCAGCGGCCTGGCCGACGTCGGCATCCCGACCGGCGTGCAAATCGTCGGACACCCGTACCAGGACCATTCGGTCTTCCGCGTGGGTGCCGCGATTGAACAGGCCCGCCCCTGGGCTGGCAGGTTCCCGCCGCTGTAGGTCCCCGGACCTGGCGANNNNGCCCACCGACGTGCCGTGCCTCAGCCCCTCGCCGTCTCCTGCACCGCCTTGTCCGCGACCTCGAGTGCCTTGTCCAGGATCGCGAGTGCCTCCCGGAGCAGCTCGTCGGGAATGTTCAGCGCCGGGACCACGTGGATGCGGTTGAAGTTGGCGAACGGCAGGACGCCGCCGGCCTTCAGGGCCGCGACCACGGCGTTCATCTCCGGCGACGAACCGCCATACGGTGCCAGTGGCTCGCGTGTCCCGCGGTTTTTGACCAACTCGATCGCCCAGAAGCAACCGGTGCCGCGGACCTCCCCGATGGAGGGGTGGCGCCCAGCCATGTCCCGCAGGGCCGGGCCGATGATGTCCTCGCCCAATCGTGCTGCGTTCTCCACCATGCCCTCGTCCCGCATCGCGGTGATCGTGGCGACGGCGGCGGCGCAGGCCAGCGGGTGGCCGGAGTAGGTGAGGCCTCCGGGATAGGCGCGATTGCGGAAGGTGTCGAAGACCGCATCGGAGATCAGCACGCCGCCCAGGGGGACGTAGCCGGAGTTCACGCCCTTGGCGAAGGTCATCAGGTCCGGTTCCACGCCCCAGTGGTTGACGGCGAACCATTCGCCGCTGCGCCCGAACCCGGCCATGACCTCGTCGGCTATGTAGATGATCCCGTACTTGCGCGCCAGTTCCCGGGCGCCCTGCAGGTAGCCGGGCGGTGGCAGGTAGATGCCCGCGGTACCCGGGATCGATTCGAGGATCAGCGCCGCGATGTTCGCGGCGCCCTCGAGCATGATCATGTCCTCCAGGTGCCGCAGCGCCCGCTCGGTCTCCTCGGCCTCCGTGGCGGACCCGAAGTAGGAACGGTAGGGGTAGGCGGGCATGAAATGCACGACGCCGGCACCGCCATCGTCGCTGGCGAACCTGCGCGGGTCCCCGGTCACATTCACCGCCAGGTCGGTGCCGCCATGGTAGCTGCGGTAGGCCGCCAGGACCTTCCGGCGGCCGGTGTGCAGTCGGGCCATGCGGATGGCATGCTCCACCGCATCGGCGCCGCCATTGGTGAAGAAGACGTGGTTCAGGTCCCCGGGTGCCAGCTCGGTGATGAGCCGGGCCGCCTCGGACCGGGCGTCGTTCACGTGGGAGGGGGCGATGGTGCACAGCTTGCCCGCCTGCTCCTGGATCGCCCCGACGACGCTGGGGTGCTGGTGTCCGATGTTGGTGTTCACCAGTTGGGAGGACAGATCGATCAGGCGGTTCCCGTCACCATCCCAGATCTCGGATCCGGCAGCCTTCGTGATGGTCATGGGGTTCAGCTGGTCCTGCGCGGACCAGGAGTGGAAGACGTGGGCACGGTCGAGGTCATGCGCCCGGCGTCCTGCTGCGAGCTCGTCCTCGGTGGGCCCCGTCGACGTGCTGCTCTTTTTCGCGCCGCTGACGGCCTGCGTGGTCATGGTGGGATCCTTTCGTCAGGAGTTCTGCGGAAATCCGAGGTTGATGCCGCCATGGCTGGGATCCAGCCAGCGGGTGGTGACGACCTTGCCCCGGGTGAAGAAGTGCACTCCCTCCGAGCCGTAGGCGTGCGTGTCGCCGAAGAGCGAGTTCTTCCACCCGCCGAAGGAGTAGTAGGCCATGGGCACCGGGATCGGGACGTTGATCCCGACCATGCCGACCTGGATCTCGTTTTCGAAGCGGCGGGCGGCTCCGCCGTCGTTGGTGAAGATCGCGGTGCCGTTGCCAAAGGGGCTGTTGTTGATCAGCTCGACGCCCTCGTCGTAGCCCGGGACCCGCAGCACCGACAGGACGGGGCCGAAGATCTCGTCCGTGTAGATCGACATGTCGGTGTCGACATGGTCGAACAGGGTCGGGTTCAGGAAGAAGCCGTCCCCTTCGGCATCCGGCGTGGGAGAGCGCCCGTCCAGGACGAGGGTGGCCCCGTCGGCCTCCCCGGCGTCGATGTAGCCGGCGACCTTGTCGCGGTGGGCGGCGGTGATCAGCGGCCCCATGTCGGTCCCGCGGGTGCCGTCGCCGATGCGCAGTCCGCGGGTGCGTTCGGCGATCTTGGCGACGAGCTCGTCGGCGACGGACTCCACGGCGACGATCGCGGAGATGGCCATGCAGCGCTCGCCGGCGGCACCGTAGCCGGCGTTGACTGCCGCGTCCGCTGCCAGGTCCAGGTCGGCGTCGGGCAGCACGAGCATGTGGTTCTTAGCCCCGCCGAGGGCCTGCACCCGCTTGCCGGTGGCGGAGGCGCGCTCGTAGACGTACTGGGCGATCGGAGTGGAGCCGACGAACGACACCGAGGAGACGTCGGGGGAGTCGAGGAGCGCATCCACTGCCACCTTGTCCCCGTGCAGGACGGTGAAGACGCCGTCGGGAAGGCCGGCTTCCTTCCACAGCCCGGCCATCCAATTGGCAGCGGTCGGGTCCTTCTCACTGGGCTTAAGGATGACGGTGTTGCCCGAGGCGATGGCCATTGGGAAGAACCACATCGGCACCATGGCCGGGAAGTTGAAGGGCGAGATGATGGCGGCTACACCCAGTGGCTGGCGGATGGAGTGGACATCGACCTTGGTGGAGGCATTTTCCGTGTGGCCGCCCTTGAGCAGGTGGGGGATCCCGCAGGCGAACTCGACGACTTCCTGGCCGCGGGCGATCTCGCCCAGCGCGTCATCGAGGAGCTTGCCGTGTTCGGCGGTGATGATCGAGGCGAGTTCCCCCTTGCGGGCGTTGAGCAGCTCGCGGAAGTTGAACAGGATCTGGACACGGCGGGTCAGTGACGTGTCGCGCCAGGCGGGGAAGGCGGCCCGTGCACTGGCGATGGCCGCGACGGCTGTCTCCGCGTCAGCCAAGGCCAGACGGGAGGTGACCTTGCCGGTGGCGGGATTGGTGACCTCGGCGAAGCGTCCGTCGGCAGCGGGGTCGACGGCGGTGCCGTTGATCCAGTGGGAAACCGTGCGCATGGTGTGTGGGGTCCTTTCGGAGACGGGGCGGGGCGTGCGGCGTTCTCGACTATCCTGCGCGGCAGGAGGACGCATGTGAAGCGACAACTTGTCGTCAATTTGCAGAAAGGGAATACAGTATGTCCATGAAGACCCCGCCAATGTTCGACGCGATCGAGGGCGGCACCGCCGGCCCCACCCCATCAGCCCCGGCTTCGGGGGGCGCCGCCGACGGATTGAGCGTCGCGGAAATCCTGGAGTTGGACGTGCTCCAGGCAGGTGAACCCGAAGTGCTGGCCGGAGCCGCGGCGCTGCCGCTGCCGGTGCGATGGGTGCATATTGCCGAGGATGCGGCTACGAGCGCCTTGTTGGACGGTGGTGAACTGGTCCTGACCACCGGCATGAACTTTCGCCACTCCGCCCCAGCAGCAAAGGACTTCCTGGACCGCTTCTTTGCCGCCGGTGCAGTGGCGATCATCGTGGAAATTGCCGGCGGAGCCGCGAATGACGTCCAACGATCCATTGCCGCGGTACGTGAAGCCGCGCGGGAAGCCGCGGGCACCGTCGTCGTCCTGCACGCCAGGGTCCGCTACGTGCAGGTCACTGAGCAGGTGCATCGCCTGCTGATGGAGCAGCAGCTGTCCCGCGTCCAACGGGCGCGTCAGGTGCACGAGGTCTTCACGGCACTCAGCCTGCACAGCGCCACGGAGCAGGACATCGTCGACCAGACAGCCGAGCTGCTGGGCGCACCGGTGGTCTTCGAGGACGGCGGGCACCGCGTGCTGTCCTATAACGCGATGGGCACGACCCCGGCCCGGCTCCTGGAAGGCTGGCCAGAGCGTTCGCGGTGGGTGCGGTTTGCGGGGACAACGAGCGCGGGCGCGGGCGAAGGCGGCGCGGGCTGGCTGCAGACGCCGGTCGGCGTCGCCGGCCAGCGGTGGGGGCGACTGGTGGTACCCGTTGCCCGCGCCGACGAGGTGGACGCCGCCCAGGTCCTTGAGCGGGCCGGGCAGGCGCTGACCATGGCGCGCATGGCAGGACGTGACCGTGCCGAATTGCTCCACCAAGCCCGGTCCGGCCTGCTGCACGCCCTCCGCCAGTCTCCAGGGCCGGGGGAACAGGAGGCGCTGGCCCGCGCCGAGGCCCTCGGGCTGGTTACCGGAGCCATCTACGTACCCGTGGTGGCGCGGCTGGATCGGGACCCTGGCGAATCGCCGACGGCCCTGCAACTGCGCGAACGCGAACTACTGGCTGCGCTCGAAGGGACCGCATCCGCGGGGCGTCTTGCCGTCCTGGCGGCGAGCATCCACGCCGGCGCGGTGGGCCTGTTGCTCTCCGTGCCCGCCCGCGAGCTCGAAGAATCCGCCCTGGAACGCCTCGTCGGCAGCCCGCTGCCTGGTTCGGAGCAGGTCTCCGTTGGCGTCGGAGCCTCCCAGGGAACGCTTGTCGGGGCGGCCGCAGCCCTGGACGAAGCGCACCAGGTCGCCGAGATCGCCGCAACATTGGAAAACCGCCACAGCCGCTACTACCGCTTTGCCGACGTCCGCCTGCGCGGCCTGCTGGCGGTGATGGCCGATGATTCCCGGGTGCGCCTCTTCGCCCGGGCCGAGTTGGCCGGATTGCTCGATCCCGACGATGAGGACGGGCTGCAGCTCCTGGAGGCGTTTCTGCGCAATGCCGGCAACAAATCCGAGCTTGCCCGCTCCGGATACCTGAGCCGGCAGGCCCTCTACCCCCGGTTGGCCCGGCTGGAGGAGAAGCTGGGCGTCTCCCTGGACGACGCGGAATCACGGACGGCCCTGCATGTCGCCGTCCTGTGGCTGCAGCAGGAACGCCACGGGGGAGCACTGTCGCGGAGCTAGCGGCAGCACCAGGGCAGCGGGGCAACAGGAGGGGGCGCGCGGCAGGAGGCACCGCCGTCGTGCCCCTCCTGCCGAAGCGTGTCGTGGATCAGCCCGCCATCGTGGCGATCTGGATCAGGTTGCCGCAGGTGTCATCGAACACCGCGGTGGTCACCGGGCCCACCTCGGTGGGTTCCTGGGTGAAGCGCACGCCCAGGGCGGTGAGGCGTTCGTATTCGGACTGGACGTCCTCGACGGCGAACTGGGTGAACGGGATGCCGTCGGCGACCAGGGCGTCCTTGAACGGCTTGGCCGCCGGGTGGCTGCTGGGTTCGAGCAGCAGCTCCATGCCCTCGGGGTCCTCGGGGGAGACGACGGTGAGCCAGCGGTCGGCGCCGATCGGGATGTCGTGCTTCTTCGCGAAGCCGAGCTTGGACGTGTAGAACGCCTCGGCGGTGGCCTGGTCGTCGACGAGCACGCTCATCAGGTGCATTTTCATGTCAGTCTCCTTCGGTGGGTGCGGTGGTGTGCGGCGGCCGGGCCGGCCACCGGTCCGCGAGCGGTTGCAGGGGCGAGGTGTCGATGTAGTGGAACTTGTAGCGGCCCTCGCGCCGGGTGGCGACGAGCCCCGCGGATTCGAGGACGCCGAGATGCTGGGAGACCGCCTGGCGGGTCAGGCCCAGCTCATGGATGGTGAGCAACCGGCCGCAGAGTTCGAAGAGCGTCTGGCCGTCCCGGGCCGCCAGCTCATCGAGGATCGTGCGGCGGTTCGGGTCGGCCAGGGCCTTGAAGACGTCAGCCATGGCACGACCATAGGCAAGTGTTGACTTGCCTGTCAAGGGCGCGGGGTGGACGGCCTGCATCGCGTCGGCGTCGGGATGGCATACTCTGGCCCGAGGCCACCTGCTGGAGGAGGAGAGCCCATGACCACCACGGTGTTGATGCCGGCCGTCGCCGAGACGCTGGCCGCCCACGGGATCCGGTACGACGTGCTGGAATGCCGGGAGGACCTGGCCGACACCGCGCAGTTCTGCGAGCACTACGGATTCACGCTGGACGAGTCGGCGAACACCATCGTCGTCGCCTCCCGCAAGATCGAGCCGCCCGTGCATGCCGTCTGCGTCGTGTTGGGGACGACGCGGCTGGATGTGAACGGGACCGTCCGTCGCCTGATGGGCGTCAAGCGGGCGTCCTTCGCCGATGCCGGCGCGACGGCGTCGTTGACCGGCATGGAGATCGGCGGTGTCACCGCCCCGGGCATCGGGGGCCTGCCGGTGTATGTCGACCGGGCCGTGGTCGAGGCCACCCGCGTCGTCATGGGCGGGGGCAACAGGACCAGCAAGATCGTGCTGGACCCCGCCGAGTTGACGAAGCTGCCCGCCGTGGAGGTCATCGACGGTCTGGCGAAAGCGGTAGCTGCGCCTACCGGCGAGTAGTCTCCCGCCGCCGTCGTGATCATTTTGTGACCATTGGGTGTTTGCCCTAGCGTTGGTGGGCGATGCCAGCTTCAACCGAACGTCCCGACCGCAGCATGCCCACCACCCCGAGCGACCCCACGGATCCGATCGTCGTCGATCCCACCGGCCGGCGCCTCAGGCGCGGCCAGCTGATCGGCGCCCTGGTCATCGGCCTGATGGCCACCTATGTGGCCGTCATGCTCCTGGCCTTCCTCGGCGGATCGAACGTGAAGACCCCGAACCTGCCGCCGCAGGACCCCGCGCGGGCCGCCGCCGCACACGGCGCCCCCGGGCACGGCGTCCCCGCGCACGGCGCCCCCGCGCAGCAGACCCACCGGTGAGGGCCGCCCACCGGGCCCGCCGCCCGGGCAGGACCCGTCGCCCGGGCCGGGCCCGCCGCCCCGGTGGCATCGGGACGCACTGGATCCTGATGGCCGCCGTCGTGCTGACCCTCGGGTTGGCCATGGCCGCCGAGGGGTACATGAACCACATGTCGGGCATCGACCAGCCCCCAGCAGCCACCAGCCGCGACGCCGGCAACGTCCCGCGGGCCGTGAAGGACGGCGGCCCGGTCGTGGACCCCGTGGGCGGCGGCGTCCACACCGCGACCCCCGCGAAGGACAGCGTGGCGCTGGCCTTCGACGACAGGCCGGACCCGCAGTGGACGCCGCGCATCCTCGACGTATTGCGCGACCACGGCGCCCACGCCACGTTCTTCGTCACCGGCGACGCGGCCATCGAGAACCCCGACCTGGTCCGTCGCATCGTGGACGAGGGCCACGAGATCGGCATCCACACGCTGACCCACGCCGACCTCGCCGCCGCGCCGACCTGGCAGCGCCGGCTCGAGATCCGGGCGGCCGAGAAGACGATCGCCGGGATCACCGGCCAGGCCCCCGCCCTGCTGCGCCTTCCCTACACCTCGCGGAACGAGGACGTCACCAACGACCAGTACTCCGCCATGCGGACCGCCGCGGACGACGGCTACCTCAGCGTGCTCACCACCGTCGACAGCGGGGACGACGAACGCCCCGGCGCCGAGGCCATCGCCGAGAAGTTGACCCAACCGGGCCTGCGCGGCCAGACGGTGTTGATGCACGACGGCGGCGGCAACAGGTCACAGAGTGTCCAGGCGCTGGCCACCGCGCTGGACTCGGCGGCGGGCCGGCACTTCACCACCATCGGGGACTCCGTCGGGGTGGACACCATGCAGCGGGCCGCCCTGACCGACGAGGTGACCGGGCAGGCCTTCCTGTGGGGGATCCGGGTCACCGACGTCGTCGTGGGCGCCATCTCCATCGCCCTGGTCGCCGCCGGGGCGATCACCCTGCTGCGCGTGGTGCTCGTGATGATCGTCGCCGCCCGGCACACCCGCTCCGAGCGGCGCAGCCGGGCCGCCGAACTCGACGTCAGCTGGTTGCACGAGCCCCGCAGGACCATCCGGGAGCCGGTCACCGTCATCGTCCCGGCCTACAACGAATCGGCGGGCATCGAGGCCGCCGTGGAATCCATCGCCGCCTCGCACCACCAAGTGGAGGTCCTCGTCGTCGACGACGGCTCCACCGACGGCACCGCCGACCTCGTGGAGGCCCTGGACCTGCCGGGCGTGCGCGTCATCCGCAAGGCCAACGGCGGCAAGCCCTCCGCGCTGAACGCCGGGCTGGCCGCCGCGTCCCACGAACTGGTGGTCATGGTCGACGGCGACACGGTCTTCGAACCCGACACGGTGAACCTCCTCATCCAGCCGTTCACCGATCCCCGCGTCGGTGCCATCTCCGGGAACACCAAGGTCGCCAATCGTGGCGGCATCCTCGGGGCCTGGCAGCACATCGAATACGTCGTCGGGTTCAACCTGGACCGCCGGCTGTTCGACGTCGCCGAATGCATGCCCACCGTGCCCGGTGCCATCGGCGCGTTCCGGCGCTCGGCGCTGGAGCGGATCGGCGGGGTCAGCGACGACACCCTGGCCGAGGACACCGACCTGACCATGGCGTTGTGCCGCGACGGGTGGCGGGTCGTCTACGAGGACGGTGCCCGGGCCTGGACCGAGGCGCCCGCCACCCTGGGCGCCCTGTGGAAGCAGCGCTACCGCTGGTGCTATGGCACCCTGCAGGCGATGTGGAAGCACCGCGGGGCCATCCGCCAGGAGGGCGCGGCCGGCAAGCTCGGGCGCCGCGGACTGAGCTACCTGCTGATCCTGCAGGTGATGCTGCCGCTGTTCGCCCCCATCGTCGACGTCTTCGCCATCTACGGGCTCTTCTTCCTGGACCCGGTGCGCATCGCGGTGATCTGGGTCGGCTTCCTGGCGATCCAGTTCACCATGGCCGCCTACGCCTTCCGCCTGGACCGCGAGTCGCTGCGTCCGTTGTGGACGCTGCCGCTGCAGCAGTTCGTCTACCGGCAGCTGATGTACCTGGTGGTGATCCAATCGGTGGTCACCGCGCTGGCCGGGGTCCGGCTGAAATGGCACCGGATGGAACGGTATGGCAGCCTGAACGCGGCGACCGCATCCACGAGCCGGGTGTAGGCCTCGCCGCCGGCGTCCGGTCGGCGTACCGTAGGAGGCACGGAACATTCCTACCGGGAAAGTGCCATGAAACCTGCACTGAAGAAATGGATGCCCGCAGCGGCCATCCCCGCGGTCATCGCCGCGACGGGCGTCGGGCTGGGCATTTCCGCGTCGGCCACGCCCCAGCTCGAGCCCAAGACCGCCGAACAGGTCATCGAGCTGATGGCCGGATCCGAGGTCACGGCCTTCTCCGGCCGCATCCACCTGTCCACCGACCTCGGCATTCCCGCCCTGCCCGACGCCGGTGCCCCCGCATCCTTCGGGCCGCCACAGGACGTGCAATCGGCGGGCCCCGGGGACGGCCCATCCACCGGGGGACCCGGTGCCGGTGCGCGAACCAGCGCTGCCGATCCGGGCATCGCCGGGCTGCTGAGCCTGGTTTCGGGCAGCCACGACGCACGCGTCTACGTCGACGGCCCCGACAAGGCCCGCGTGCAGCTCCTGGAGGGCATGGGCGAAAAGGACGTCATCCGCAACGGCACCAGCCTGTGGACCTATGATTCGGAGGCCAACGAGGCAGTCCACACCACGCTGCCGGAGCCTGGATCCGCGTCTGCGTCGAAGTTCAGGGAACACCGGGGCGGGCACGCGACCGGAGAGGCTCCCACTCCCGGGCAGCTCGCCGACACGTTCCTCGCCGCCGCCGAACCCACCACGACCACCACCGTCGAGGACGGTTCCACCGTGGCCGGCCGCGACGTCTACAACCTGGTCCTGACCCCGAAGAAGTCCCAGACGACGCTCATCGAGGACGTCACCATCGGTGTCGATGCCGCATCCGGTGTTCCGCTGGCCGTCAGCGTCGACGCGGTGGGACAGGACGCGGCGGCGGTGGACCTCGCGTTTACCTCCTTCACCCCGAAGGCCCCCGAGGCGAAGCTCTTCGACTTCACCCCGCCGGCCGACGCCACCGTGCACGAGAAGAAGCTCCAGCAGGACTCCAGCTGGCCGAAGCACACCTACGGCCAGAAGCTGCAGCGCCCCATGCCCTCGAAGGACGACGCCGCGCACCAGCGCCCGGCCGGGCCACCGGATGACTGGTTCACCGGAACGGGCTGGGACACCGTGGCCACGATCCCCGCAGAGCAGGTACCCGCCGAGCTGAAGACATCCGCCCTGGTGGGCCAACTCGCCACCGACGTCGACGGCGGCAAGCTGCTGCACACCTCGCTGGTCAATGTCCTGCTGGCCCCGGACGGGCGAGTGCTCATCGGCGCGGTTCCCGTGAAGCGGCTGCAGGCCGTGGCCGACGGAAGCTGAGCGTGGCGCCCGGTGACAGTGGTCTCGCCATCGAGACCAGCCAGCTGAGCAAGTCGTTTGGCGCCCGCCACGCAGTGAAGAACCTGGACCTGGCCGTCCCGCACGGCTCCGTCTTCGGGTTCCTGGGGCCCAACGGCTCCGGCAAGACGACGACCATCCGCATGCTGCTGGGCCTGGCGACCCCCAGCAGCGGAACCATCACCGTGCTGGGACACCCCATGCCCGCCGCCGGGCAGCAGGTCCTGCCGCGCGTCGGGGCGCTGGTGGAGGGGCCCGCCTTCTATCCATTCCTTTCCGGTCGGGCCAACCTGCTGCGGCTGGACGCGGCCAACTCCCGCTCCCTTGCCGCCAATCGCCGGAGCCGGGTGGACCGCGCGCTGGAGCGGGTCGGCCTGGGCCAGGCGGCATCGCTGGCGGTCCATGCCTACTCACTGGGCATGAAGCAGCGGCTGGGCATCGCCAACGCCCTGGCAGCCGACCATGAACTGCTGGTCCTGGACGAACCCACCAACGGGCTGGACCCGCAGGGCACCCGGGAAGTCCGCCACCTCATTGCCTCGCTCGCCGGGCAGGGCACCACAGTGTTCATTTCCAGCCACCTGCTGGGTGAAATCGAGCAGATGTGCACCCACGCCGCGGTGATGAGCAACGGCAACCGTGTCGCCCAGGGCACCCTCGCGGAGCTGCGCTCCGCCGGCAGCGGCTCGGTGGTGATCCACACGCCGGACGAGCAGATTGCCCGTGGCGTGCTGGCCCGGATCGGGCTGGCACCGGTTCCGGGGACAGAGCCAGCCGGGGACACCGGCGTCGTGCAGGTGTCCTGGCCCGACGACGGTCCGGCACCCGAGGCGATCGTGGCGGCCCTGGTGGCTGCCGGGGTGCGGGTGCGCGGGTTTGCGCTCGAGCGGCCGAGCCTGGAAGACCGGTTCGTGGAATTGACGGGGGAGGGGTTCGACGTTGCCCGGTAGCGCGCTGCTGGTCTCCGAGTTCGCCCTGGTGTTCCGCCGGCGGCGCACCTGGGCGATGCTGTTGGCGCTCGGCGCGGTGCCGGTGCTGGTGGCGGTCGCGGTCAAGCTGACCTCGGGGCCCCCGACCGGCAGGGGGCCGGCGTTCCTGGACCGGGTGGCCGGCAATGGATTGTTCGTCGCGATCGTGGGCATGTTCATGTGCATCCCCCTGTTCCTGCCTTTGACGGTGTCGGTGGTTGCCGGGGACACGATTGCCGGGGAAGCCGGGCACGGGACGCTGCGCTATCTGCTGATTGCCCCGGCCTCGCGGGGCAGGCTGCTGCTGGTGAAATACATCGGCGCCGCCCTCTTCTGCCTGGCCGCCGCGCTGGTGGTGGCACTGTTCGGGATCCTCATCGGGCTGGCGCTGTTCGGGGTGGGTCCGGTGACGTTGCTGTCAGGGGACACGATCGGGCTCGCGGAATCGTTCGGACGGATCGGGCTGATGGCCGCCTATGTCGCCATCTCGCTGTGGGGGCTGGCGGCGATCGGGCTGTTCATCTCCACGCTGACCGACGTGCCGGTCGGTGCCATGGCGGCGACGGCGGTGCTCTCGGTCGCCGCGCAGATCCTGGGCCAGCTACCGCAGCTGGACTGGTTGCACCCGTGGCTGTTCACCAACTACTGGTTCGGGTTCTCCGACCTGTTGCGCGAGCCGGTGCTGTGGACTTCGTTCGGGCAGAACGTGCTACTGCAGGCCGGCTATGTGCTGGTTTTCGGTGCGCTGGCCTATGGGCGGCTCAGCACCAAGGATGTGTTGTCCTGATCGTTTTGTGGTCGCCCCTCCGGCAGCTCAGGGGTGCGCTTGAGTGCGCCCTTCGAGAATGCTGCCGGGTATCGGATCGCCCCACCACCCGACACCGTTGTCGTCGTAGGTGAGATCGTCGGCGTAGGTGCCGAGCGGTTCGGCGACATCGAAATCGGCGATCTCGTTGCCGCAGACCGTGGGGTCCTCGTCGGCCGGGCTCTCCGTGCCGCGGATCAGTCCGGCCACAGGCCCCCAGGGAGACGTGTACACGATGTACAGCGCATCGCCGTCGATCCACGCGTCGAAGACCTCGACGATCTGCCATTCCGTGGGCCCTCCACTACCCAGCCGTTGAAGGCAGGCCAGCAACACCTCCTGGATCCACGAGCGCTCGGAAGTCTTCTCGAGATCATTGATCAGCTGCTCGAGCCGAGGCGTCATCATGGATGAATCGTAGCGTCATCGGTGCCGAGAACTTACCGGACGTGACCTGGAATCAAACCACTGCCCCCTCACAAGCCCACGGACTGGGCGACTGTCCCCAACGTGCACGAGCTCCCTGTCCGAGAGGTTGCGTCGCTGGCAGGATTAATACATGGAAGACGTCACGAGCGAGGTCGAGGTCACCGGGTGGGACATCTCCCGTGCCGCCGGTCTCGTCCAGGACGGTTCCACCCGGCTGAAAGCCGCCGAGGCCCTTTCCCGGTTCGCTGAGGCAGAGAAATTCCGTGCCGCTGCCATGCTCCACGCAGAAGCCCAGCGTGCCGTGCCGTCCCTCCTCGATGACCTCGACGAGGACCCCGGCATGGGCGTCTCCCTCCGCAGCGGAAACATGGCCTCGTTCGCTGCGACTGAGAGTGCCGCCATGGAAATCGCCTTGGTACTGGGCCTTTCGCCTGGCCAGGGACATCGAATCCTCGATCAAGCTGAGACCCTCGTAGGGGAAACACCGGAAGTCATTGAATCCCTGACCGCAGGACGCATCGGCGCTGGCCATGTCCAACGAATCCTCGACCAGGTCAAGAACATCGTGCCCGCAGTTCCGCCTCTCCCGAGCCGCCAAGCCGATGATGCCACGCGTGAAGAGTGGGAACGCGAGCGAGAACGGTTGGCCAAGATGGCCCAAGCCGCGCGGAGGGATTTCGGCGCTGACATGCTAGCCGCTGCTCCCGGCAAGTCCCCCGCGCAGTTGCGCACTCGAGGACGGCAACTCCTGGAGAAGTACTACGACATCTCCTATACGAAGCGGTGCCGGACCGCATTGCGGGACCGCCGCATCACCATCGAGGACGCGGCGGACGGGATGTCGTGGCTCTCCGCTCTCTTGCCCACAGCCCGCTGCCAGACCATGTACTCCACGGTGGACGCCGTGGCCAGGGCGCTGAAAACTGACCCAAACGCCGCAGCAGCCGTAAAATCTCCCGATCCGGACCAGCAGCCCACGCTGCCCGCGACGGACCTCGACGACGACCCTGCCGAACTGCGGACCTTGGAGCAATTGCGAGCTGATGTCTTCATGGACATGGTGCTTGATGGCGTCTGTGGAAGAGGGATCACAGCGATCCAACCAGAAGTCTTCGTCACCATCCCGGCCACCATGCTTCCGGGCGTGCCCGGCGGCCCCCAGGACGTCGACGACACCGCGACCGACGGGACGGCACCCTGGGTGGAACCAGCCGCTCCTTCCAACGGCGAAGAGGGAGAACCCCCACCAGTCCAAGTCGGGACTGCGGTGCTTCCGCCCGCAGCCTTGGTGCCGACGCTCCTGGGTGGTGGGCCCGTGGACCAGGAATCGGCAGCACGGTTCATGGCCGCCGCGAAAACCTGGTGGCGTGTCATCACGGATCCGATGACCGGGGCCATCGTGAAGTTCGGACAGAACAAGTACCGCCCCACCGCAGCCCAAAGAGCCGCCCTGAAATTCCGGGACGGAGGCTGTTGTACACCGGGATGTCCCGGACGGGTGGAACACTGCGACGCCGACCATGTTCAGGAATGGCACGAAGGCGGCGGAACGGATCTGGGCAACCTGGAGATGCGATGCCGGCGTTGCCACAGACTGAAATCGTTGGGTTTGCTCCACTTCGAACAAGGTGCCGACGGCAGCACAGTGGTGACCAGTCTTTTCGGGACGCGCCAAGGGACGACGCCCTCCGCGCCGTGGGCGGAAGGGATGGCGCCGTCGACGCGCGACACCGACCAGGTCGCGATGGAAGACGACGGGACCGCAGGATCCACCGATGAACGGCCGGACCAGCAACCTGTCAGCGGGGAATGGGGCAAGGTCGGTGACGTTCCTGATCCGTCCTGTGAAGACCCGGAATTCGGCAGGTATGCGAAGACCGGCCATGCCAAAGGGGCTCGTAAGCGGCGTCTCAAGCGCAACGCTGGTGGTTATGGTCCACGAAAGGTCAATCCTCAGGGTCCCGTGGATCCTTGGGAAAGTCATTCGGGTACCGGTGACGAAGGCGCCGAAGACATCCCGTTCTAGGGGCGTTCGGAATTCTTGCTGATCAGCACTTCGCCTTCGAGCCCATCCGGGTCACGGAAGAACAGGCTGAATTCAGATCCAAAATCATTGACGGCTCCGTCACTGGCACCGGCTTCGATGAGGCGGGTGCGGATGGTTTCGAAGGCTTCGTGGGACGACGCCGACAGGCCGAGGTGGTCGAGGCGTCCACGGCCCCACATGGGGGTTTGCCGGTCGGCCTCGACGTTCCCATCGATGACAAAGACATTGAGAACCGTGGCGGGGCCGATCCGGATATTCGTCATCGTCTCGCCGGGACCATGACTCCGGGTCTCACCGGCGACGGCATCAAAGACCGTCCCGTAGAAGGCGCCTAATCGGTGGACGTCGTGTGAGAGCACTGCAATGTGGTTGATTCCGTCAAGCAACACGAGGGGTCACACCCTTTCGAAGAGTCCTTGGGGCCATTGTGTTCTGTTGGATGGCCATCTGGCGAGGAAAGCGGCGTCGCATCCGGTCCCGTCGGAAGGCGGGTCAGTTCCACGTGACCGGCGCCGGCGGGGCGCACGGGGCCGTGGCTGGTGGGCCTGGAGTCATCGTTGCAGGGAGGCCGCAGCGTGTCGATAGACCGAGAGCCGTCCACGATGACGCAGGGACACGCACGCCCTGTCGTGGATTTCGTCCGGGCCCCACTCAATGGATAGGGTGGCACATCAAAGACCCAACATGATGCGGATCACACCGATGTGATTCCGGAGGACCGACGGCAATGCCCACGACCAGTGATATTTTGAACGACGCCCTGGAGCTGCTCAGCTCGACCGAGCCCGATGATGCAAGTGTCGAGGCGCGGGGGCTTCGGGCGCATGCCCGGGTCTTGGCCATGGTTGAGATGGCCCGCGAAGCCGCCCGCACTCGCCGGGAACAGCGCATCGCCAACTTGTTGTTGCTCGCCCAGCTCGACAAAAAAGACTCGAACCGCGCACTCAAAGAGGCCCGCAGGCTCCTGTTCGAGGAGGGGGATTTCTCTACTGGATCCCTGCGGGCCGTCAGCGGCGCCGCCTAGTTTTTCCTGCGTTCGGCCGACCGCTCGGCTAGTCGGCGCGTCAGTTCCCCTTCGGCGTGGGCGCCCGGTTTGACCCCACGGGGGATGCGGAAGAAGAACGCGGCGCCGAATACCCACCACAGGCCAAAGAGGATCCACGGTGCCGCGTCGAGGGAGGCCGGCATGCCTGGGAGGTAGAGGCTGGTCAGGCCCAGGCACAATACGGCGGCCAGTACTCCGATGACCAAGCCGCCCTGCCCTTGCCGCCCACGCGCAATGGCCGGCCCATCTCCGGCTCGCGGCGGCGCAGCAACAGGAATGACACGGCCACGAGGAAATAGGCGATCACGATGCTCGGGGACCCCGAATCGACCAGCCATCCCAGCGTGGCCTCCCGGAAGAAAGAGGCAGCCACGGACAGGCCGCCGATGGAGAGCAGGGCGTTGATGGGGGTACGGAATCGTGGATGCAACCGCCCGAATCATGCCGGGAGCATTTGGGCGCGGCCCATGGCGAAGATGAGCCGCGAGGCGCCGATGAGGAACGAGTTCCAGGAGGTGACGATCTCGGCGATGCCCCCTGCCGCCAGCACTTTGCCCATGACATCGGTGCTCCACAGGGCTGCCATGCCGTCCGCGGTCGCCACATCCGACCCGGAGATCTCCCGCAATCTGACTGTCTCAAGTCCGGGGAAAAGATAGAGACCGGTGCGGGGTAGTGCTACCGCCTTGAAGGCGACGATGGTGATGGAGCCCCCGGTGATTGCCCGGGAGCAGATGAAGGCCCACCGTGCGCCCATGCCGCGGCTGACGTAGTTGTGCTCCCCGCCAGCCAGGGGCATCGCGGCGACCAGCTCCGAGTAGGTCCGGCCCACGAGGGCCATGATCACCCCACCGGCGGCGAATGCCGCACGGCCCCATGGTGCCGACGGATTCCAGCCATCCTCCGGTGAGTACCACCTAGCCGAAGCCGATCATGGCACCAAACCCGATGGCGAGGGTGTCCCAGCTGCCCAGCGCCTTGATCAGTGAAGGGCTCTCACCGGGTCGTTCATGACGGTCAACATCGGTCTCTGACAGGGGGCCTCCTCGCGGACTGTCTGTCCGGGAAGACTACGGCGTGATGTGGGTCACTGACGAGGGGCGGGGGCGTTGCTTTGGTCGTGCGGAAAAACCAACAGGGAGCCGGATGCCGTGGCGACCACTTTTCCGTCCTTGTCGAGGACTTCCCCCTCGGCGAATGCCACGCGACGACCCGGTTTGACGACCCGCCCGGTACATACGAGCGGCCCGCTGTCGAAGCTGACCGGGCGCAGGTAGTTCACCTTGATCTCGATCGAGGTGTAGCCCAGCCCGGCCGGCAGCGTGGTGTGCACGGCGCAGCCGAGCGCCGAATCCAGCAGAGTGCAGACCAGGCCGCCGTGAACCAGGCCGATGGGGTTGTAGTGGGACGCATCCGGCTCACTGGTGAAGGTCACCTCGCCCTCGGATACGTGGGTGAGGCCCATGGACATGTGACTGGCGATCGGCGCTGCGGGCAGTTTGCCGGAGGCCATCTTCTGCAGGTATTCCAAGCCGGTGAGGGTGGGCATTGCCGCGAGTGCTTCGTCGACGTCGTGCCAGGTGATGGTCTTTTCGCGGGATGTCACGTGTTCGCTCCTGCTAGTGCGTGGTGGTGTCGGGCAAGGGGACGTTCTGGAGGCGCAGCTGGCCCCGGGCAAGAACCTTGTCGGTCGCGGTGTTGGTGATGACGACTTCCCACAGCTGCTGGGTACGGCCCTGATGCAGTGCCCGGGCCTCGACGGTGGCATGGGCCGCGGTGGCGGGCCGCAGGAAGTCCGTGGCGTTGTGGACACCGACCGCGAATTCGCCCCGGTTGAGTACCGCCTGGCTGGCACCGATGCTCCCGGCGCTTTCGACGAGGGTTGTGTACACGCCACCGTGGACGACGCCCCATGGGGTGTGGTGGTTGGCGTTGAGCTCGACGTGTCCGCGCACCGACGTCGCGGTGACACCGTCGACGACCAGGCCGGAAGCGGCCACGAACTTGCTGGCGGCCGCCAAGGATACGTCGGGGGCTCCGGGCGTCTCGGACATGGTTGAGCTCCTTCGATCTGACTTCTATGATTGCAGTCAGCCTAAGGTGCCGGGTGAGGGTCGTCAATCATCCAAAGCGCCCGGTCAGGAGGAAACCATGCAGTGGCTCGACTACGACACCGCTCAGTGCTCGATCCAGAGAACGCTGGAGCTGGTGGGGGAGAAATGGACGTTCCTGGTCCTGCGGGAGGCGTTCAACGGGGTCCGGCGCTTCGACCAGATCCGCGACCATGTCGGCCTGTCCGATTCGATCCTCTCCAACCGACTGGGCAAGCTGGTCGAGGGCGGCCTGCTCACAGCGGAGCCATACCGCGAGCAGGGGCAACGTACGCGCAGTGAATACCGGCTCACCGCCAAGGCCGCGGAGCTCTACCCGGTGATCATCGGCCTGCTGCAATGGGGAGACCGCCACGTTCCCGCGCCGTCGGGGCCCGCCGTCGTCGTGACGCACCGCGACTGCGGGGAACCAGTCGAGGCAGTGGTCTGGTGCGCGGCGGGCCACCGGCTGGAAGGCCCGTCCGCCGGGCATGCGGAGCCGGGGCCGGGCGCACGCCGGCTCGATGAGGCTGGTTCCGCTTTCTGACCGGGCCGGAGGGAATCGTTCGAAGCATGCAGTGCTTGAGTCGACAAGGCGCGCCCGCTATCTCGCCGCACCCCATGGATAGTTCTCCCCATGGCATGTTGGGCGGCGGCATGGCAATCTGATGGATGAACACGCCTCGCATCCGCCAGAACTCCGCAGGAGGCCCCCATGAGATCCGCCAGTCCAGCCCTCCTTTCCGTCTTCCTCGCCGCTGCCTTGTTGACCGGCTGCAGCGGCTCGGCCCCACCGGAAGGCGGAGGGGCGTCGACGGGCGGCTCCGATGCGCCCGCCTCCTCCGGTGGGTCCAGTGGCGCCGGCACGCAGGTGCAGCAGGACTCCGGTGTGGGCGTGGAGGAGTACGACACGAGCAAGGTCCTCGCGCAGCAGAAATACACGCTGCCAGGAACCAAAGATGACGTCACGTTCGGCGTGCAGTCGCTGAAGGTCGATGGCAAGACGATGATCCTGAAGATGGTCGTGACGCCGGACTTCAGCTCGGTGAGCAAGAACGAGACGCTCAGCATCTACGAGGCGACCGGTGAAAACGTGGCGTACTTCGACCCCCAGCTCGTAGACCGCGGGAACCTGAAGGAATACGGTCTGATCCGTGAATCCTCCACCACCTGGTCCGCCGACATGTCCTACACCAAGACCACCAACGGCCAGCCGGTGATCTGGTGGGGCGTGTACGCGGCCCCCGAGGACGATATCGACAGCGTGGACATCCGAGTCATGCAGGGCGTCCCCGAGTTCACGAACGTGCCGATCCAGCGATGAGCCATCTCCCATCGCGCACGCTGGCGCTCGGCGCGGTCCTCACCCTGGTCGGGGCACTGCTGGTCCCGGGGTCTGCCCTGGCCACGCCAGTGGACGGTCCGGACGACTTTCCAGAACCCTCGGCGGACCAACTCGCCCGCTCGGTGACTGTCTTCTCTAACCTCGAGGAGTCGGTCAGGCAGTGGAGTCTGGAGAACGCCGTCGACAGCGTGGAAACCGAAAAGACCGACCAGGGTGAAACCACCATCACGCTCTCCACCGACATCCTCTTTACCCCCGACAGCTCGAAACTGCCCGGGACCGCTGCGGCGCTGATTGCGAAGCTGGTGGCCAAGGTGCCGAAGAAGGTCCACGTCGCCGTGGGCGGCCATACCGATTCGTTCCAGGGCAAGGTCGACAACCAGAAACTGTCCGACGCCCGGGCCAAGGCCGTGGCCGCGGTGCTGAAGAAGAAGCGGTCCGACCTGAAGCTGGAGGTCAAGGGATATGCCGCCACCCAGCCGGCAGTCCCCGAGGACCCGAAGGACCCCTCAACGTTCGCCAAGAACCGACGCGTGGAAATCACCTATACACGGTAGGGCAGGTCGGTCATGGTGCTGGTTGGTCCCGGCGAATCGTGGCAGGGTGGGATCAGTGCCGCCCGGACGATCCGCAGGAGGAACCATGACCGCCATCCACGTCACCCAGTATGGCCCGCTGAACCAGCTCGTCGTCTCCGAAGACGGGGGCCCCACCGGCGTCGGCGAGGGCCAACTGCTGGTCAAGGTGTCTGCCACCAGCATCAACCCGGTCGACGCCGGAATGGCCGAAGGTGCCATGGCCGACGACGCGCCCCTGGACCTGCCCTTCACGCTCGGCGGTGACTACTCCGGCACTGTCGAAAAGGTCGGCCCCGGCGTCGAGGGATTTTCCGTCGGCGACGCGGTGATCGGCCAGGCCAACGTCCTGATGGGCGGCTCGGGCAGTTTCGCCGACCGGCTCGTCGCTCCCGCCATGTTTGCCGCCCACGCCCCGCGCGCCGTTCCGCTGATCGAGGCCGCCTCCTTGCCGCTCGTTGGCGCCAGCGCCGTCCAGGCCCTCGGCACTCTGTCCCCGCTCTACGGCAAGACCGTGCTGGTGCTCGGTGGCGGCGGATCGATCGGCAGCATCGCGGTCCAGCTGGCCAAGGCCGCCGGTGCCCGCGTGATCGCGAGCGCCGCCGGACCGGACCACGACTTCGTCGCCTCGTTGGGGGCCGACGAGGTCCACGACTATGCCGACGAATCGTGGCTGAAGGACCTCACGAAGCTGGATGGGATCCTGGACGCCTCGCCGGGCGTTGACCCCACGCTGTACTACCCGCTGCTGCGCGAGGGGGCCTCCATGGTCTCCCTCGTCACCCAGCACGACGCCGATGCCGCCGCCGCTGCCGGGGTCATGGCCTCCACCCAAATGACGCTGCCGGTCACCGAGACCCTCGATCGCCTCGTGGCCGCCGTCGACGCCGGCGGGCTGACCCTGCGCATTGCCGAGACACTGCCCCTGCAGCAGGTCGCCGAGGCGTTCGAGGTGGACGTCACCACGGCCGGCAAGGTCCTGCTCGTCGCCGGCCCGCGTGCCCGCACCACCACGGGGGAGGCCCGATGACCAGCACCGCCGCCAGCAAGCAGACACCGTCCGGAGCGGGAACCGGGGAGTCCCTTTTCGGCGCCGTCGACCTGACCGGACTGGACGGGCAGTTCACTCCCGCCGAGAAGGAACTCACGCTGGCCGTGCGCTCACTCGTCGACGAGCACATCCGCCCCAACATCGCCCAGTGGTACGAGCAGGCCGTCTTCCCGCGCGAGATCATCCCCGAACTGGCCCGGTTGGGGCTGCTCGGGATGCACTTGGAGGGATACGGCTGCGCGGGGAAGTCCTCCGTCGAGTACGGGCTGGCAGCATCGGAACTGGAAGCCGGCGACTCGGGACTGCGCACGTTCGTCTCCGTCCAGGGTTCGCTGGCCATGTCGGCGATCCACAAACACGGTTCGGAAGAACAGAAGCAACGCTGGCTCCCCGCGATGGCCTCCGGTGAGGCGATCGGCTGCTTCGGACTGACCGAACCCACCGCGGGATCGGACCCCGCGGGGATGCGCACCACGGCCGCTCAGGAACCCGGAGGTGACTGGGTCCTCAATGGCGCCAAACGCTGGATCGGGCTCGCCACCATCGCCGATGTGGCCATCATCTGGGCGCAGACCGGGGAACCGGGAGATGCCCGGGGAGTCCGCGGTTTCGTGGTCCCCACCGATACTCCCGGGTTCCAGGCCGAGGCGATTCCGTCCAAGCTGTCCATGCGTGCCTCCGTGCAGTGCGATATCTCCCTCGAGGACGTCCGGCTACCGGCAGATGCCATCCTGCCCGCCGACTCCGCGCTCGGGCTCAAGGGCCCGTTCGCCTGCCTGAACGAGGCCCGCTACGGGATCATCTGGGGCGTCATGGGGGCAGCCCGGGACAGCTTCGATGCCGTTCTGGACTACAGCGGAGAGCGCCTGCAGTTCGGGACGCCGTTGGCCGGATACCAGCTGACCCAGGCGAAGCTCGCTGACATGGCGCTGGAGATCAACAAGGGCTACCTGTTGGCCCTGCAACTCGGCCGGGCCAAGGATGCCGGAACCCTGGACCCCGTCGCGATTTCCGTCGGCAAGCTCAACAACTGCCGGGAGGCCATCGCGATCGCCCGCGAGGCACGCGAAATGCTCGGCGGCAACGGCATCACCCTGGATCATTCACCGTTGCGCCATGCCAACAACCTCGAATCCGTGAGGACCTACGAGGGCACCGACGAGGTCCACGCCCTCATCATCGGCCGCACACTGACCGGGATCGGCGCCTTCACGGCCGCCGGGAAGTAGGCCTGATCCCGGTCGGGGCGGGGGAGCTCACGGCGCGACCCCGTCCTCGCTGAGGAATTGTCCCAGTTCTTCCAGCACGACGGCGGGGTCCTTCAGTTGGCACTCCCACAGGTCCAGGACCTGCCAGCCGATGGCCCGCAGGGCGGCGTGGTTGTGTTCATCGCGCTCGACGTTGCGCCGGCGCTTGTCCGCCCAGAACTCGCTATTCGTCGCCGGTGCGTGCCGACCGACCGGACAATCATGTTCGTGCCAAAAACACCCGTTGACGAACACGACCTTGCGTCGGGACGCGAACACCAGATCCGGTCGGCCCGGGAGCTTTCCTCCGCGGAAGACCACGTCCGGGGCACGCCTTCGGCCGGCGGCCAACGCCGCGGCGGACACCTGCCCATGAAGCCGGAACCGGTATCCGGCACGGTGGGCCAGCCGGCGCACGAGCATCTCCGGTTTCGTGTTGGTCCCGCGGATGCGCGACATCTGCGCCGAACGTTCGGCGCGGGTCAGACGGTCCATGTACCGAGCGTCGCACATCCGCCACCCACGGTCAGGCACGATGGGACCCGACGCCGGGCGGCAACCTATCCTGGCGGGGCCATGCTGCAGCAGGCCAGGACGGGCCATCGGCCCACGCGTCTGCGATGCTGCAGTTGCGCTCCTCCTATTTGAGCACCCAGTGAACGGCAATGTCGTGTTCGGCCTTGTCCTGGTCATAGGAGATCGTGGCGCCGACAACACCTTCATTTTCTTTGGTCTCCGGTTCCTCCGACATGGCCTGGACTTTGTTCAGGTCAAGCCATGCGGCAAACTGCGCTGTGTCGATCTGGGGAAGGGCCTTGGAGTACAGCGGATGATCGCGCAACCGGCCCGCATCGGCGGCAGCGTCGCCGTTGAACAGGACATGGATGTCCTCGCCATGGGTGGAAGTGGTCGTCTGCGTGCTACCGCCGACAGCCCCGACCATGCCCGCGACGGTGTCCCACGTACCGGCGTCGGCCCCGCGGGCTACTACTCGAATCTTTTCGTCGCTCTCATAACCCACGGCAAGGTAGTCGCCGATGACCTTGTCTGCGTCCTGGGGCAGCTTGAGGCCCAGCATCTGCCCGAGCGGATCGAGTGATCCCGCAATCTGGCCAGCAGCTGCGGGATTGTCGACGACTGCATCCCAGTTCTTGCGGAAGGTATTGCTGATGTCCGCGACGCCGATCCCTCCTACCGTGTCCGCTCCCAGTTCACCCAGGACCGTCGTTCCACTGGTTGCCGTCGAGAAGTCGTCGACGCCCTCGACCGCCAGGTCGAAGGACTTGGCATTCAGATCCACCGAATCGCCCGACAGCCTAACGGTCGCCGCCACGCGGCCGGAGAGGTCCGGGACCTCGCTCATGGTTTTGCCAGGGGGGAACTCCACGCGTCCCAAATCCGCCCAAGCGAAGGCGATGTTGTCATCCATCGCCTTGCGATCCCGCGTGAACTCGTCGTTGTCGGACAACGTGCCGTTGGTGAGGGCGGAGGCGTAGGCGTCGTAGTCGGCCGTCGTATCGGTGACGACCAGGTAGTCCTTCTCCAGGGAATAATGATGGTCGCCATGGTTGAGCTTCGGCAATGAGTCCTCGGCCTTCTGGCGGTCCTTGACCGAATACAGCGAGACAACTTCCTCGGCCTTCGGCGAGATCGGCGCGACCGCAAATTGCGTGCCGATCCACGGCTTGACGTCGCTTTTGTAGTCGACGCCCTCGAAATTTGTGTGCGCCAGACTCTCCTCGAGGGACTCGTTCTCCCGGGTGTCGTCTCCCATGAGCGATTCCAGCTTGCTGGCCAGTGAAAGCCCCGCGACCTTCTGCTCCAAGGAGGGGTTCAGGTCGACCTCCATGTAACCGACGGCCGAGCCGGGCAGGTGGGCCGCCATATCGATGTCGTTGTCTCCAAGAAGCTGTGCTGCAGCGAAGGCGCCGCCCCCGATCACGATGACTGCCGCCGCAGTCGAACCCACGATGATCTTGCGTTTTTTGTTCATTTTTCCCCCAGGTGGTGCCGAGTGATGAGCCAGCTAGACGGCACCACGCGGCCGCTGCCTCTGGAGCAGGAACGCAGTCAGTGGGCCGCAACGTCCAGTATATCCAGACGGAAGTTTAACCGTGGATTGTGTCGGTTTGGGGCCTCTGGGGGGTGTCCTTGCGGTTACCCCTGAAAAGAACGAGACACCTGCGTGCAGGAGGGCTGGTGGTTCGTCGCGGCCCAGCACCGCGCACTTGTTCCCCGGGATGTCGATCGAGGGGTGATGTTTCCCGTCATGCCGCGCCTCGCTGCGGTGCGAGACACGCACCCCCTGGAACCCACTACGTTGACCCCGAGTGGTTCGTGGAGCTTAAGCGGTCCATGGGTTCAGGATCGCATCCCGAGGTCCGACGCGGCAGTCCCGGCCACGCTGTTCCGGATTGTTACCGGCCTGTGCTCGGTTCATCCGCGCAGGGGGGCCACACTCGGATTGACCATCCGAAGGATCAATTCAGCCACCCGCCGTGAGGACACCATGGAACAGCGAACCGCCGGCCCTGCCACCCGTGGTCGTCGGCCCTGGATTGGCGTGGCCCTCGCCAGCATGCTGGCGCTCGCGGCCTGCTCCGGCGGGGAACCCTCGCACGTCACGGCACCCACTACCGAGGAGACAACATCCTCCGGGAGCGCGACGGCAACGAGCGCACAGCCGACCGCTGCATCTTCTGGGACAGGGACCACCGCGACGTCGCCTCCAGCGTCAGCAACCCCGCCTGCTTCCACTTCTCCTACCCCCACGCAGTCGACGGCGTCTGCTCCCCAAGCCGGTGGGGAGATCCCGATGACAACGTGGAAGACCGCGACGATGTGGGGCTTCTCGTTCAAATATCCCGCTCAGTGGTCGGTGCGGCTCGATCCCGAATCGGGGGACCAGGGCAAATACTCGAACTACCAGATCGTCGATGGAACAGGGACTCCCATCGCCGACTTCACCCCGAACTCGGCAGCCGATACGGACGGCGATGCGGGCGTCTACACCTACACCGATCTGCAGCGGATCCCCGTGCCGCAGCTGGACTACCGGCCCACCATGGTCCTGTTCGAGCACATGGACATCGACCAGCCAGCTGGCCAGGAGGAGTACGAACGGCAACTCGCCCGCCTCTCGGTGCGCGACGTGGCCCAGGTCGGGCAGCGCGGCAACCACCCCTCGCTGCCGTACTTCCACGCGGCCCAGGGCATCATGCCGTGGTTCTCCACCACCGACCCGTTCTTCAACAAGGGCATGGATCCCCGGGCGATCACCGCGGCGGAGGCGAAGTCCTTCATGGCGACGGAACGCTATCGGGCGATGAAGCAGTTGATGCAGTCCTTGCGCTACGACGGCTAGCCGTCGAGCCAACCCTCTTCGGCAGGGCGCTGGCCTGGGGTGCGGTCTTGATCCAGAAGCCAGCGCGGACGCCAGCGTCGGGGCAGCCACCATGAGAACAGGAAGCCCGCCCCGCCAACGATGACGAGTACAGGGCAGATCAACATGAAGGTCTGGGTTGGCGACATGTCACCGTACCGCCAGCCAGCCCACAGGATGTAGCTTCCCGCCACGCCGACCCATGCACAGCAGACGCTCCAAAGAGCGCAGGTCAGCAAACCCCAGTACCTGCCGACCGGAAGCAGCACCGGTTGCAGGGTGAGGAATCCACGCCAACGACCGGCGTACGCCCGGCGGGCCATGAACCCGAGCGCCGCAGCACCGAAGGCGCAGACGCACGCAGTGAACAACAAGCCTGGCAAGAAACCCGGCATGAGTGCAGTCCTTTCAAGGGGGGTGGTCGCCGGCCGCGGGGCAGCGGCGGGGCATGGACGTGTCGCTCAGATGCTGGATTCCTGACCGCCAGCGGCCAGCCGCCGTTCGATCCTCCGGTCCGGTATCAGCCACAGGACAGCCACCCCCGCGAAGAACGCGACGCCCGTGAACACCAATGCGGGTGATTCGGCGCTGCCCAAGATCGCGCACACGATCCCCACGATGTAGAGCACGGCGGAGAGCTTGCCCTTCAAATCGCGCCCCACAGCGGTGCGCAGCGTCGAACCGGCACCCTGGGAGCGGATGATCACCGACTGCAGGATGAAGTAGGCCACCGCCAGTGCCAGCAGGTCGAAGCCGTACACGATCGCCGGGATCCGGGCGAAGGAGCTCGCGTCCAGCCACGCGGTGGTCAGTGGCAGCAGCGAGAGCCAGAACAGCAGATGCAGGTTGGCCCACAACGCGCCGCCGGTGATGCGCTCGGTGATCTGGAACATGTGGTGGTGGTTGTTCCAGTAGATCCCCACATAGATGAAGCTCAGCAGGTACGTCAGCAGGCCCATGCCCAGCCCGGACGACGCCAGGGCTGCCCAATCATGTCCCTCGGGAACGTGGATCTCCAGCACCATGATCGTCAGGATGACGGCCATGACCCCGTCGCTGAAGGCCTCGAGGCGGCTCGTGGGCATCGTCGTCATCTCCGGTTCCGTCAGTGTGCGGTACCGGGCGATCCTATCCCCGGGCACGACGGCGGCGCACGGCCGCCGCTGGAGCGGAGACAGCGGACCCGACAGCATGTTGTTTCTTCAAGTTTTCGCTTACGATATCTCCATCACACGTACCCGGGGTGGTCCCGGGAAGAAAGTTGGGGGAATGAAAACAACACTTTGCCGCGCCATGGCAGTCATGGCGACGGCTTCGTCGCTGGTCCTCGGCGGCACCGTCGCGGCAGTTGCCGCACCGGTTGCGCCGTCCACCGCGACACCCTTCGCCGTGCGGGGCTCCGTCCCGGCGGCCATGACCTCCACGGTCACCCTGGGAACCATCGGATCGCCGATCGTGCGGGTTGGTGGTACCGCCAGCGTGACGCCCAAGGCCACCACCCGTGGGTCGGTTGATATCCGTTCGAAGGCCATCACCGTGGTCCAGGGCAAGAAGACGTTGGTCCGATCAAAGAGCAGTGCCCGGCTCAAGGCCGGAACCTATGCGGTCACCTCGGTGGTGAAGTACCGGACCATTTCGGGTACTGGCGCATCGAAGAAGTACTCGTCGACGAAGACGACCAGCAAGAAGCAGAAACTCGTCGTGCGATCGGCGGTGGCGATCAAGGGCATCGCGGGCAAGACCGCCCCCTATCGCGGCAAGGCGACGATCAAGCCGAACGTTTCGCGGGCCAGCGGCGTCAGTCTCTCCTCCAGTCGTTTGACGGTGAAGCAGGGCTCGAAGAAGGTCGCCACGAACAAGTCGTCAGTGGCCCTGAAGGCCGGGACCTATCGCGTCACCACCACCGCGAAGTACCGCATTCGCGTCTACAAGACCTCCACCGTCACCACCAAGTCGAAGCAGTTGGTCGCCAGTCCCGACAAGTCAGCCAAGATGAACTGCAAGGTCGTCGAGCTCGGTCCTCGTGACACCTACGCAGACTTCGTCCTGCAGCCCTTGCGGCTGGCGTGCACCGGTGGCTTCACTGGCAGCTACGAAACCTATGCCGTGGTCTTTGCAGACAATGCGGCAAGCCGCGAAGAGGGGATCTCAGGGGAAGTCTTGTGGGAAGACAACCCTGACTCGACAACGCGCATCAAGCCCGCTGTCGGTGCCACTGCTTCGCCCTATTTGTACCCCGAGCGGAATCTCTACAAGCCGGTGACTACCAGCAAGAAGGTGACCAAGAAGTCCTGGTCGCCCACCTACACGACGACGAAGACGCAGACGGTACGAATCAAGGCCGGCAAGAAGCCGAACCATGTTTACGGCACGGGCGGCTACAACTGTCCTGCGGGATACCCGATCAAGGGCAACGCCAGCTCGATGATCTACCACGTGCCCCGAGGCGCGTTCTACTCCCGCACCAAACCGGAGGAGTGCTTCTCCAGCGCTGCTGCGGCCCGCTCCCACGGATACCGGGCGTCCAAGCGGTAGTCCCGCTGGCACCAGGCCGGCCTGCGCGATGAAGTATCGCCGGGCCGGCCTCTTGCGTTTGCGCTCCAGGGATACCGTGATGCTTGAACCTTCATCACAATATTTGTAGAACGGTTATCTAATACCTGTTGCGGCTTCGCACAGAAAGTTCATAGCCTGAGCTAATGGATATCTCACGCACCTGTCAGAGAACCACACCATCCAACCAGCTGACCCAGGGAAGTGCCCAGTGAAGGCCAGGCGCTGGACTGGCCCAGCAGCAGTCTTGGGGGTTGCCAGTCTCTTGATGGCGCCAGCCACAGCGGGCGCAGCCACGCCCACGGCCCCCGTTCAAACCCCGGCGGTCACGCTGCCGCAAGCGCCGTCGACGAAGGCCGAGGCCAAGAAGGTCGATGCAGTCCCGACCCCGAAGGCCGACTGGTTCACTTGTGATGAGTGGGCCCAGGGCGCCGACTGCGCCATGGTTCCACTCCCGCTGGACTACGACCAGCCGAAGGGCAAGAAGACCGACGTCGCCGTCTTGCGGTTGAAGGCGACGGACACGTCGAAGAAGAAACTGGGAACGCTCTTCGTGAATCCCGGGGGACCCGGCGGCTCCGGCGTCCAAATGGCAGCAGCTGCCGAGCAGTTTGTCAGCCCGGCGGTACGCAAGCGATTCGACATCGTCGGCATGGACCCCCGCGGAACCAACTTCAGCGACGGCGTCGCCTGCTGGAAGAACAACGGCGCCATGCAAAAGGACCTCTCCGGCTTCAACGTCGCCTTCCCGAACACCAAGACCGAGACCACGGCCTACGTCAAGTCCGCCGAAGCCTTCGGCAAGGCCTGCAGCACCACAGGCAAACCCATGTCAGGCTCCATGTCCACCGCCGAGGTGGCCCGGGACATGGACATGATGCGACGCGTGGTGGGGGACAAGCAGCTCACCTACCTGGGGTTCTCCTACGGGACCTACCTGGGCAACGTCTATGCCAACATGTTCCCGGATCGTGTACGTGCCGTGGTCATTGATGGCGTGCTGGACCCCGAGGGGTGGGCCGGGACGAAGTACAACAAGTCCCTGCCGCAGACCCAGCGGATCAAATCCGGTGAAGGCGCCGCCAAGGCAGTGCAGGAGATCCTCAAGCGGTGCAAGACGGCCGGAGAGAAATACTGCAGGCTGGCAGCCGACGGCGACCCCGTGAAGATCTACAAGAAACTCATGGCCCAACTCAAGAAGAAACCCGTCATCCTCAACGGGGAGGAAACGGGCGGTGAGGACGTCGAACTGTCCTATGCGGATGTGGTCTCGATGCTGCTCAGCGGTTTGTACAGCCCCGATGCCGGCGATACCACCGACTCGATCCTTGCCGAGATCTCTTCGCTGATGGTCAAGCCCGGCGCCAAGGGCAGCAAGCTGGCTCAGCGCCAGTCGGCCGCCCGGTCCGACCTGGCCGCGCGCGTCAGCTCGGCGAAGGACGCCGCCAAATCCACAGCGCAGGACAAGCAGCGCCAGGGCGCTGCCGCCGGCTGGGGATTCCCCTACGACAACTCGGCCGAAGCCTTCCAGTCGGTGCTCTGCACCGATGGGACCAACCCGTCACGGGCGAAGAACTGGACCACGTATACCGACTACGCCCAGATCCTGGCACCGGGATTCGGGCCGTTGTGGACCTGGAGCTCTGCACCGTGCG
Source organism: Arthrobacter rhombi (assembly GCF_039526245.1). Lineage (NCBI taxonomy): Bacteria > Bacillati > Actinomycetota > Actinomycetes > Micrococcales > Micrococcaceae > Arthrobacter > Arthrobacter rhombi. Next base: position 64,732 of record NZ_BAAAIV010000001.1, read on the forward strand.
CCAGCTCGACCTGGACGTCCCAGGATGAGGATTCCTACCGCGGCACCTTCGACCATGCCACCGCCAACCCGGTGCTGGTTGTCGGCAATTATTGGGATCCGGCCACCAACTACGACGGCGCCGTGAAGGCCGCGTCACTGTTGCCCAAGAGCCGGCTGCTCTCGAGCACCAACTGGGGCCACACGGCCTACGGCACCTCCACATGCGCGACCGGCGCCGTTGATGCGTACCTGCTGACCGGCAAACTGCCGGCCAAGGGCACGGTCTGCAAGGGCGACGTGCAGCCCTTCACGACGCCGTTGGATGAGCAGGAGGGAATGAGTAAACTCCGCAAGGCGCCGGAGAGCCACCTGCCGCCAGTGGTTCCTCCGATCCCGGGAGCCGTCCCGCGTCGCTGACCCACCCACCACGGAGCCCTCGGTTTCCCCGCAGCGCGGGAGGAACCGGGGGCTCCTTCTGGTGGGGCCCGCCCGTCACACTTTCGGTAGCGCCGCCCCTCCGGGCAGACTGGGACCCACGAACCGCCGGGATGGCCCGGCTGCGGCACGATGGCAAGGGAGCCCGTCATGAACGACATCCAGCAACTGAGCGCCACCGATCTGCTGGGGGCGATCCGCCGCCGAGAGCTCTCCTCCCGCGAGGCCGTCGAGTCGCACCTGGCGCGGATCGACACCATCAACCCGGTGATCAACGCTGTCGTCACCGTGGATGCCGACCGGGCACTGGCCGCCGCCGACGCCGCCGACCAGATGACGGTGTCCGGCGCCGACCTGCCGCTGCTCCACGGCTTGCCGATGACTCACAAGGACACCCACGACGTCGCCGGCATGCGCAGCACGCAGGGATCGCCGATTTTCGCCGACCACGTACCGGCCTCCGACGCGCCGATTGTCGCCCGGCTGAAGGCTGCCGGCGTGGTCACCACGGGCAAGACGAACGTGCCCGAGTTCGCCGCGGGTTCCCACACGTTCAACACGATCTTCGGCACCACGACCAACCCGTATGACCCCGCGCGCAGCGCCGGCGGCTCCTCCGGTGGGGTCGCAGCGGCCATCGCAGCGGGCATCCAGCCCCTCGGCGACGGCTCGGACATGGGTGGGTCACTGCGCATCCCCGCCTCCTTCTGCAACGTCGTCGGCTTCCGCCCCTCCTACGGGGTGCTGCCCCTGCCTGCCGCCACCAACGACTGGGCGTGGCTGGGCCGCACCGGCCCCATGGCCCGCGAGGTCGCCGACATCGCCCTGTTCATGCAGGCAGTGGCGGGCCCCTCGGAGCGGGTGCAGCCGCCGGCCCCGCTGACCGGGACGGACTTCGCGGCCGTCACGGCCGGCCGCGAGCCAGAGGATCTGCGCGGGGTACGGATCGGCTGGAGCCCCGACTTCGGACTCGGCGTCCCGGTCGAGGACGAGGTCCTTGACGTCCTGCGGGCCCAACTGCACCACTTCGAGGACGCCGGGGCCATCGTCGAGGAGGCCACCATCGACTTCACCGATGCCGACCTGGTCTTCGAACGCACCCGCGCCACCGACTTCGCCGCCAACCTCGGCCCGCTGGTGCGCGATCACCGCACGCTCATCAAACCGGAGGTCATCTGGAACGTCGAGTTCGGCCAGTCGCTGACCGCCACCGAACTCATCGAAGCCACCGCCGCACGTACCCGGCTGGCGGCAGCAGTCCGCGCGTTCTACTCCCGATACGACCTCTTCCTCGCCCCCGGCGCCCAGGTCCTGCCCTTCGACGCCACCCGGCGCTACCCGGGGGCGATCAACGGAGTCGAGTCGGGAACCTACCTGCACTGGATGCGCTCGGCCTGCCTGCTCTCGGCCACCGGACTGCCCGTGCTGGCACTGCCCGCCGGCTTCAGCGCCTCCGGCCTGCCGGTCGGCTTCCAACTGGCAGCGAACCATTACCGTGACGTCGATCTGCTGCGCCACGCCCGCGTCTTCGAGGCCCGCAACCGGGCTGCCCAGCGGCGTCCTGACCTGATGCCGGGCAGCGGCCAGGCGATCCGACCGATCACCACCGTCGACGCCGGCTGAGGCCTAAGCTGGGAGGCGATCTCACGTTTTCCCACCGCCCAGCGTCTACAGGTTGATGAAGAACACCCCAGCCTTCGAATCCGTCGTCGAGACCCACGGCATCACGGTGCTGCGCGTCTGCCGCGCGGTGCTCGGACCGGGCCCCGACGCCGACGATGCGTGGTCCGAGACGTTCCTGGCCGCACTGCAGGCCTGGCCAGGGCTCGATCCCGACACCAACCTGCAGGCCTGGCTGGTGAAGGTCGCGCACCGCAAGGCCATCGACATCACCCGCGCCCGGGCCCGCCAACCCGTCCCCGCGGGCCATGCCGGCGATCCCGGGTGGCCACCGGGAACGACGGCGGAACACCTCCGGGAAGGCACTTCGCCTCGCGGCAACCCGGCGGAGGGGGACCCGGAGCTCTGGGCCGCCGTCGCCCAGTTGCCCGAACGCCAACGCCTCGCCATCGCCTACCACTACCTCGGCGGGCTCGCCCATACCGAAACCGCCCAGCTGATCGGCGGCACCCCCGACGCCGTCCGCCGGGCGGCCGCCGACGGCATGAAGACCCTGCGTCTGGCCTACGGCCCCGATGCCCCCTGGGAAGGACCCACACCATGAAGACGATGAACACCATGCCGACGGCGACTCCCACCGAAACACGGCAGGAGGCACGGCACCTGGACGCACTCCGCGCCACCCTGGCCCAACGCGCCGAGGCCTCAGGCCTGCTGGAGGTGGCCTACCGCACCGTCGATTCCCCGGTCGGACCGCTGTTGTTGGCGGCCACCGGCCGCGGCCTGGTCCGCGTCGCCTACGAGCGTGAAGGCTTCGAGGCCGTCCTGGGCACCCTGGCCGAGCGCATCGGCCCGCGCATCCTGCGTGGCGGCCACCGTCTGGACGGCCCCGCCCGGCAACTCGACGAGTACTTCGCCCACCAGCGCACGGCGTTCGACCTGGAACTGGACCACCGGTTGACCTCCGGCTTCCGCCAAACCGTGCAGGCCTACCTGCCACGGATCGGCTACGGGCACACCGCCACCTACAAACAGGTCGCCGCGGACGTCGGCAATCCGAACGCCGTGCGCGCCGTCGGCACCGCCTGCGCCACCAACCCGCTCCCCGTCGTCGTGCCCTGCCACCGCGTGCTGCGCTCCGACGGGGGACTGGGCGGCTACATCGGCGGACTGGAAGCCAAGACCGCATTGCTGCAGCTGGAGGAGGCGCCATGAGCGGTGACGCGTTGTTCGGTGATGAGCTGCTGCACCGCCCGCGCCGGGAGTTGTCGCCGGGGGCCACGTGGGTCCCCGGCTGGTTGCAGGCGCACCAGCAGCGCTGGCTGGTGGACCGGTTCCACGAGTGGGTCCACGGCCCGGTGCCGCTGCGTTCGGCGAAGGTCGGCGGGCACCAGATGAGCGTGAAGACCGTCTGCCTGGGCTGGCACTGGCGACCCTACGAGTACACCCGCGACGCCGTGGACGTGAATGGCAACCGGGTATTGGACGTGCCTGACTGGATGGTGCGCCTGGGCCGCCAGGCAGTCACCGAGGCAACCGGCGACCCCGCTGCCGGGGCGGCCTACACGCCGGATACCGCACTGGTGAACTTCTACGACGACGCGGCCCACATGGGCATGCACCAGGACCGGGACGAACGCTCCCGGGCCCCGGTGGTCTCGCTGTCCATCGGTGACACCTGCCGGTTCCGGTTCGGGAACACCGAGCACCGCAACAAGCCCTATGAGGACATCGAGCTGGCCTCGGGCGACCTGTTCGTCTTCGGAGGGGCCTCGCGGCTGGCGTACCACGGGGTCACCAGGATGTTTCCAGGAACCGCGCCGGCTGGCTGCGGGCTGGAGGCCGGGCGCATCAACATCACGCTGCGCGAGACCGGCCTGGCCTAGCGATCCAGTTTCTCCAGCGCCGCGAGGTACGCCTCGTGGAAGGTCGGGAACTGGGCGACCTGGTCCCGCAGGACCTCCAACCGGATGCCGGCCCGGATGGCCAGAGCAGCGTGGTGGATCCATTCCCCGGCCTCTGGCCCGATCGCCCAGGCACCGATGAGGACCCGCCGGTCGGTGTCGGCCAGCAAACCCAGGTGGGCTTCCGGCTCGCGCTCGTAGGTCCAGGGACGGGCCAGTGCCGCGGCCACGTCGAGCTCCACCGCTTCGACAGCCAGCCCCTGGGTCTTTGCCTGGGCCGCGGTCAGCCCCACGCAGGCGATGTCGGGGACACCGAAAACCACCCGGGGGATTCCGTCGTAGTGCGCGGTGCGGGGCGTCCCGAGGATGGAGTCCGCGGTGATCCGGCCCTGGTACTTGGCCACATGGGTAAAGGGCAGGACACCATTGACGTCCCCGATGGCCCAGACGTTGTCGCCGGCCAGGCACGAGGCGTCCACTGGGATCGCGCCGTGGGAGTCGGGCTCGACGCCCACGGTCTCCAGACCCAGTTCGCCGGTCTGCGGCGTGCGTCCGGTGGCAAAGATGACGACGTCGGCGCGTACCTCGGCCGAGCCGGTGCCCTCCAGTTCCAGTACGCTGTCGTCACCGTCGCGCCGTGCCCGGGCGGGGGAGGCGCCCAGCAGGACGGTGACCCCCGCGGCCTCCAGATGTTCGCGGGCGAGCCCACCCACCCGCGGTTCCTCGCGGGACAGCAGCGCCGTCCCGCGGTGCACCAGCGTGGTCTGGACGCCGAAACCGGCCAGGAACGTTGCCGTCTCCACGCCGACTGCACTGCCACCGACCACGATCGCCCGCCGGGGCAGCTCACGGACCGTGTAGGTCTCGCGGTTGGTCCAGGTCGTGATGTCCTCGAGCCCGGGCACCTGGGGGAGCACCGGCGTCGTGCCCGTGGCGATGATCAGGTGTTCCGCGGTAACGGCATCGTCGCCGACCTGGACCCGGATCCGTCCGGCGTCACGGCCGGTGATGCGCCCGGGGCCCTTCAGGACCGTGGCACCGCGGTCGCGGTAGCCTGTGACCTGGGCGGCGTCGTCGAGGTGGCGGATCATGGTGTCGCGGTACGCGGCGGCGTCGGCCCAATCGAGTGAGGTCCCGATAACGCCGGCCGCACCGTGCGCCTCGGCGGCCAGCTGGACCGGGCGCAGCAGCGTCTTGGAAGGGATGCAGGCCCAGTAGCCGCATTCACCGCCGATCAGCTCGCGTTCGATGACGGCGACCTTCCGTCCGGCATCGAGCAGCCTGCTGGCCGCGACTTCCCCGCCGGGGCCCATGCCCAGCACGATCACATCCACATCGGTGTCCATGGGCCTACGATCCCACAGTGCACGGCGGCGGAATAGGTTTCGCGCGGGATGCCTACAGGAGCTCGAGCACGGCGGGAGTCGGCCTACCTCCGGGTGGCGTCGCGGATCTCGGCGACGATGTCCGGTCCCAGCGCCGCGCGGACGCACGCCGCCGCCAGCCGGGCGCGTTGGCCGTCGGGGGCGAGAGCGATGAGTTTTCCGGCATCGGTGGGCAGCCCGAGCTTCCGCGCGCCGTCGAGCACTTTTGCGTCCACCACGGGCTCCGGCAGGACCCAGAGGTCCTGGACCTCGCGCAGGAAGATGGTTGCACCGGTGGGGCCGATCCCCGGGAACTGCTGGAGTGCGTCCGACAGCTGGCGCTGCGTGAGATCACCGGTGCGCAGGGAGCGCAGGTCGGCGCGGTACGCCTCGATGGGCAGGTCGGCGCCATCCCCGAGCATCGTGGCGGTGCGTTCGTCGTACCGGCGGTAGGAGCCGCGGCCCAGCGCATTGACCCGTTGCTGCCAGGTTGCCGCTGTCATCCGCTGGGGCGTGCGCAGCCCCGCGGCGAAGAGCTCACGGGCGGCGTTCACGGCAATGCGGGAGCTGATGCGCGCCGACAACAATGTGCTGAGCACTAGCAGTTCGTAGAGCGGGGACGGCTTGTCCGCCAAGGCGATGCCGGCCTCCTCGGCGTAGGTGGTGCCGTGCCGGGCTAACAGCGCGGCGACGATATCCCGATCCCGAGTGGTCATGGCAGTTCCTTCCCTGGAGTGGCCTGTCCCGACAGCAGCCGAGGACGGCCGCGGCGGGAACCGAAAGGGAGCGCTTCGGCCTGTGGATTTCCCCGAACACGGGGCCCACTCGGACGCCAAAACGCCCGCCCCGAAGGGCGGGCGTTGGCGTAGCCGGGATCAGCGCTGGTGGTTACAGCGCGCGCGGATCGTCGGTTTCGGTGTCGATCTGTTCCTTGCGGACCTCGGTGTTGACAGTTTCCTCGTCGGTGACCTGGTCCTTTTCCAGCCGGACCTTCTCCACCGGGACGGTCCGCTTCTCCACGACGGGGGTCTCCTCGTGGAGCGTGACTTCCTGCTCGTCATCGCCCAGCTGCGGAGTCGTCCCGCCCGCGGCGCGGTCGGCCTCGGTGATCGGCTCGCGTTCGACGCGGACCTCCTCGCGGCTGACCGGAACGGTCTTCGTGACGTTCTCGGTGACGACGTACTTACGCAGGCGGACCTTGCCGGTGGCCTGGCGTTCGGTGCCGACGTTGACCTGCTCCTCGGAGCGGGTCAACGATCCGGGATCGTCGCGGCCCTCCGCCGCCGTGCCACGTCCTGCGGCAGCGTCGGGACGGGCGCCAGCAGCGTCGCGATCTGCCAGGGGGTCCCGGCGATCGGCAGCGTCGTCGCGGCCTGCGGCAGCATCGCGGTGGTCGGCGGTTCCCTGTCCTGCGGCAAAACCGGCTCCGCCGGCAGCACCTGCTGCGGCGCCACCTGCAGCACCCGGGGCGCCCGGAGCCGCGTTGCCGCCAACGGTGGTCGGCTGGTCGGCGGCGGAGGTGCCATTGCCGTTTCCGAGACCGTAGTACTCGTAGAGACGGTCCTGCTCGTCCTCGGCGATGTGGCCGTTGGGATCAAGGTTGGGTGCGTCCTTGACGCGGTCCTTGCTGTACGGAACCCGGATCTCATCGTCGGTGGCTTCGGCCTGGTCGAGCGGGATGAAGGTTTCCTTCAGTCCAAAAAGTCCGGTGTTGGCCGTCACCCACGTCGGGTTCCCGGTGGCGTCGTCCACGTAGATCTGGCCGACGGAGCCGATTTTCTCACCGTTCGTGCCGGTGACGGTCGCCTTGCCGGCGAGCAGGTTGTCGATCTTGTCCTGGGTAATCATTTCTCGTCCTGCCTTTCGTGGGCACCCGGTGGGGCGCTTGGATCGAATGGGTCGTGAAATGGTGCAGGGACCGGAAGCCCGGACCCCGTCCCCGGGGCGACTCTGCGAGTCAAACATTTCCCGCCGGTCCGATGCAAGGGGGTCCGCAGTGAACAGGAGGTAAAGCCTGCAGAACCGGCCCGCCGCGCGGCCCCCATTGGCCAGGTGGCCCACCGGCAGGGTTGAATTCCATGAATGGCCCCACACCCGACCCGCCACCAGGGTCTGCTCATCACGTTGCTCATTGGTCTGCCCCTGGCCGTGTTGCTGGTGTGGCCGCAGGCTTTTGGCGCCGCGCAGCTGCTTGTCATGTCCCAACTGGTGGCCTTCCGGGCGCTGGTGGGGATCGGGCTGGGAGCCCTGGCCGTGGTGGCCGCCGTCGTGGCCTGGCGACGGCGCCGGTTCGGCATCCCCGCGGGCGTGGCGATCGTGCTGGGGTGCTCCGCCCTCGCCACGGGCGCCGTGCTCTGGGGGCGCGGAAGCGACGCCGCCCCCCACGCATCCATCGGCGCCGCCACCCACGCCTCCACCAACGGCGGCGATCTGACGGTGCTCGCCTGGAACACCCAGGGCGGAGCGACCCCGCCGGCTGACGTCGCCCGCCTGATCCTGGATACCGGGGCGGACGTGGTCAGCCTGCCGGAAATGGACGACGACGCCGCAGCGGAAGTCGCGCGCCTGGTGGCCCTCGGCGGACGCCGGATGGCACCGGATACCACCTACGGGGCCACCGGGGATTCATGGATTCCGACGTCGGTGCTCATCTCCGGGGAACTCGGCGCCTACCGCCAGGACACCTCGGCGGGCTCGACGCCCGGACTGCCCAGCGCCGTGTGGAGGCCGGTCGACGGCAGCGGCCCGGCCATCGTCGCGGCGCATCCGGCGCCCCCGCTGCGCACGCTCATGGGGGAGTGGGCGGCGGGCCTGCGGTGGGTCGCCACGCAATGCAACGCGCCCGACGTGATCGTTGCCGGTGACCTCAACGCGACAGTCGACCATCTCTCGGGGCTCGGTGCCGGCGAGGGCTCGCTCATCGGCCACTGCCAGGATGCCGCACTCCAGGCGCACGCAGGTGCTGTGGGGACCTGGCCGGTCAAGCTCCCTGCCTGGAGCGGGGCGCAGATCGACCACGTGCTGGTCGGATCGGGATGGACCGCGCGCAGCGTGCAGGTGGTGGCGTCTCCCGCCGGGGGAACCGACCACCGCCCCATCGTCGCCGTCCTCGACGCCCGCTGACCTGGCGGGCGTGTCCCCAGATCGCCGGTGGGTCCGTTCAGCCAGCGGCCGGATGCGCGGTGCGCAGCTGCTCCACAATCGTGGCGCGCGCCCGGCGTCCCTCCGGGGTCGGCGTCAACGGGTAGACGTGCAACAGGCCAGGGCCCTCGTGGAAGTCCAGGGGCACGCCGGCGGCGTGGAGCGCCTCCACGAGCAGGTGGGTATCCGGGTTCAGGATGTCCCGGGTCCCGCTGAAGAGCGTGATCGGACCCATTCCGCGCAGGTCGGCTGCCAACGGGCTGACGCGTGGATCATCCAGGGCCAAGCCGCCCCGCCAATGGTCGATGAACAACCGGGTGCCTTCCCGGCCCAACCAGGGATCCATCGGCTGGAGCGCGTCGACGTCCGGGTTGGCCAGCGAGAGGTCCAGTGCGGGGGAGATCAAGACGGTCTGGGGCAGGCGGACCCCCTGCCCGTCGCGCAGCTGCAGGGCCGTGGACAAGGCGATCTGCCCGCCCGCCGAATCGCCGGCCAGCGAGGTGGGCCCGTACGCGGTGGTGCTGGCCGTCACCAGGCCGGCGACTCCTGCGACGACCTCTGCTGCGGTGCCGTGGGGGATCAGCGGATAGATCGGCACGGTGACCGCCAACCGGGCCTCGGCGGCGATCTGCGCGGCGAGGTGCCAGTGCGGGGAGGAGATCTCGTTCACCCAGCCGCCCCCATGCACGTAGACCAGCCCGCCGACGGGTCGGCTGGTTGCCGGGGTGATCGTGTAGACGGGCCACGATCCGGTGTTCGCCACCTCGATCTCCACGTCGCCGCGGAGCCGGCGGGGCGGTGCATAGCTGCGGGGACGGAGCGTGCGCTCCTGCAGGTGCCGCTCGGCACCGGCGCGGGTGATGAAGGGACGCTGGAAGTGCAGGGCCCGGACGAACAGGGGCAGCAGTCGGCTGGGCAGGCTCGGTTCCATGGTCAGTTTCCCGTCGGTTCGATGCCTGCTGCTGCAGGGTAGTGGACCACCACGGAGAAGACCGCGGCGGAACGCCCCTCGTTGGAGTAGCTGTGCTCGACGTCCCCTGCATGGGAGGCCGAGTCGCCGGGGGCCAGCACGACGCTGGACTCCTGGACCCCCAGGGAGACCTTGCCCGAATGCACCGAGAGCAGTTCGCGGGTCCCCGGCGGGTGCGGGGCACTGTGGTGGATTTCGCCCGGTGCCATGCGCCATTCCCAGAGCTCGGCGACATTGCTGCCACCGAGGCTTCCCGCGAGGTGGGCAGCACCGCCGTCGTCCCCCTCCCAGAGCACGGGGCCCTCACCGGCGCGGCGGACCTGCAGGGCCTCGGATTCCCCGGCCCCGACGAGCGCGGCAAACGCGATGCCGAGGGCATCGGAAATGCTGGAGAGCACGGCGATCGAGGGGTTGGCCTGGCCCTGTTCGATGGCCACCAGCGTGCGGCGGCTGACGCCCGAGCGGGTGGCGACCTCGTCGAGGGACCACTGGCGGGAGGTGCGGCGGGCGCGGATGCGCTGGCCGATCAGCGCTGCGATGTCCTGGTGTCCGGTCACGTGGGGGTTCCTTCCGTGGGTCGGTGACCATCCTAGCCGGGCGGTGGGCGACGTGGCCCGAACCCGCCAACTATGGTGATGCACTGCATAGTGCAGTATTGTGCACTATTCGTTACGCTGGATACATGACTTCCTACCGTGATCTTTTCCGTGCCCCCGGCGTGCTCCGCGTCGTGGTCTCGCAACTGGTCGCACGCTTCCCCGCGGGGATGCTGTCGCTGGCCGCGTTGATCCACGTCGAGCGCGTCCATGACTCCTATACGGCCGCCGGTCTGGTGCTCGCGGCGTTGGCCATCGGCCAGGCCATCGCCGGACCGCTGAGCAGCCGCATCTTCGGCCGCTTCGGCATGCACCGGGTCCTGCTGGCCACCCTGGTGGTTTCCGGCGTCTCGATCCTCGCCCTGGCCCTGCCCGGGCTGTCGGTGGGCGCCTACGCGGCCATCGCGTTGGTCTGCGGCTTGAGCACCCCGCCGGTGCAGCAGGCAGCGCGCTCGATCTACCCGTCGCTGGTCGCCCCCGGGGCCCGCGGCGCACTGTTCTCCTTCGACGCCTCGCTGCAGGAGGTCATCTGGATCCTGGGCCCGGTGCTGACCACGTTCGTGTCGCTGTCGATCAACTCATCGCTGGGCATCGTCATGGCCGCGGTGTTCCTCATCGGCGGAGGCCTCTGGTTCATCACCACCGAGCAGATCGCCCGCGCCGTGGCCCTCCCGCCGACCGGCCGCTTCGGCTCGGTGCTGCGCTCGCCGGCGCTGCGGTTGGCAGCGGTCATCGGTTTCCTCATCTGCGCCACGATCTCCATGGTCGAGGCCTCCATCGTCGCCAGCTTCGGCCACGGGGGAGCCCAGGCCGGCATCATCCTGGGGATCTTCTGCGTCGGCTCGCTGGCTGCCGGCCTGTACCTGGGACGCAAGCGGATCGGTCGCTGGAGCACAGCCCGCCGCATGGTCGTCGTGTCGCTCGGCCTCGCGCTGGCCAGCATGGGCACCGGGTTCTGGTGGCTGACGGCCACCATCTTCCTCGCCGGCCTCGGGGTGGCGCCGGTGATCGCCGCGTTGACCCAGATGACCTCCTCCGGGGTACCGGCGGCCGACGTCGCCGAGGCTTTCGGCTGGACGACGACGGCGCAGCTGATCGGTGTTGCCCTGGGCTCGGCCGTCGCGGGGGCACTCATCGACGGCCCGGGCACCCAGATCGCCATGGCCGGTGCCACCGCCGTCGCCGTGCTCACCTGCGTGGTCGCCCTGGCGGCCCGCCGTGGACAGCCGGGAGCGCCGACCACCGAGGAGGAGCTCGTCGCCGCCGGATACACCAAGGCGGCCTGAAGGGACCTTCCCTCCGGCACGTACGGGCGGTAGCGTGCGGTCATGGCCATCGCACGCTATCCCAGCTTCATCATCGACTGCCCGGACGCCGAGGCGCTCGCTACCTTCTATTCCGGCCTGTTCGGTTGGCGGATCAGCCAGGAGGATGGCGGCTGGATCGACATCCGTCCGGACGACGGCTCGAACTGCATCTCCTTCCAGCAGGTCACCGATTACCGCGCACCCGAATGGCCGGGCCAGGGCGTGCCACAGCAGATGCACCTCGACGCGATCGTGAACGATCTCGATGAGGGTGAACGCGAGGTGTTGAGCCGGGGCGGGGCTGTGGCGGCAGAACAGCCGGGAACCACCTTTCGCGTGTTCCTGGATCCGGCCGGCCACCCGTTCTGCCTCTGCCTGAGCTGATCCCCGCATCGCTCCACCTGCCCCAGGACAGGTTCATTTTCCGGTGGCGGGCGGATTTCCTGGATCGTCCGCGGAATCGGCGTCCGCATCGGCGTCCTTCGCGGGGTCGATGGCCCGGCCATCCCGCTCGCCTTCCAGATGCCGTTTGAGTTTCTCCTCGGTGTCCTGCCGTCGGCGCATCACGTTCCGGAACTCATCGACATCCTGGCCCTGTTCGGCAGCATGGCGTGATTCGGACCGCTGAAGTGGGGTACGGCGTCGCCCGGTCATCGGGTATCCAGGGGCCCATCCCCGTGGGCCGCCTCCTCGCGACGCGGCTCCGTTTCCGGTTCCGGCGGGACCTCGATTGGATCAATGGCCGGCTCCGGCCAGGGCTCCGCCGGTGGTTCGGGGGAGGTCGGGGGATCTGTCGTCGGGACGGTGCTCGGACTGGGCTGGGGTTCGGTGGGTGGTGCCGTGGGCGGCTGGGTTGGATCGGAGGGGTAGCCCGGGCTGGGCTGCCCCGGTGGGTCGAACCCGGGGTCACCTGGAATTGAGGCCTGGTGTGCAGAGAGCGGTTCGTCGACGTTCATGGTTTCTCCTCCACTGGAGGGGTGGCCACCAGGATGGTGGGCGATCCCCCGGTGCGGAAGGACCGTCCGTGGGGCAGCACACCCCTGCTTCGCAGTCAACACCGGCTGACCCGGCGAGGTCAATGATTTGGGGAGCCGCCGGGACACCCGCCGGCCGTCCAGCTGCCACCGCCACTACGCCAGGCCAGCAGCGTCGAGCAGGAAACCGAACCGCCGGCCGTGACGTTGGCGACGCTGGACGGGTCCCCACGGACAGACGGGTCGGTCAACCGTCGAAGTGGGTTCCTACGGGGCCAGGTGCCACGTTCCCGACGACGCGTGTGGCTATTTCGCGAAGTTTGATGTTGCGGGTGTTGGACGCGCGCTGGAGGATCGAGAATGCCTCGTCCTGGCTGCAGCGGTTCTGGCCCATGATGACTCCGACGGCCACATCGATGATCGTCCGTGATGCCATGGCGGTCTTGAGGTCTTCCGCGGTAGTGGCAAGCCCGGTGATTCGGACGGCCAAACGGATGCTGGCACTGGCTTGGGCTGCATAAGCGAGCGCGAGCGTCCGGGTGTCCTCGTCGAATGCGTCCCTGCCTTCCGCATAGAGGTTCAAGGCGCCGAGCGCCTCACCCAACAGTTCAAAGGGGACGGCCAAAATGGACTCGACGCCCGTGTCGCGAATCTCGGTGATGTATTCCGGCCACCTGGTCTCCAGCGCCAGATCCGGGGCATGGAACACCTCGCCGTTTCTGGCGGCGCTCAGGCAGGGGCCCTCGTCGTACTTGTACTGGAGCTCGTCCATGAAGGCGGCCTGGGGGCCGCTGCTGGCGGCCATGTCGCCACGACGGTGACGCAGGAGAGTCACTCCGCAATGGATGGGGGCACCATGGCGGGACAGTGACTTCGACGCGTGGATGGCCAATTGCGTGAGGAACTCCTCGACCTGGCTGCTATCGAGGACGTGCTTTTGGAGTTCTTCGGCGATGTGCTCGGAATCGAGCTGTTGGCTGTCCGTCATGGTTTCCTCCGATGGCAAGGGAAGCTGCTGGGCGTCGGCTGTGGGTCAGCCGTCGGCTGCCGATCCACACCCGGGCTCAGGCTAGCCTCCGGTAGGGGTGGCATCCATACCTGTGGGATGTGGATCGGGGTGCATCGTCGCCGCTACGTAGTCCGTGACGTCCGCTGAATTCAGGGTTGTCTCGTGGAGACGGGACCGGCGTGATCCCGTCATACGGACGAAATCCAAGGGGGATTTTGGCTCGGCGCCCGATTCGCGGCCAGAGGGGGGCGGGATGCGGGCCTGCCACTCGGTGGGGACCAGCGACGCGAATTCGACGTGTTCGGCGATGAAGGTCCGAATGGCAGGGCAAAATGGCAGGACAGCCAGGCGACTGGTGTGGGCATCCATCAGCACGTGGTGCATGAGGATGTCTCCCAGGACGGCCGATTTGAAACTGCGCTTCATCGACGTATAGCGCAGCCATATTTCATGTCCGGACATGCTGTACTGCACGAAGCCGGCCAGTTCCCCGGCCTTGAAGATCTGGTATTGGAGCTCTTCGCGGTTGTTTTCGACGACGATGGCCATGGTCTAGACCACCTCTGCCCGAGACGCTGCGGCATGCAGGACGCCGCACGGCGAATAGCGTGTGCCAAGGAGCGGTGAAGAGTGTATATACAAGGAACGCACGGCTGCTCCGATCAAGGATGCGGTGGCCCGCTGCTGAACCAACGTCAGCCTACTCTATGCGGTGGATTCCTTGGCAAGTCGACGCTGTCACGAACGCCGATGGACGCGCTGGTGAACCCTTCTCCACGCGCTGCGACGTGCCGTCCGCAGGGACCGGCCGGGAGGTGACCTAATTTTGTTCTGCTCCACCCGGTCAGCTGGGGGGCACAGAGAGTGCGCCGGTCCGAATGCGGGGAGGTGGCCGGAACGTCAAGACGGGCCGCCGGGTGACCTCCTGGGAAACCGCTGCCGTGGGGCAGCCCAGTGGCGGTCTTACCGCTGCTCGCGGGCCCAGTCCTTCACTACTGCTTGGGCCGCGTGCCAGCCTGCCATTCCGTGCACTCCGCCTCCGGGCGGCGTCGATGAGGAGCAAATGTACAGGCCTGTCTGGCCGGTGTTGTAAGGCCGAAGTGTCGGCGCCGGTCGCAGGAACTGCTGCGTTCCACGCAGTGATCCGCCGCCAATGTCGCCGCCCACAAGGTTCGGGTTCCATGCCTGCAATGCATCCGGCGGAGTTTCCACGCGTCCGATGATGCGGTCCCGGAACCCGGGTGCGAAGCGTTCGAACTGCGCATCGATGAGTGGGCCGACGTCGGCGGTCGAACCGTTGGGGACGTGGGCGTAGCTCCAGAGGATCTGCTGGCCGCCGTGGACCCGGGTGGGGTCGGCCATGGACTGTTGGGCGGCCATGACGAAGGGGCGATCCGGGACCTGGCCGCGGTTGGTGAGTCGTTCGGCGTGGACGAGTTCCTCGAAACTGCCCACCATGTGCACCGTTCCTGCGTCTGCGGTCCGTTCGTCCCTCCAAGGGACCGGACCATCCAGTAGGTAGTCGACCTTGTGTGCACCCGTGCCGTACTTCCAACGGCGCAGCCATCCGCGGTAGCGCTTGGAGAGCTGGGTCCCCGCCAGATCCAGGACCTGGCGGGGAGTCAGATCCAGCAGCACCGCGTCCGCCGCGGGAAGCTCGCGGAGATCAGTCACCGGTGAACCGGTGTGGATTCGAACGCCATGCGATCCCAGCACCGACAGCAATGCTTCGATGATTTGACCCGTTCCGCCTCGGGCGACAGGCCAACCTGAGGTGTGTCCCAGTCCTCCGAAGATGACCCCAAAGGCTGCGCTGAAGGGGTGGTGGAGAGGCAGCATGGAGTGTGCAGCTGACCCACCGAAGAGAGCGCGGGCCTCAGGTGTCTTGAACATGGTGCGGGCCAGCGTGGCGGCCGGCCAGGCGGCACGGAGGCCGAAGGAGGCCATGGGTAGCAGATGCGGAGGTAGCCGCAGCAATGGGCCGGTGATGTTCTCGAGCGTATGCAACGGATGCTCCGTCACCGGCGCGTGAACGCGAAGCCACGCCGCGGCGTCCGGGCCGAATTGTGCGGCAGTGGTTGCCGCGTCGCGGTGGAGGATGGCTGAGTCCCGGCCGGGTAACGGGTGGGCCATGGGATATTTGGGGTGGACCCACTCCAGGCCGTGTGCTGTGAGGTCCAATGCGCGGAAAGCCGGACTGCCGATGGCAAAAGGATGAGCCGCGGCTCCCAGGTCGGAGACCAGCCCGCTCCCTAGGATTTCGCCGGAACGTGCGCCACCACCCGGCTCGTTGGCCTGCTCGTAGATCGTGACCTCGACTCCGCGGCTGGCCAACATGGCGGCGGCCGTGAGTCCGTTGGGGCCAGAGCCGACGACGATGGCGGTGCGGTTCATGAACGTGCTCCTCGGCGGTTGGGGCCATAGTGGCGGTGATGCTGTCCTGGGGGCTTAGCCGGCATCGAAGAACCGCCGCGGCCAAGTCCGCTCGATGACGGCGAAAACCTGTTGGATTTGGCTGTCGGCGCGCCGGTTAAGATCCTCCAGCAGGGGCACCTCAAGCCGGAGGTCGCGGGAGGCGACCAACAAGAGCGTTTCCCACATGGCTTTTTTGGCCCGGAGCATGCCGATCAGGATGTCCAGTTCCACCTGGGTCATTCCCGTGTTCTGTTGGCGCAGGATGTTCACGGGATTGAGCCTACCGGCCAGGCGGACGCTATGGGTGAGCGCATGCTTGACGGGATGTGGGCGGTAACCCAAGGTGCGGATGATCTTCTCCAGGTCCGCATGGTCGTCGCCGACCTGACTGGCCAGCGAGGCGAACTGCTGTTCGGATGGGGTCCCTTTCCACGTCCGCGAAGCCGCCTGGAAGGCAGCGACACCGCCCTCGGAACCGAGCAGATGCTCATTGAGGTACGTCGTATACATCCGGTGGTTGATGTCGGTGTTGTCGTGGTCCATGGTGGGCCTTCCTGTGTGGATCCGTCGTGTGGATGAGCATTCGTCCCCTCATCGTGCTCCTGCCCGGACGATGTGCGGGTTCGGGAATCACCGATCGAGACGCGGGAGGCGGTGCAAAGAGTCTGGAAGCCCTCCGTGCATCCTCCCTCGGGTACGTGGCGATTTCAGGGGAGTTCAGGCTGCCTGCTAGCCGCCCTCATTTCTCCAGGCCGCTGGAATGCGCAGTGAAAAATGCCCGAAATACCGATCGCAGTTGCTACACCAATAGCTGACGTCCCAGCAGGTCCTTCCACTGGCATGGGCGGAATGGAGCTGCTGGACGGATTCGGGGACGAGGTATTCATCTGTCCCACAATGCGGGCAATGACACGGTGCGGAGTCCTCGGAATCCACAGGCTGGTCATCAACGGGGGCGACTGGGCGGCGTTGCTGGGAAATACTCACGGGTTGCTCCTGACGGACAACAGAGCCCGTGCGGAAAGATGCCGTGGCCCTGCTGGTGGGATACCCCCGCTGCTTGAAGGTCTTTGACCGGACGGATTGCCGGCCCGGGAAGAGCCGTGTCCAGTGCCCCCATCGTTGGCGATGGTCGATTGCGAAGTCAAGCATTCGCGTCCCGTTCCGGTCGACGCGGCGTCCAGGCAACCGCCGCAGCTCCGGCGGTCCGGCGCAGCTGGCCGCCCGACAAGCCGTGGGCCGCTGTCGGCGGCTACGCAAACCCTTGACGACCAGTGGTGGCCCCGTCCTACCGTGGCATGAGAGGGCCCCGGCATTCACCGGTGTAAGGCTCGTGGACGGTGTTCGACGGCATCGCGGTTTTCCATTGGAGGAAGCACATGACCATTCCCAGCTCTGACCCGCACGCCCATTCGAAGGCGAACATGAACGCGGCGCCGGATCATCCAGAGGGGAAGACCCTGACGACCAGCCAGGGGACCCCGCTGCAGGATACGGAGCACTCCCTCAAGGCCGGTCCGCGAGGCCCGGTGCTGTTGCAGGACCACCACCTGCGCGAGAAGATCACCCACTTCGACCATGAGCGGATCCCCGAACGGGTGGTCCACGCCCGGGGCGCCGGCGCCCACGGACGCTTCGTCAGCTATGGGACCGGAGCCCACCTCACCCAGGCGTCGTTCCTTGTCGAAGGCGTGGAGACGCCGGTCTTCGTGCGCTTTTCCACAGTTGCCGGATCGCGCGGATCGGCCGACACCGTGCGTGACACCCGCGGCTTTGCCACGAAGTTCTACACGCAAGACGGAATCTACGACCTGGTCGGCAACAACATCCCGGTCTTCTTCATCCAAGATGCCATCAAGTTCCCCGACGTCGTGCACTCGGTGAAGCCCCATCCGGATCTGGAGATCCCCCAAGCCCAATCCGCGCACGACACCTTCTGGGACTTCGTCTCCCTGCACACGGAAGCGCAGAACCACACCATGTGGTTCATGGCCGACCGCGGCATCCCGCGGTCGTTACGGATGATGGAGGGCTTCGGCGTCCACACGTTCAAGCTGATTGCCGCCGATGGCACGACGTCGCTGGTGAAATTCCACTGGAAACCCAAACTGGGCGTGCACTCACTGGTCTGGGAGGAAGCGCTGCTCACCAACGGCAACGACCCGGATTTCCACCGCCGCGACCTGGCGACGGCGATCGACGCCGGGGCATTCCCGGAGTGGGAACTCGGCGTGCAGGTGTTCCCGGACACCGAAGAGCAGATGTTCGAGGGCATCGACCTGCTGGACCCGACGAAATTCGTACCTGAGGAACTCGCGCCGGTGCAGCTGCTGGGCAAGATGACGCTGGACCGGAACCCGTCGAACTACTTCGCGGAAACTGAACAGGTCGCCTTCCACCCGGGCCACTTGGTTCCGGGGATCGACGTCACGAACGACCCGTTGCTGCAGGGCCGGCTCTTTTCCTACATTGACACCCAGATCACCCGGCTCGGCGGGCCGAACTACTCGCAACTGCCGATCAATCTGACGCACGCCGAAGTCAACGACATGCTGCGCGATGGCATGCACCAGACCTACATCCATGAGGGCGTTGCCCCGTACAAGCCGAACTCCCTGGACGGAGGGTGCCCGTTCATGGCGGGGGAGGGCGATTCGACACGGATGCCCTTCATCGACGTACCGGAACACATCGCCGCGTCGGTGAAGGAACGCCGCAATCCCGCCACCTTCGAGGACCACTACAGCCAGGCACGGTTGTTCTACCGCAGCCTCTCGGCGCAGGAACAGCTGCACGTGCAGCAGGCCTACTCCTTCGAGCTCGGCAAGTGCACCAGCGAGGAGGTGCGGGCCCGCCAAGTGCAGGCGCTGGCGAACATCGATACTGAGCTGTGCGCCGGGGTGGCCGCCTCGCTCGGCCTGCCCTCGCCCGCGCCGGACACCGAGGTCGAGGACCGGGACCCGAGCCCTGCGGTTTCACAGGTCGGCAAGACCTGGCCCGTGGATGGCCGGGTGATTGGCATCGTGGCCGAACACTCCACGGAGGCCGGGGTCATCGAGACGCTGCTGGCGGCCACGCACGCTGCAGGAATGACCCCGCTGCTCATCGCCCCGACTGGTGGACGGCTCGCCGACGGCTCGCCGGTCGACCGGACCTTCCTGACCGGTCGGTCCATCGAATACGATGCGCTGATCCTCGCTGCCGCACCTGCGGCTGGACCGGACGCGAAGCCGGACCTGGACACGAAGGCTGGAGCCGTGGTTCCGCCGCAGGGCGCTGACCTCGACCCGCGGCTGGTGCTCTTGCTACAGGAGGTCTTCCGGCAGGCCAAGGCCATCGTCCTGGCCGGGCCGGGGGCGGGGGTCATGTCCGGTTCCGGTCTGCCCACGGACTCTCCGGGCGTGCAGGAGGAATCCCCGGAGGATGCGGTGCCAGCCATCGCCGAACTGCTGGCGTCGCACAGGGTCTGGGAACGGTTTGCCTAGCGGGACCACCACCTGCGCGAGGAGATGACCGACGTCGACCATGAGCGGGTCCCCGATCGGATGGCCCATGCCCGGCGCGACGGGTCCCATGCCATGTGCGCCGCCGGACATACACCGATGCCTTGGCCGCGGACTCCGAGGGCGCGCTGGAATGGGGTTGCCAGCGTGGCGAAGCAAACGAACTACTCCGGGTCGACGTCGCCACGCCACACGGAAGGCGCCTGTGCCGACGACGGGGCCGGGGTGTTCGGTCGCTTCTGGTTGGCCACCCGGCTGACACTAGGGGCTGTGATCGTTGGTGTCCTTGAATGACGTCGATACCGGCACCATCGCCTCCGGAACGCCGTCGTCGACGGGGAGACCGGCCAGGAAATTGGCGAATCCGTGGCCAACTCGTCCGTGGAGCCTGCCCGAGGTGACGACGTGGAGCTGGGCACTGGACCGTACATCTGCGCCATGGGCGCGGAGGGCCTGGACCAAGCGGACGTCCTCGTCGCCGGGCACCGGCGGGAAACCACCGACCTCGCAGTAGGTCGAAGCGCGGACGCCCAGGTTGGCACCGTGGATGTGCGGGTGGCCGTCCTTGCGGACATACAACGACTGCCAGGCCAGATAGCGTTGCCGTCCGAGGTCGCCGGCATCGGGCTCGACCGTGCCCACCAGGGCGTCGGCTCCGGCGTCGGCGGCGTCCGCGAAAACCTGGAGCCAGTTGGCAGGGACCCGGGTGTCCGCATCCGTGTTGGCGATCCAGTGCCGGGGCAGGGACGTCGTGGGTAGGGCCGCCAATGCGGTGCGAACCCCCAGGTCGCGGGCGGCACCCACTGCGCGCACCGCAGTGTGGATGACCCTGACTCGGGGATCCACCCCGGCCACGGCCTCGGCGATGCGTGCCGAACTGTCGGTGCAGGCATCGAGGACGACGACCAGCCGCGCCCTTCGCCGCCCACCGGTTTCCACGTGGTCCATGGCTGCGCGGAGATGATCCAGGGCGATGCCGAGTAGTTCCTCTTCATCGCGTACCGGAACGACCACGGTGATCTGCCCGATCCGCGGCACGGCTCTAGCCACCGATACCTCCCGGGGCGCGGAGGACTTCGAGCAGGAAATCATCTTCACGGTGCTCGACCATCCGCTTCCAGCCGAGGGACCGGGCGATTTCGTGGACCTGGTCGCCGTCCAGCTCCCAGCCCTCGATGGGGTGCAACCAATGGCACAAGAGCAGGTCTCCTCCCGGGCGTAGTGTCCCGGCCACGGCGTCGAGCAGCGTCCTCCATTCGTCCCGGCTGAGGAAGTATCCGATTTCAGAGACGACCACCAGATCGACGGTGCCCGGAATCTGCTGTGGCCATCCGGCGGGAAGATCGGCGCGGAGCAGCTCGACGTTTTCGGCTGCCTGGACGCGCGTGCTTGCCGCGTCCAGTGCCACTTGGCTGGCGTCGATCCCCAGGACGTGGGAGCAGCGCTCCGCCAAAGCGGAGGTGAGCACCCCAATTGAGCAGCCCGCCTCGATGGCGAAGTCGTAGCCGGGCCGCGGCAGGGATGCCAGGGTCACGACCCGCTTGCGGTGTTCGTAGGCGCTTCCGAGGTAGTCCCAGGGATCGGGCCTGCGGCGGTAGAGGTCGTCGAAGATCTGAGCCGCCGACGTGGAATCCCGTGGTTCCGGCGGGGTCCAGCGGAAGGTCTCGGTGGGGCGCAGGAAATGTTGTTGGAACGCCTCGCTGAGGAGCACCTCGTCTCCGGGAGCGGACGAGAGCGGCAGGATCTGCGAGCGGTGTGCGCTCAGCGCCGCCCGCTTGGCATCGCGGGTCGGGGCATCCAGCTGCAGTGATTGCCAGTCCCGCCATTCGGTGTGTGCGGGTGTTCCCCAATGCCAGAACCAGATGGGAAATTCCAACAATCCCAGGTGTTTCCGGGTGGCCAGCCGTGCCGCCGCTGTGCCGACGGCGTCGTGGTCGGTATGCGCGTCGAGGCGGTAGGGGGCGGCGATCACGGTCCGGCCGGTGGGTGCGTCGCCCGGCGTTCCGTCGGCGGGTCCGTCCACGACGCTGGCGAGTGCGTCATCGAGGGCACCAGCGTGCGCGGCCAGGCTCCCATCGGGCAGGTCGAGGTGGCGCCAGGTCAGTTGTCCGGGATCTGGAGCACCCTCCCGCAGCAGGCCCAGCGCGGTGTCCAGCTCGTGGCGGCGCAACGCGGCCAGCTGGGCGGGCGTATACGTGGGGGAGTGCGGGTGCGAGGCCTCCCCGGCGCTGCAGATCACCACCTGGACGGTGGCTCCCCGGTGGAGGGCTGTATGGATGAGCCCGGCTGCACCCAGGGACTCGTCGTCGGGATGCGCGGCCACCACGATGAGGCGTTCCCCGTTACCGGGGACGCTTCCCGCCGCCAGTTCCGGCAGCTGCCCGACTCCTGCCCCGGCCCACATGCTCTCCGGGGTGCCGGCGTCGTCATGGCTGAAGGTCACCATGGGCTCACTCCGGCGCCCTGCCCGGCTGCCGCATCGTCGAGCAGGAGACGGCCCAAGGAGGCATCATCGCGGGCGGCGTGGTGCTGGCGCACGTAGACGGTCAGGTCCGCAACGCGGCGCGCGTGGTCCGCGTCGAAGGCCAGTGGCCCCGGGCCCAGGGACTGGCCGGTGAGGGAGAGCATGCGCCCGCACAGGCTGGCGATGTGGCCGCGAACCCGGTGGGCCACAGCCCACCCGGCACGGCCGGAGTCCACCTGGTGGGCCGCGTCGGCGAGCAATGCGGCTCCCGAGGCCAGCAGCCGATCGGCCTCGCCCAGCCAGGCCAGGGCCACCTGGTCCGGCTCACGGCGCGTGGCCGCTTGGAACAGGGTGCGGTACAGCCCGACGGCTCCGCCGAACCAGCAGGCCGCGACGGCCAGCCCGCCCCAGGCGAACCCGTCGCGATGCAGGTACCAATCGGCGCCGCCCACCGGCCGGGCGGCAACGCCGTCGAGCCGGATCGGCCCGCTGGGGACGTGGGCCAGGCCATGGCTGGCCCACGTCGAGGCCGCCGGCACGACGCCGGTCTGGTGCAGATCGAGGCAGAAGGCGCGGCGTCCGCCGGGTACGACAGCCGTGATGACCGCATGGTCCAGGCTTCCGGCGAGGGAGCACCAGGGCTTGTCTCCGTGGAGGAGCCAGTTGCCGTCGTCGTTCTCCGCACTGGCCTCCAGCTGCAGGCCGGGTCCCTCGGCGGCGAAAACACCCCACGTGGTGCCGGGAACCCAGGCGATGCCGGCCTGGTCGAGGATGGCGGCGGCGTCCAGATGGGGCTCCAGGGTGCGCGCCGCCGTCAGATCCAGGGCGGCGACCGAGGCCAGCAGCTCCCACAGCGCCAGGGTGGCACCGGTACCGGGAACGGGCGGTGTTCCGGGGGCGGCCCGCAGCGCCGCGAGCATCGGCGCGGGGTCGCCCGCGCAGCGCGCCGCGGCGTCCAGCCATGCCACGGAGGCCCCGTCGGCGGCCGGTAGCGAGCCTGCGGTGGTCAACTGCACGGTGGGTGTTTCCATGGTGGCCTCCTGGGTTCGTCGATCACGGGCTGGGCCTTCCGCCGGGCGTTGTCGGCGGGAGGGCCCGGTGCACACTGGGCCATATCCTACGGGGCAGTGCGTCCGCGGCCGGGGATCGTGGGGGTGTCGCGGACCCACGTCGGCGTTTCGGCCCCGGTGCCCACCTAGGCGCCCTTTTGCGAGGTGCCCTTCTTGCCGCTCGGGCGCGTCTGCCGGTCGTTCTTCGCACTGGCGGGCGTTGACTTCTTTCCCGCGGACTTCTTCCCGCTCGGCTTCTTGCCGTCGGACGTCGTCCCGGGTTTCGCTGTTTTGTCGGCGCCGCCCGATCGCTTCTTCTCGACACTGCGCTTCAGTGCCTCCATCAGGTCGATGACGTCTCCTGACCCGGACCCCGCGTCGTCGCGTGCGGCCTCCTGGTCCCCGAAGGTGGCGTCCGTGTCCAACGAGTCACCCTGCTTGATCTTCTCGTCGATGAGGGTGCGCAGTTCGACCTGATACTCGTCCTCGAAGTCCCCGGGGGTGAAATCGTTGCTGAACTGCTCCACCAAGGCGGCCGACATCTTCAGTTCCTTGTCGCTGATCTTCGTGGCCGACTTGGTGGCCGGGAAGTCGACTTCACGGACCTCATCGGCCCAGAGCATCGACTGCAACACCAGGACCTTGCCCCGCACGCGCAGCAGCCCGAGGCGGGTCTTCTGGCGCAACGCGAACCTCACGATCGCGATCCGCTCGGTGTCCTCCAACGTCTGGCGCAAGAGCTTGTAGGCCTTCGGCGACTTCGAATCCGGCTCGAGGTAGTAGCTGCGTTCGAGCATCAGGGGATCGATCTGGTCGTTCGGGACGAACTGGACGACCTCGATCTCCCGGCTCTTCTCCGCAGGCAGCGACTCCATGTCGTCGTCCGTGAGCACTACGGTGCGATCGCCGTCTTCGTAGGCCTTGTCGATGTGCTCGTAGTCGATCTTCTTCCCACACACCTCGCACCGGCGTTGGTAGCGGATCCGTCCGCCATCAGCGTCGTGGACCTGGTGCAGGTCGACGTCGTGGTCCTCGATGGCACCGTAGGCCTTGACCGGCACGTTGACCAGGCCGAAGGCGACAGCGCCCGTCCAGATTGCCCTCATAGGCCCAGTGAAACATCGGTTCCACCGAGGCGCCAGCATTCGCGGCACCTGCCGGGCGCGTGCCATGGCCACGCGCGGCATTTCGCGGCACAGTGGAACGAGACGGAAGGAAATCCCCTTGTCACCACGGACGAATGAACAGACGGTCAGGGTTTCGGGTCGTCAGTTGAAGATCAGCAACCTGGACAAGGTGCTGTATCCCGAGACCGGCACCACCAAGGCCGACGTCCTGCGTTACCTGGCCGAGGTTGCGCCCGTCCTCATCCCGCAGGCGGCCTGGCGTCCGGTGACCCGCAAACGCTGGGTCAATGGTGTCGGCACGCCGGAGCAACCCGGCCAGGCCTTCTTCCGCAAGGACCTGGAGGATTCGGCTCCGGACTGGATTCCGCGCAGGGAACTGGAGCATCGTGACCACGCCAACACGTATCCGTTGGCCAACGAGCCGGCGGTGCTGGCCTGGTTCGGGCAGTTGGCTGCGTTGGAACTGCACGTGCCGCAATGGCGGTTCACCCCCGAGGGCCCTCCGGCCAACCCGGACCGGATGGTGCTGGATCTGGACCCGGGGGAGGGCGCCGGCCTACCCGAATGCGCCGAGACGGCGTTGCTGTGCCGTACACTGCTCGCCGACATGGGTGTGGACAGTGTTCCGGTCACTTCCGGGTCCAAGGGCATCCACCTGTATGCGCCCCTCGATGGCAGCTACACCTCCGCCCAGGTATCCGAGGTCGCCCATGAGTTGGCCCGCTCGCTGGAGGCAGACCACCCGGACCTGGTGGTCTCGGACATGAAGAAGTCCCGGCGATCGGGCAAGGTGCTGGTCGACTGGAGCCAGAACAGCTGGGCCAAGACCACCATCTGCCCCTACTCGCTGCGCGGGAGGTCCCGTCCCCTGGTCGCCGCCCCGCGCACCTGGAAGGAAATCGGGGACCCGAAGCTGCGGCAGCTGGATTATGAGGAGGTGCTCAAACGCGTCGCCGACGGCATCGACCCCCTGGCCGACCAGGGCTGGTCCGGAGCCACCGCCCCGGACCGGCTCGGAACATACCGTTCCCTGCGCGATGCGGCCCAGACGCCCGAACCCGTGCCCGCCGAGCCGGCACGGCAGCGGGACGGCGCACCGTCCTTCGTCATCCAGGAGCACCACGCCTCGAGCCTGCATTGGGACTTCCGGCTGGAGCACTCCGGGGTGCTCGTTTCCTGGGCCGTGCCCAAGGGGCCACCACTGGATAGCGGGCAGAACCGGTTGGCCGTCATGACGGAAGACCACCCGCTGGATTACGGATCGTTCGAGGGGACCATCCCGCAGGGGCAATACGGGGCCGGGCAGGTCACGCTCTGGGACCACGGAACGTGTGATCTCGAGAAATGGCGGGAGGGCAAGGAAGTCATCGCCGTGCTGCACGGGCGTCCCGACGGCGGCCTCGGCGGGGTCCCGCGCCGCTACGCGCTGGTCAATGCCCCGGGCCTGGGCGCGGAGAAGAACTGGCTCATCCACCTGATGAAGGACCAGCCGGTCCGCCCGCCCGTGGGCTCTTCCGACGACGCCGGGGTGCCGGCTCCGATGCTCGCCACGAAGGGCACGCCCGCAGAGCTGGACGCCGACGATGACTGGGCCTTTGAGATGAAATGGGACGGCGTGCGGGCCCTCGCGACCGTGGCCGACGGAGCCGTGACGCTGGTCAGCCGCAACGGCAAGGACATGACGGCCAGCTACCCCGAACTGCAGGAACTGGCAGGACTCGTCGGCGACGGCGCGCTGCTCGACGGCGAGATCGTGGCCCTGGATTCCTCCGGCCGCCCCGACTTCGGGCGCCTCCAACAGCGGATGAAACTCACCAAAAAGCGCGAGGTCGCGGCGATGGCCGGCAAGATCCCGGTGCATTTCATGGCCTTCGACGCGCTCCGCCTGCCGGACAAGGCCGACGGCGGGGTCCGCCACCTGATGCGCTCGCCGTACACCGAACGCCGCACCGCCCTGTTCGACGCGGTCACCGAGGGCGAACACATCCACGTCCCCATCGCCCACACCGGCAGCCTGCAGGACGCCATCGACACCAGCCGCGAACTGCGGCTGGAAGGGATCGTCGCGAAGAAGGCCGACGGGCGCTACCTGCCCGGTAAACGCAGCCACGGCTGGGTCAAGATCAAGCACGAGGCCCACCAGGAGGTCGTCGTCATCGGCTGGAGGGCAGGAACCGGCTCCCGCGCCGATTCCCTCGGATCGCTGCTGTTGGCAGTGAACGACGACGGTGCCCTGCACTATGTGGGCCGGGTCGGAACGGGGTTTTCCCGCACGGAACTGGAGGACGCGCGGACCCGGCTGGAGCGCATCACCCGCAAGACACCACCGGCAGATGACGTGCCGGCAGCGGATCGACGGGACGCGACCTGGGTGTCGCCGCAGCTGGTCGGCGAGGTCAGGTTCAGCGAAGTCACCGGGGACGGCCGGTTGCGCCATCCCGTGTGGCGCGGTTGGCGGCCCGACAAGGCGGCCGCCGACGTCCACTGGGACTGAGCGGGGGGCTGCACGAAACGTTGCCCGGCCCGACGGTGTCCCCTAGCGTGAAAACAGGAAGCACATCCATCCACGACCGGAGGTCACCCCATGGACAAGCGCACACCGAACCCGCAGGACGCCCCCGCTCAGCTGGGACTGGACAACCCGGTGACGCGGTACCCGAAGATCTCGCCGCCGAAACAGGACCAGCCCGAACCCGGGTTGGATGCGAAGCTGGAACCGAAGGCCGATCTGGGCGCGAAATCCTATGTGGGAACGGGCCGGCTCACGGGGCGCAAGGCGCTGGTCACCGGCGGTGATTCGGGCATCGGCGCTGCGGTGGCCATCGCCTTCGCCCGGGAAGGCGCCGACGTCGCCATTGCCTACCTGCCGGCCGAGGAGGAGGACGCCCGGAACATCATCTCCGTCATCGAGGCCGAAGGCCGCACCGGAGTCGGGCTGGCCGGTGACCTGCTTGACGCCGAGTACCGCAACTCTTTGGTCGACCAGGCCGCCGACGCCCTGGGCGGACTGGACATCCTGGTGAACAACGCCGGCAAACAGGTCGCCATCGAGAAGCTCGAGGATCTGGACGATGAACAGGTCGCCCAGACCTTCCAGGTCAACATCCAGACGATGTTCACGCTGTGCCGGGCCGCCCTGAAGCACTTCCCCGACGGGGCGACGATCATCAACACCACGTCGGTGCAGGCCTACGATCCCTCGCCGACGTTGCTGGACTACGCCTCGACGAAGGCCGCCATCAACGCCTTCACCAAGGGACTCGCCACCCAGCTGGCACCGCGGGGGATCCGCGTGAACGCCGTGGCCCCGGGGCCGATCTGGACCCCGTTGCAGGTCTCGGACGGCCAGCCCAAGGACGCACTGCCCACGTTCGGCCACGACGTGCCCCTGGGCCGCGCGGGCCAGCCGGTGGAACTGGCCCCCGCCTATGTGTTCCTGGCCTCCGCCGAGTCCAGCTACGTCGTCGGGGAGACCCTGAACGTCAACGGTGGCAAGTCCACACCGTAGCCGGAAATGCCGGGTGGGCGTCCGCGCCTCAGAGCGTCCACCCGGTGATTTCCGCTGAGTCCTCGCCATACATCCGCGTGTGGCCGCGTGCATCGACCAGTGCCTGCTCGTAGCGCTGGCGCAGGCCCGGGTAGCGTTCATCCATTCCCGGGACCCGGTCCAGCACGTCCAGGGCCAAGTGGAACCTGTCGATCCTGTTGAGCATCGCCATGTCGAACCCGGTCGTCGTCGTGCCCTCCTCGATGTAACCGCGCACGTGGATGTTCTGGTGGTTGGCCCGGCGGTAGGTCAGCCGGTGGATCAGCCACGGGTAGCCGTGGTAGGCGAAGACCACCGGTCGATCCCGCGTGAAGTAGGTGTCGAAGTCGGCGTCCGGCAGACCATGGGGGTGTTGGCCCTCATCCTGCAAACGCATCAGATCGACCACGTTGACCACCCGGACCCGCAGGCCCGGGGCGTCCCGGCGCAACAGGTCAGCGGCGGCGACCACCTCGGCGGTGGGGACATCCCCGGCGCAGCCGAGCACCACCTCGGGGGCGGCGTCGTCGACCTCGGTGCCGGCGAAGTCCCAGATCCCGATGCCCGCGGCGCAGTGTTCGACCGCTTCGTGAAGGGACAGCCACTGCAGGGCCGGTGCCTTCCCGGCGACGACGACGTTGACGTAGTCGCGGGTGCGCATCACATGGTCCATGGTCACCAGCAGCGTATTGGCGTCCACGGGCAGGTAGACGCGCACTACCTCGGCTTTCTTGTTGGCCACGACGTCGATGAATCCGGGGTCCTGGTGGGAGAACCCGTTGTGGTCTTGCTGCCAGACGTGCGAGGACAGCACGTAGTTCAGGCTGGCGACCGGTTGGCGCCAGGCGAGCTTGCGGTGGGACTCGAGCCATTTGGCGTGTTGGTTGAACATGGAATCGACGATGTGCACGAACGCCTCGTAGCAGTTGAAGATCCCGTGCCGACCCGAGAGCAGGTAGCCCTCCAACCAGCCCTGGCAGAGGTGCTCGCTGAGGACCTCCATGACCCGGCCGGCGCGGGCCAGGTGCTCATCGCCGTCGTACAGCTGTGCTTGCCAGACCTTGTCGGTGACCTCGTAGACGGCCGACAGTCGGTTGGAGGCCGTTTCGTCGGGGCCGAACAGGCGGAAGGTGTGCGGGTTCAGGGTGATGACCTCGCGGATCCAGGTGCCCAGCACGGCCATGGCGCCGTCGCGTTCGGTGCCCGGCGACGACACCGCCACCGCGTACTCGGCCAGCTCCGGCAGCACCAGGTCCTGGAGCACCCTGCCTCCGTTGGATGCCGGCGCGGCACCCATGCGCAGGCCGGGTGGTGGGGTGAGCCGTACGGTGTCGGGGCGGGGAGCTCCCGTGGCGTCGAAGAGTTCGTCGGGCCGGTAGGACGCCAGCCAGTCCTGCAGCTTCGCCAGATGCCCGGGGTTCTCGCGGACGTTCGACAACGGGACCTGGTGGGCCCGCCAGGTGCCCTGGACCTGTTGGCCGTCCACGACGTCCGGGCCGGTCCAGCCTTTCGGCGAACGGAAGATGATCATCGGCCAGACCGGTTGGCCGGGGTCCTCACCGGGTGCGCCTGCGTCGGCGGCGGTGCCGCGGGCCCGGGTCTGGATGGAAGCGATGTCCTGAAGCGACGCATCGAGCGCCGCGGCAAAGGCCTGGTGGGCTCCTGCGTGGTCGGAGGGGTCGGCCACGGTGACGAATTGCGGGGCGTAGCCCAGCCCCTCGAAGTACTTGCGCAGCCGCTCCTCGGGCATCCGGGCCAGGACGGTGGGGTTGGCGATCTTGTAGCCGTTCAGGTGCAGGATCGGCAACACGGCGCCGTCGTGCACCGGGTCCAGGAACGCCACGGACTGCCAGGCCCCGTTCAACGGCCCGGTTTCGGCCTCGCCGTCGCCGATGACGCAGGCACTGACCAGGTCAGGGTTGTCGAAGACGGTTCCGAACGCGTGGGCCAGCGAATACCCCAGTTCGCCACCCTCGTTGATCGATCCCGGGGTTTCCGGTGCAGCGTGGCTGGGGATGCCTCCGGGGTAGGAGAACTGGTGGAAGAGCTTGCGCATCCCGTCTTCGTCCCGGGTGATCTCCGGGTAGATCCCGGTGTAGGTGCCCTCCAGGTAGGTGTTGGCCACGTTGGCCGGGCCGCCGTGGCCGGGGCCGGTGACGAAGAGCATCTGCCGGTCACCGGCGATGATGGCGCGGTTGAGGTGCGCGTAGATGAAATTCAGCCCCGGGGTCGTGCCCCAATGTCCCAACAGGCGGGTCTTGATATCTGAGGGTTCCAGCGGCCGGCGCAGCAGCGGGTTGTCCCGCAGGTAGATCT
The DNA here is from genome assembly GCF_039526245.1 of Arthrobacter rhombi. Lineage (NCBI taxonomy): Bacteria > Bacillati > Actinomycetota > Actinomycetes > Micrococcales > Micrococcaceae > Arthrobacter > Arthrobacter rhombi. The sequence continues at coordinate 94,433 of NZ_BAAAIV010000001.1, forward strand.
GGCCGGCGGAGAGGTAGTTGGCCGCCCGCCACCAGGATTCGAGGTCCTGCACCCCGGTCTCATCCACGACCGGGCTATCTGCGGCGGGTTGCTGCGGTGTGTTTGGGTCCATGTCCGCACTCTACGGTCCGGCGGCGTCGACTGTCAGTGTTCTGCGTGGCCCGACCGCGCCGCCGCCCGACGTGGTTCACTGGCAGCAGGGAAAATGTGTGGGAAGGGGCCGGGACATGGGAACCGGGAACGAAGCCGCCGGGCGCGGGGCGAACCTGTTGGAATTGCGCATCCACGGGGTCCTGAACACGCCCGCCTACGAGATGCTGGACACCACGGCCGGACAGGTCCGGATGGTCCGCGGGGACCAGTTGGCCGGGTTTTCCACCTACCGGCTGCCCCTTCCTGCCACCGCACCGACCGACCGCCGGGTGGAGGCCTACGCCTGGGGGCGACTGGCACGGTACACCGGACTTCCGGCACTGGGCAGGATCGGCGACGCGCTCATCAAGGTCCTCTGGTTCGCGTTGGCGCCCTACGGGCTAGCCAACACCGCCTACTGGTCCCGCTCCCAGATCGGCACCGGCTCCTCCGCCCCCGATGACACCATGCGGGGGCAGCACCAGTGGATCGCCCACACCATCAGCACCGGACGCGGTGCGGGAACCTTGAGGATGTATGGGCTGCTGCTGAGCCTGCTGTTCGTCACGACGGCGGCCACCGTCGCCCTGGACATGATGGCCCGGCAATGTTTCGGTACCGGCCCGGTCGGCGAGTCCGCCGCCGTGGCATCCACCTGTCCGGGCGCCCGTGCAGTGCTGGCCCCGCTCGCCGGGTGGGGACCCGGGGCCCGCGACGCCCTGCTGCTGGCCCTGCCGTTGGTGGCGCTCGCCGTGGTGGTGGTCCTGCCGATGCTCGGACGAACCCGCTACCTCACCGGGCCCTCCCGGCCGGGGCGCGTTCCCCCGGATTCGGCCTCCGCGGTCAGCGAGGGCGCGCCGCTGCTGGCCCAACGCGACATCTGGCTGGTCGGCTCCGGCATGGGCCGGCTGCGGCGGATCCACTCCGGTGCAGCGCTGGCCTGGTTGGCCGCCATTGTCGCCTTCGACCACGCCGACGCAGCAGCGGGCGCCGGGTCCGGATTCGCCGTCACCTGGCCGATCGCCACCGTCCTGGCGGTGCTGCTCACCCTGGGTGGGGTTCTCTGGATCACCCAACCGCAGGCCCAGGTGGCGGGGGACCGGCCCCGGCAGCATGTCGCCTACCTGGTGGCCGGCGCGGTGCTCCTGGTCGCGGTGATGGTCCTGGGCGTGGCCGACCCGTCGGGTGCCCGGGGCTCACGTTCCGGAGCGCTGGCCGCCACCGTGCTGGTGCTCGCCATCGCGTTGACCCTGGCGGCGGTGCTGATCCAGGCCGAAGCCGTGGCCCGCCGGGCCGATGTCCAAGAGGCGCCGGGGGAGCCGCGGACCGCCCGCGAGACCTTGGGGTGGAAGGGCCGCGGGCCGTTCGTAGTCGGTTCGCTGGCCGCCGGCTTTGCCCTCCTGCTCTCCTTCGCCGTCGTGCTGGGGGCCGGCTGGGTCCTGGGCGGACCGAAGCCGCCACTGGTCTACGTCCTGCAGGGGGCAGGTTTCCTGGTGCTGCTCGTGGTCGCCATCTCGTGGCTGGCCCTGCGGCAGGCCGGAGTGCATCGCCGCGGCCGTGCTCTGCGGGCCGGAGAAGTGGCGGCCATCCGCGAGCGCCTGGTGGCACGGGCCGGGCACTGGACCACTGCCCCGATGACGACGCACGCCGCGGAGGCAGTCCACCGGGCCCGCCGGCAGGCAGCACTGTTGCGGCGCATGGAGATCTTCGTCGGGTGGATCGGCTGGGCAGTGTTCGTGGGCATCTGCGTTGGCTGGTGCGCCCTGGTGTTCATGCCCCAGGACACGCCCACCGATGCCGCAGGAGCCTGGACGGTGGTGCGGGTCCTGGGAGATGCCGGGCTCTGGGCCGGGATGATCGCCGTCGTGCTCCTGTACCTGGTCTCCCGCCGGTCCGATGCCCGGCCACTGGGACTGTTGTGGGACCTCATGTGTTTCCTGCCCACCCAGGGGCACCCGTTTGGCCCGTCCTGCTATGCCGAGCGCGTGGTGCCCGAACTCGCGGACCGGATCGTTGACTGGTTCGCGGCAGGGGAGGCGCCGGAGCCTCCGGCCGAGGAGAACGGGCGGGGGCTGGTGATCTCGGCGCATTCGATGGGGATCGTGCTGGCCGTGGGGGCCCTGTTCCAACTCGGTGCACGGGGCCTGGCGGATACCGACCGGCAACGCATCGGGCTGCTGAGCTATGGATGCCAGCTGCGCCGCTACTTCTCCCGCTTCTTCCCGGGCGTCTGCGGCCCGGACGTGCTCTCCCTGGTTCCGTCGGGCCCGCCGTCACCCACCGCCCATGATCCCTGGCCGCCCACGATGGACGGGGAACTTGCGCAGGAGCTGGACCTGGAACGGGAGCAGGGTGGGCCCGGGCAGGCAGGGAGTGCCGCCGTCGTGCTCCCCGGCTCACTGGGCAGTGTGTTGGGGGACCGGTGGCTCAATCTGTACCGGGTCACCGACCCGTTGGGATTCCCGGTGCGCTATGTCGGAGGTGCGGCTGGGATGGACCGTGCCGCGGCGCCCTACCGTGAGCAGGCCTACCAATTCCTGCCGGCCACGCACGGCAGCTACCTGGAATCGACGGCGTATGCGCGGGCCTTCACCGACCTGCGCGAACGGCTGGGATCCTCGGGCGACGCGAGGGCCCGTGATTAAAAGGCAGTGGGAGGCGGCCGGTCACCGGCCGCCTCCCACTGCTGAAGCGTGCTCGGCATCGGAGCAATCTTGGGGGGAAAACAGCTCCGATGCCGATATGGCTACTCTACGGTAACGTCCGAGTGCCCGCGATGGGTAGTTCTCCCCATGCCCGGGGTTGGACATGTGTGGCGTCATGATGTATTGGCGAATCCGGCCACATAAACTTTTCGATTCGTCCAATCCGGTCTCCCCTCGGCTCCGAATGACTTCATGACAGCCCACCCGACTCGGGGCGGGACACAGGGCGGCAGGACGCCGCCGGAGCAAGGAGAAAAGCCATGAAGACCATGAACCGCAAATATGTAGCACTGTTCGGACTGCTGGCCGTCGGTTCGCTCAGCCTCAGCGCCTGCGCTGGTGGCAACGACTCCGGCTCGGGTGACTCCTCATCAAAGGCGATGGAGTCCTCCTCTGCAGCACCCATGTCCCAGTCCTCCTCCGGTTCCTCCTCGGCCATGTCCGAGGACATGGACCCGGCAGCCGGACTGGTCGGCCCGGGCTGCGCCGCCTACGCCAAGGCCGTCCCGAAGGGCAAGGGCTCGGTCGCCGGCATGGCGCAGGACCCGGTGGCCGTCGCGGCCTCGAACAACCCGATGCTCAAGACCCTCACGAAGGCCGTCTCCGGTCAGCTCAACAAGAAGGTTGACCTGGTCGATACCCTGAACGGCGACGAGTTCACCGTCTTCGCCCCGGTCGACGACGCGTTCGCCGCGATCCCGAAGAAGGACCTCAACGGCGTCGTCTCGGATGCCGACATGCTCTCCAAGGTCCTGACCTACCACGTGGTCCCCGGCCAGATCGCCCCCGACAAGATCGCCGGAACCCACAAGACGGTTGAAGGCGACACGGTCAAGGTCACCGGCAGCGGCGACAACCTGAAGGTCAACGACGCCTCGGTCATCTGCGGCGGCGTGAAGACCGCCAACGCCACCGTGTACCTGATCGACCAGGTGCTGATGCCGCCGGCAAAGAAGTAACGCAGGATCCACGATGGCCATCGGGCTCCGGGGGTTTCGACCACCGGAGCCTGAGGTCTTGGTCCCGCAAGGGTGTGGAAGCACCCCGCTGGGCTACGGATCGCCGAGGCAAACCGCCGCATCATGTTCTCGTCAGGGAGCACAGCGTGCAAGAATTGCACCCATGAGATTGCCCTGGTCCCGGACAGCGGACGACACCGCTTCCCCCGACCACGAGGAGCTCATCCACCGGGTGGCCTCCGGCGACGAATCCGCCTTCGAAGCGTTGTACGACGACGTCTCAGCGCGGGTCTTCGGACTCATCCGCAGGGTCCTGCGGGACGAGTCGCAATGCGAAGAGGTCCTCCAGGAGGTCTTCGTGGAGGTCTGGCAACAGGCGGCACGGTACGACGCGGATCGCGGGCGGGCCGTTTCCTGGATCATGGTCATGGCCCACCGACGAGCAGTCGACCGGGTCCGGGCCAGCCAGAGCAGCCGGGAGCGGGATCTGCGCCAGGGCGTGAAGGAGTTCGAGGAAAGCTATGACGATGTCCAGGACACCGTCGAAGCCCACCTCGAAGGCGAGCGGGTGCAGGTGGCGCTGAAGAACCTGTCGGAGGCGCAGCGCAAGGCCATCGAACTCGCCTACTACGGCGGTTACACCCACCAGGAGGTTGCCACCCTCCTCGAGGTTCCCGTGGGGACGGTCAAGACGCGAATACGCGATGGCATGATCAAACTCAGAGACCAGTTAGGAGTGGCGTGATGGACCGGCAACTGCACCTGCTCACTGGTGCCTACGCGCTCAACGCCCTGGACGCGGCCGAGCGTGAGGAATTCGAGAACGCGGTCGTCGGCTCCGACGACGCGCTCCACGAGGTCCGGTCGCTCAGCGAGACCGCTGCGCTGCTGGCCGCGGACACCACTCCCGTGGAACCCCCAGCCCGCGTGAAGGCCAACATCATGGCCGCCATCCGGCACACCCCGCAGCTGCCCGCCGTCGACCGGGCCACCGACGCCGCAACGCCCGCCGAGGTCGCACCCCCCGCCGACGTTGCTGCCCCCACCAGCACCCAGGGTGCGCCGGTGACCGAACCCGGAGCCGGCGTCCTGGACCTGGACCGGGCGCGTTCACGGCGTGCCGACCGTTCCGCACGCATGCCGCGCTCGACCAAGTTCATGGCCGCTGCAGCCGCTGCCTGCCTGTTGGCCGCCGGCGGGCTGACCGGTGTCGTGGTCAACCAGAACCAGCAGCAGGACCAGCTCAAGGACCAGCTCGCTGCCCTGGACGCGCATCAGGAACAGATGCAACAGCTCACCGCCGCGTCCGACATGAAGACCGCGACCCAGCGGATGGACGACGGCGCCGAGGTCACGATCGCGTATTCGGCATCTGCCGGCCTGGCCGCCCTGACGCCCCGCGACATGCCCTCCCCTCCAGCGGGCAAGGGGTATGAGCTCTGGCTCATCGGTGACCAGGGAGCCACGCCCATGGGCATGCTCGACGGCTCGGGGACCACCCTGATCGAGGGATCGATGAAATCCGCCACGCACCTGGGGATCACCGTGGAACCGGCCGAGGGGTCGGAACAGCCCACCACCGACCCGATCCTGCTGCAGCAACTCTAGGGTCGCAGCGAGGCCTCTGCTGCCCACTGGACGGAACCGGCAACAAAAAGCCACCACGTCCAATCCGCGGTAGACCCGGCTCCGAAGTACAGGTGACATACGCCCCGGGGCACATCCGGGGCGGCGCACCCGAGGAGTAATTACATGGCCACCACCCACGCCACCACCACCGGCAGAACCCACGTCCAACTGGCCGCCCTCGTCGTCGGAGCAGCCTTCCTGCTGGTCGGCGTACTCGGCTTCGTTCCGGGCATCACCAGCAACATCGGTGAACTGACCTTCGCCGGACACCAATCCGGGGCCATGCTCCTGGGCTTGTTCCAGGTGTCGATCCTGCACAACATCGTCCACCTGTTGTTCGGCGTCGCCGGACTGACCCTCGCCCGCGGCCCCCTGTCGGCCAGGCGCTTCCTGATCATCGGCGGCATCGTCTACCTGGTGCTGTGGATCTACGGCCTGTTGGTCGGCCACGGGACGCCGGCGAACTTTGTTCCGCTGAACGACGCCGACAACTGGCTCCACCTCGTCCTCGGCGCAGCAATGGTCGCCCTGGGCGGCATCCTGGGCCGTCAGAAGGCCTGACCCCCAGCCCCCAGGCCACCTCGTGCCGCCGCTCGGGCGACGAGGTGGCCTGCACGGGCCATCATAGAAGCAGGCCATCGCCGCAGCGCGGACACGGCCACCACAGACCGAGGAAGGTCAACCATGGACACGAACACCACACCCCGGGGACGCACGGCACGTCCGGGCCACATCCGGCACCAGCCGAGATGGTGGCGCTTCGCCCTCGCCGGGCTGGTGTCCGCGGCGCTGCTGTTCGGTGTCGCCGAACTCGTCGCGGCCTTCTTCGCCACGACGTCATCGCCGTTGGTCGCGCTGGGCCAGACCTTCATCGACATCACCCCGCCCTGGCTGAAAGACTTCGCCATTGGGCTCTTCGGCACCAAAGACAAGCTGGCCTTGTTCGTCTCCATGGGAGTCGTTGCCGCGCTGGTCGCGGCGGGCACCGGACTGTTGGCCCGCACCCGCCCCGCGGCGGCCACCGGTGTGATCGTTGCCCTGGGTGTGGGCATGTCGGCCAGCGTCTTGTCCCGGCCGGCCGCCGGGGTCCTGGACGTCGTCCCGACCGTGGTCGGCACCATCGCCGGCATCATCGTCCTGCGGTACCTGGTGTCCCTCGCAGCCACCGCGAGTGCAACTCCCGTGACGTCCAACGGTGCGCAGAACGCCAGCTCCGATCGCGGGACCCCTGCGACCACCAATCCGACGCCGTCATCGCGTCGCGTTTTCCTGCTCGGCTCGGCCATCAGCGCCGTGGGCGCTGCTGCCTTGTTGACCGGCGGGCGGGCACTGTCAGCCGTCCGCAATACCGCCGAAACGACCCGGGAGGCCCTGAAGTTGCCGCGCCCGGTGAAGAACGCCATGACGTTGCCGAAGGGAGTCGGCTCGGAGGTGAAGGGCATGCCGGCCTTCGTCACCCCGAATGCCCAGTTCTACCGGATCGATACCGCCCTGACCGTCCCGCGCGTGGACCCGGCGAGCTGGAGCCTGCGCGTCCATGGCATGGTCGAGGAGGAATTCACCATCGGCTTCGATGAGCTGCTGGGCATGGACCTCGAGGAAATGTGGCTGACCCTCACCTGCGTCTCCAACCCGGTGGGTGGGGACCTGGTCGGCAACGCCAAATGGCTGGGTTACCCGCTGCGCAAGGTCCTGGAACGGGCCCGGCCCCAAGCCGGGGCCGACATGGTGCTCTCCACCAGCATCGACGGATTCAGTGCCTCCACCCCCCTGGAAGTGTTGACCGATGACCGCAACGCCCTGCTCGCTGTCGGCATGAACGGTGATCCGCTGCCCCTCGAACACGGATTTCCCGTCCGCATGGTCGTGCCCGGACTCTACGGCTACGTCTCGGCCACCAAATGGGTCGTCGACCTGGAAGTGACGCGATTCGCCGACAAGGCAGGCTACTGGACCACGCGTGGCTGGTCGGACCACGGCCCCATCAAGCTCTCATCCCGCGTCGACGTCCCGCGCTCGTTCGCGACGGTCTCCCCGGGAACCGTGATGTTGGGCGGTACCGCCTGGGCCCAGACCACGGGCATCAAGGCGGTGGAGGTCAAGATCGACGACGGCGATTGGCAGAGTGCCGAACTGGCCGCCGAGGCCACCGTCGACACCTGGCGCCAGTGGTCCTACGCCTGGAAGGACGCCAAGGCCGGAACCCATTCGGTCATGGTTCGTGCCATCGATGCCCACGGCACCGTCCAGACTGCCGAGCGGGCCGACCCGGTGCCCAATGGCGCCAGCGGACTGCAGCGGGTTCAGTTCACGGTGGGCTGAGGATAAGGCAATCAGGCTCCGACGACGCGGGGCATTGACCTGGGGCATGTGGTGCATAGGCTGGAAGGACCGGCTGCCGAAAGGAGCACCAGATGGCTGACAGGATCAAGGATGAGCATCTCTACGAGGAACTGCGCGACGAGGGCAATTCGAAGCAGAAGGCCGCGCGCATAGCCAATGCAGCTGCACGCGACGGCCGCGATGAGGTCGGAGAGCGCGGTGGCGAGTCAGGCAGTTATGAGGACTGGACGCTCGACCAGTTGAAATCGCGCGCCCGGGAGATCGGATTGTCGGGCTACTCGGGCCAAAACAAGGATCAGTTGATCAAATCTCTGAGAAATTCCTGAAGTTTCCGTATGGAGAGGTGGGAGACGCTATGTCAGACAAGAGAAGTTCCCCCTGGCCGCGAGGCAAGGAACCCTCCGGCATGAAACTGGCGATCGCCGGCGTGATCGTCGTCGTGGTGTTTGGCGCATACCTCATGATCCAGGCCCTCAACGGCGCATCCATGGCGAGCCCGGTGTGGCTTGGCGTCATTCTGGGGCTCATCATGGTGGTCTACGGCATCTATCGACGACTACGCGGTCCAGGAGCACTTGATTTCCCTGAGGAAGGTGGCACGAATGTCAGATCACGAAAAGATTGAACCAGGAAACGGCGGGAACGGTCCGGCCCGGGACCAGGCGGTATCTTCGGATCCGTCATCGCTCGGCGCCGATCGGCGGGGGAGCGACGATGCGGAGCACCGCAGCGTCGGCGGGTCCGCCGAGGGGGAACTTGTCGATGTCCCCGGTGAAGACGACGAGACGATCCGCACCCTCGAGTACCGGCAGGTCCCCGACGGCAGCGGCAACGATGCCGACGACCCGGATCGGCGTCCCGACGATGACGAGGACCGGTACGACGCCGGCTGACCGGTCCCGGTAGCGCGCAGCCCGCCGCCCCCTCCGTGAGATGGGGCGGCGGGTTTTTGCGTGGTGTCCCAGCGGACGACACGCGCCACAGGATTCACATGTGGCGCAAAGCACATTCAGGGCATAGTCTCAGGTCCAGGGCCCTGCCGGACTGGTTTGGTACGGGCACCGCCGACATTGACGGGGAGGCTCTTGCTGATGCACGGACAATCGAGACGCGCCGGGTTCCGGCGTCGAGCACGGTGGGCTGGTGTCGCTGCCGCGGCGTCGGCCCTGCTGCTCTCCGGATGCGGGCCGGCGGATTCAACGCCGGTGCTGACCTGGTACATCAACCCCGACGACGGTGGCCAGGCGGCGATCGCGAAGAAGTGCACAGCCGCTGCGGATGGCAAGTACCGCATCGAGACCACGCTGCTGCCCTCCGATGCCGCAGCACAGCGCGAGCAGCTCGCCCGGCGACTGGCCGCCAGCGACACCTCGATGGACATCATGAGCCTGGATCCGCCGTTCATCCCGGAACTCGCCGAACCCGGTTTCCTGGCCCCCGTGCCCGAAGACACCGCGAAGAAGACGACCCAGCACACCCTCGACGGTGCCCTGGTCGGCGCGAAGTGGAAGGACACCCTGGTCACCGTCCCGTTCTGGGCCAACACCCAGATCCTCTGGTACCGCAAATCGGCGGCCAAGGCAGCAGGCCTGGACATGTCCAAGCCAGTCACCTGGGACCAGCTCATCAAGGCGGCCCAGGACGATAAGAAGTACCTGGGCGTGCAGGGCGCACTGGCGGAATCCATGACGGTATGGGTCAACGCCCTGGTTGAATCCGGGGGCGGCCACATCGTGGAGAACCCCGAGGCTTCCGCCGACGACGTCCAGCTCGGTCTCGAAACCGCAGCCGGGAAGAAGGCAGCGGAAATCGTCTCGACCATCGGCAAGAAGGGCCTGGGCGGACCCGGCCTGCCCACCCAGGCAGAAAACGAAGCGATGCTCCAGTTCCAGGGGGACAAGGGCTCGTTCATGGTCAACTGGCCGTTCGTCTGGCCGGCCACCAACGCCAGCGTGAAGGCGGGCAGCCTGGAGAAGTCGCTGATCACGGACATCGGCTGGGCGCTGTACCCGCAAACAGAGGCCGGCAAGGAATCCCGCCCGCCACTGGGCGGGATCAACCTCGGGGTCGGTGCGGCCAGCAAGCACGTGGGCCTGGCCTACGACGCCATCGAGTGCATCGTGACCCCGGAAAACCAGGTCGAGTACTTCGTGACCAACGGCAACCCGCCGTCGGACTCCACCGCCTATGACGATCCGTCCATCAAGGAGAAATTCCCGATGGCCGACACCATCCGCCAGTCGCTGCGCCAGTCCGCGCCACGGCCGCAGACGCCGTACTACAACGAGGTCTCCACCGGGATCCAGCAGAACTGGGCACCGCCGTCGGGCGTGGACCCGGAGACGACGCCGAAGACGACCACCGACTTCATCACCGAGGTCCTGCGAGGGGAGAGGCTGCTATGAGGCGCATCAGCAACGCCGTGCCGGTCCGGGCGGGGGAGGTGCGGGCATGAGCACCACCGTGCAGAACCGCACCGGAAAGCGCCGCGCCAGCACCGGCGTCGTGCTCTCCGAAAGGCGTCGGGCCGAACGCCGGCTGGGCTGGATGCTGGCGGGACCCGCCTTCGTGGTCATGCTGCTGGTCACCCTGTATCCGATCCTGCAGGCCATCTGGGATTCCCTGTTCAACTTCCGGCTCACCGCCCCCGGGGACAAGGCCTTCATCGGGCTGAAGAACTACGGGGTGATCCTCTCCGATTCGCTGTTCTGGCGCGACCTCGGCGTCACCTCGCTGATCACGGTCATCACCGTGGTGGTCGAGCTCATCCTCGGCTTCGCGCTGGCGCTGGTGATGCACAAGGCGCTGAAATCGCTGCGCGGGTTCGTGCGCACCGCGATCCTGGTGCCCTACGGAATCATCACCGTGGTCTCCGCGTTCGCCTGGTTCTACGCCTTCGACATCAACTCCGGGTTCGTCAACAACTGGTTCGACTGGGTGCCGGGGATCGGCTCGGACCTGAACTGGTTCGCCGACACGTGGACCGCGCTATCCGTGATCATGGCCTCGGAGATCTGGAAGACCACCCCGTTCATCTCACTGCTGCTGCTCGCCGGGCTGGCCCAGGTCCCCGATGAGCTCACCGAGGCCGCCGAAGTCGACGGGGCCACCTGGTGGCAGCGCATGCAGCGGGTGATCCTGCCGAACATGAAGGCAGCGATCATGGTCGCCGTGCTGTTCCGGGCCCTGGACGCGTTCCGCATCTTCGACAACGTGTTCATCATGACCAACGGCGCCTACGGCACCGAGGTGCTGTCGCTGCTGGCCTACCGGACATCGATCGGCCGGCTGGAGATCGGGCTCGGCTCGGCGGTATCGGTGCTGCTGTTCATCTGCGTGTTGCTCATCTGTTTCGTGGCGATCAAGTTGTTCAAGGTCGACCTCGCCGGCGCCCAGGGAGGCAAGTGATGAAAACGACCACCGTCAAGTCGCGGATCATCTGGATCATCATCACCGTCGTCGTCGCCGTGTACGCACTGTTCCCGGTGTTCTCGATCCTGGCGACCTCGTTCAAACAGCCCAGCGACCTGTCCAACGGCAAGTTGCTGCCCACCACCTGGTCGGGCGTGAACTACGAGCAGATCCTCGTCGGCGACGCCCAGGAGCTGTTCCTGACCTCGCTGCGCAACTCCATCGGCATCACGCTCATCGCCACGGCCATCGCCGTCGTGTTGGCCACGCTCTGCGCCTATGCGATCGCCCGGCTGGACTTCCCGGGCAAGAAGCTGGTGTTGACCACCGCGCTGGCCGTGTCCATCTTCCCGGTGATCTCCATCGTCACCCCGTTGTTCAACGTGTGGCGGACCATCGGGCTCTACGACACCTGGCTGGGCCTGATCATCCCGTACCTGTCCTTGACGCTGCCGATCTCCATCTGGACGCTGGCTGCCTTCTTCCGGCAGATCCCGTGGGAGCTCGAGCAGGCGGCACAGGTCGATGGGGCCACCGCCTGGCAGGCGTTCCGCAAGGCCATCGTGCCGCTGGCCGCGCCCGGGGTGTTCACCACCGCGATCATCGCGTTCTTCATCGCCTGGAACGACTTCGTCTACGGCATCTCGCTGACCTCCACCGAGGCGGCCCGGCCCGTGCCGGCCGCCCTGGCGTTCTTCACCGGCGCCTCCCAATTCGAATCACCCACCGGCGCGATTTCCGCAGCCGCAATCATCGTCACCATCCCGGTGGTGCTCCTGGTGCTGGGCTTCCAGCGCCAGATCGTCTCCGGGCTGACCCAGGGCGCCGTCAAGGGCTGAGGCCCTGACCCGAGAAAGCAGAGGACATCCCATGGCATCGATTTCGCTGAAGAACCTGGTCAAGAAGTACGACGACGGGTTCCCGGCCGTGAACGACGTCTCCATCGACATCGCCGATGGTGAGTTCGTGATCCTCGTCGGGCCTTCCGGCTGCGGCAAGTCCACGTTGCTGCGCATGATCGTCGGTCTCGAGGACATCACCAGCGGTGACCTGTACATCGACGACCGCCGGGTCAACGACAAGGCCCCCAGGGACCGGAACCTGGCCATGGTCTTCCAGAACTATGCGCTCTACCCGCACCTGACCGTGTTCGAGAACATCGCGTTCCCGCTCCGGCTGGCCAAGGGCAAGTTCAGCGAGGACGACGTCCAGGAGCGCGTGCGCACTGCTGCGAAGACTCTGGAACTGACGGACCACCTGGACCGCAAGCCCGGCAACCTCTCAGGTGGCCAGCGTCAACGGGTGGCGATGGGCCGGGCCATCGTGCGCCAGGCCGATGCATTCCTCTTCGACGAGCCGCTGTCCAACCTGGATGCCAAGCTGCGCGGCCAGATGCGCGCGGAGATCTCCCAGATGCAGCGTCGGCTGGGCACCACCAGTGTCTACGTCACCCACGACCAGACCGAGGCGATGACCCTGGGCGACCGGGTGGCGGTGCTCAAGAAGGGCGAACTGCAGCAGATCGCCTCACCGCGTGAACTGTACGAGCAGCCGGTGAACCTCTTCGTCGCCGGGTTCATCGGCAGCCCGTCGATGAACTTCCTGCCCGCCACCGCCGAAGGCAACATCCTCAAGACACCCATCGGCAACATCGAGGTTCCCGAGGCGCTGGCCGCCCAGGCCGCCGGCAAGGACGTGGTGCTGCTGGGGATCCGACCGGAGTACTTCGAGGACGCGACCCTGGTGGAGGAATCGAAGTTGGCCCACGGCACGGTGTTCACCGCCGAACCCAGCCACACCGAATGGCTGGGCAACGAGCAGTACGGCTACATCCACTTCGAGCCCTCACCCGAGGTCAAGGACCTGCTCGATGGTCTGGCCCGGGACCTGGACGCCGACGAACTGCGCCCGCAGGTCGTGGTCACCCTCGATGCGGCCAGCAAGATCCGCGGCGGACGGCCCGCCGAACTGTGGCTGGACACCCGCCGGTTGCACGTTTTCGACCCCGCAACCGGGGAAAACCTCACCCGCGATGCCGCTGCGGGTGCGGCCCTGACCGAGGAAGCCAGCCGGGAACGTGCCGAGGAGATCGAGCGGGCCGGACGCGAGGCAGCACAGACCGGCTAGGCCGGCGGGTACCGCATGTCCCCTGGGGGGCGAAGGTCCCTTGTTTCCGCTGCGGGTCGGGCCTACGGTGGAAGGACCCATTCGGCTCGTCCGGGGCCGAATCGGCTTTCGAAGGAGAGGGTCATGGGTTACGGAAACGCAATTCCCACAGGCAGCCACCCACGGGGCGGATTCCCGCATGGTTCGCGGATCCAAGGCGGCGCCATGGCCACCGGAGGGCTGCTGGTCCTCGTGGCCTGCGCCTTCCTCAACGCGGCGGTACTGGGCAGCGGCGATACCTCTGGATCGCTCTGGTTTGGCGTCCTGATCGGCTTGTACATGCTGGCCTACGGCATCGTGAAGCGATTGAGCCTGACCTTCCTGCCCCGGCCCGAAACCGGCGCCGGCACCTCGCGTGCACATCACCCGGCGGACTAGCGATACCGTGCGGGAATAGATCGACGGTCCCCGAGGTTTTATATGCAAACGCATTGAACCAATCGGGAGGAAGCCTTCATGGCCACTGAAATCGTCGTCATCTCCGGGGGACTCGGAACGCCCTCGACCTCACGCATGCTGGGCGACCAGCTGGGCCAGGCCGCCGTGGCGGCGCTGGCTGCCGATGGGGTCGAGGCCACGGTCTCGATCATCGAGCTCCGAGATGTGGCCGTGGACATCGCCACGACCATGGTCGCGGGGTATGCCCCTCCCCAGCTGGCCGAGGTCATCGCGCAGGTGGAGGGGGCCGACGCGCTGATCGCCGTGAGTCCGGTCTTCACTGCCTCGGTATCGGGGCTGTTCAAATCGTTCCTGGACGTGCTCGATCCCGCCGCCCTGGATGGCAAGCCCGTGATCCTGGCGGCCACCGGCGGATCCGCGCGCCACTCCATGGTGATCGACTACGTGATGCGCCCGATCTTCAGTTACCTGCGGGCCAACGCCCTGCCCACCGCCGTCTTCGCTGCCCCGGAGGACTGGGGTGGGGATACCGGGGGAGGCCAGCTCAACGAGCGCGCCGCCCGCGTCGGCGCCGAACTGTCCCGCGCGTTGGGAGGCGTCCGCGCCTCGGCGCAGCGTCCCGATCCGATGGAGTCGCTGCCCTTCGAGCAGCTGCTGGCCAACATCCAGCCCGGGGCCTGACCGGGCCCGGACGTGCGTGAGGGGCGGACCCATGGGTCCGCCCCCTCACAACTTCTCAACCGCTAACGCCAGGCACGCCCGCTACTCCACAACCCTTCACAGGTGGGAGCCGCGAGCCAATCCAGCGCCGCCGTCGTGCTCTATTTGTTGCCGAAGCCGTCCTTGACGTCCTTCGCAGCGTCCTTGACATGCTCGCCGGCCTGCTTGGTCCCGGCGCTGGCCTGGTCGCCCATGCCCTCGGCCTGGAGGCTCTCGTTGTCCGTGGCCTTGCCGAAGCCTTCCTTGGCCTTGCCGGACAGCTCTTCGGCCTTGTTCGAGATCTTGTCTCCGAGTCCCATGGTGCATTCCTTTCATCGGTACTGCTCAGATGGCGGTTCCGCGGAACCATCGTGCCGGTCCAACGCCGTGTGACCGCGGGGTGGCCTGCACGGTGCTTTCCACGCTAACGCGGTACGGCGCATCCGTCTAGCGGGGTTGGCCCTGCGCGAACATGTGCCGCCGCGGCCGCCAGATGACGCCTGACTATGACCCCCGTCACGCACAAGATCGTATACGATGTGAGGACGAGCGGGGATGCCGCGGCACCAGGTGGACCGGGCGCCGTCGTCCCGCAGGATCAGGAAGGCCCATGTCGACATGCTCAACGACGAGACCATCACCGCCATCGCCGACGAACTGGTGGAGGCCGGCCGCAACCGCATCCCGGTGAAACGGCTGACGGCACGCTACCCGGACATGACCATCGAGGACTCCTACCGGGTGCAGGGTCTGTGGCGCCAGCGCAGCGAGGCCAGCGGGCGGCGGCTGGCCGGACGCAAGATCGGCCTGACCTCCCGTGCCATGCAGGCGGCCACCGGCATCACCGAACCCGACTACGGCATCATCTTCGATGACATGGTGCTGGAGAATGCGGCCACCATCGAGTGGAAGCGCTACACGCACCCGCGCGTCGAGGTGGAACTGGCGTTCGTGCTCAAGGACGACATCACCGGGCCCGGTGCCACCATCTTCGACGTGCTGCGCGCCACCGAATACGTCACCCCCGCCCTGGAGATCCTCGACTCGCGGATCGAGATGGAGGGCCGGACGATCGTGGATACGATCAGCGACAATGCCGCGATGGGCGCCATGGTCATCGGCGGCCGCCCGGTCGCCCCGGACGCGGTGGACCTGCGCTGGGTTTCGGCCATCCTGTACAAGAACCAGGTGGTCGAGGAAACCGGCGTCGCCGCCGGCGTGCTGAACCACCCGGCGTCCGGAGTGCACTGGCTGGCCAACAAGATCGCCCCGCACGGCGACGGGCTCAAGGCCGGGGAGATCATCCTCGCCGGGTCCTTCACCCGTCCGATGTGGGTGAACGAGGGCGACACCGTCTTCGCCGACTATGGGGAACTGGGGACCATCACATGCCATTTCGCGTAAGCCCCGATCCGTCCTTCCGCGACGCCCTCGCCGCTGCCCACCGCCCGCTGGCCGGCATCTGGGTCTGCTCCGCCTCCCCGCTGGTGGCCGAGATCTGCGCCGGCGCCGGCTTCGACTGGCTCTTCATCGACGCCGAACACTCCCCGAACTCCCCGGAATCGGTGCTGGCCCAATTGCAGGCGGTGCGCGGCTACCCGGTGGTGCCCGTCGTCCGCCCCGCGGTGAACGACACGGTGCTCATCAAGCAGTACCTGGACATCGGGGCCCAGACGCTCGTCGTGCCCATGGTCCACACCGTCGCCGACGCCCAGGCTGCCGTGGCCGCCGTGCGGTACCCGCCGCTGGGCGTGCGCGGCGTCGGCTCGGCGCTGGCCCGCTCCGCCCGGTGGAACCGGATCCCCGGCTACCTGGAGCGCGCCTCGTCGACGATCACGCTGATCGTGCAGATCGAATCCGCCGAGGCCGTCGCCAACGCGGCGGACATTGCAGCCGTTGACGGGGTGGACGGGATCTTCATCGGCCCCTCCGACCTGGCCGCCTCGATGGGCGTCATCGGCCAGCAGGACCACCCGGACGTCGTCGCCGGAGTGGAATCGACGATCGCCGCGGTGAAGGCTGCCGGAAAATTCGTCGGCGTCAACGCCTTCGGCGAAGCCGGCGCGCGGCGGTACATGGACGCCGGGGTCGACTTCGTGGGAGTCGGCGCCGACGTGGCGCTGCTGGCCCGGGGGACCGAGGCCCTGGCGGCGCAATTCGTCCCGCAGGACCCGGCGGCGGAATCCGGGGACCCGGCCAGCTACTGACCGGGTGGCTCAGACGGTCCGGCCGCCGAAGTCCTCGGCGATCCGGGCCGCAGTCTCCTGCAGCACCGGGACCAGGTCCGCTTCGACATCGGGGGCCCCGGCGTGGCCGGCCTGGATCGAGACGTTCAGCGCCGCGATGACATCGTCCCCGCGGCGCACCGGGACGGCCAGCCCGCGCAAGCCCACGTCGAGTTCCTGGGAGACCAGCGACCAGCCGCGGGCCCCCACGGACTGGACCTCGGCACGCAGGGCGTCGATGCTGGTGATGGTCTGGGCCGTGTAGCCGACCAGCTCGGCTCCGGCCAGGAAGCGCTCGCGTGCCGCCTCGGGCAGTGCGGAGACCAGCACGCGGCCCATCGAGGTGCCCCACGCCGGCAGCCGGTTGCCCAGGTTCACGGTCACGCTGTGCAGGCGCGGGGCCGCGACGCGGGCAATGTAGATGACGTCCTGGCCATCGAGCGTGGACAGGGTCGCCGTCTCGTCCAACCGGTGCGCCAGCTCGGTCAGATGGGGCCGGGCAATGTCGGGCAGGTTCAGCGAGGACAGGTAGCTGGCCCCCAGATCCAGCACGCGGGGGGTCTGGGTGAAGGTGGTGCCATCGGTGTCCAGGTAGCCCAGGTCGGTGAGCGTGAGCAGGAACCGCCGGGCCGCAGCACGGGACATCGAGGTCGCCGCCGCGGCCTGGGAGACGGTCAGCGTCGGCGATGCCGAGGTGAACGCCAACAGGATCTGCAGCACCTTGTCCGCTGATTTCACGAAGTAGTCGGGCACCGCTTCATCGGTCTCGGCAGTCATGGCATCCTCGCTCATCGTGGTCGGGTGTCAGCCCGCCCGCAACCGGTTGTGCTCGAACTGGGAGGCGAGCCGAACCGGCGCATTGGGCGCACCGTAGCCATCGTACCCATCGAGGCGCTGCACGACCTCCAGGAACAACCGGCCCACCGTCCCGGTATAGAAGTGCAGGAAGGCGCCGTGTTCGTCGCGATCGTAGAGCAGCTGCAGCGAACGCAGCGTCCGGAGCATCCCCGCCTCGAGCCCGAACCGGGCGGCGACGTCGGCGTAGTAGTTCTCCGGGATCGGCAGGAACTCCATGCCAGCATCCTGCGCCCGCCGGGCCACCTCCACGATGTCGGTGGTCGCGAACGCGACGTGCTCGGCATACGGGTGCCGTCCCTGCCCCGGGCCGCCGCCCAGGGCCTGCGGCACCAGGTTCAGCGCCAGCCGGATGGCCCCGTCATCGGAGCGCATGACCTGGCTGCGGACCAGCCCCAGCGGGCTGGGCACCTCGGTGGCCGGACGGGTGGAGAGGCGCAGCGCCGACTCGTAGAACAGCACCGCCTCGTCGAGCGCCTGCCAGGGTTGGGCCAGGTTCACGTGGTCGATCCCGGTCACCAGGCACGACGCCGGTGCCTCCCCGGTGCCCGGGTCCACCGGTGTGCCGAATTCCCCGGCCCAGGTCGGTGTCGCGGTGTCGGCACCGAAGAAGACCTCGCTGCCATCGGGGGCGAAGACCCCGCGCAACACTGCCTCGTCTGCGGTGTTCTGCCGGGGGACCGGTGCCGCGCGCAGGCTGCGGGCCCGTTCGATGCTGGTGTCCGGGTCGGCAACCTGGAACCCCAGGGCGGAGATCGATGCCGCGGCGCCGGCGGCCCGTTGGCCGTTGATGATGATGCGGGCCGCCCCCTGGGTCCACAGCTGGACCGGCTTGCGGCGGTGTTGTCCCACGAAGGTGAAGCCCAGCTGGGCCAGCAGTGCGGCGACGGATTCGGCGTCCTCGGTGTGGATCTCCACGAAGTCCATGCCGGTGGGTGCCGCGGCGCTCGGCAGGGACGCCAGCCGCATCGGGTGACCGGAGGCCTCCTCGCCGAGCAGGGCAGCGGTGCGGTCCTGCAGCCACAGCAGCGAGCGCATCGCGTCGACTGCGGTGCGTTGGACGTTGGACTGGCGGAAGGTGTCATTGAAGATCTCCAGTGACACGGCGCCGTCGTACCCGCTGCGCACCAGGTGGGCCATGAAGCCCGACAGGTCGAATCCGCCCTGTCCGGGGAAGACGCGGTAGTGCCGGCTCCAGGACAGGATGTCCAGTGAGAGCACGGGGGCATCGGCGAGCTGGACGAAGAAGATCCGCTCCGGATCCAGGTCGGCCATGGCCGCCGGGTCATCGGCGCGCGAGAGGATGTGGAAGGAGTCCAGGCAGGTGCCGACCGCCGGATGGTCGGCCAGTTCCACGATCCGGTACGCATGGCGGTACGTGTTCACGTAGCGGCCCCAGGCCAGTGCCTCGTAGGCCAGCCGGATGCTGTGGCGTTGGGCGGCTTCGCCGAGGCGGCGCAGTTGGGTCGCGGCCAGCTCGTCGTCGTCGAGGGTGGCGGTGCCGACGTTGCTGCACACCAGCATCGTGTCGATGCCCAGCCGGTCCATCAGCTCGAACTTGGCCTCGGCACGGCGCAGGTTGTCGGTGAAGGTTGCCTCGTCGACGCCTTCGACGTCGCGGAAGGGCTGGTACAGGTCAAGCGTCAGGTGCAGCCGGTCCGCCAGCGCCCGGATCTCCTCGGGCGACATGGGGCTGACCACCAGATCCTGTTCGAAGATCTCGATCCCGTCGAAACCGGCGCGGGCGCAGGCGAGCATCTTCTCCTCCAGCGTGCCGGAGAGGCAGACCGTGGCGATGGAGGTGCGCATGTCCTAGAGCCCCCGTTCGATCAGGTCCAGGAAGTGGGCGCGCATGGTCCCGGCGTCCGGCTCGATCCCGGTGATATGGGTGAAGGCGCCCACCGCCTGTCCGACGGCCATGTATCCGCCGTCCAGGGTGCGGCAGCCCAGGGCCGCCGCCGTGCGGATCAGCTCGGTGTCGACGGGACGGTAGATGACGTCGGCGACCCAGTGGTCCGGGCGCAGGGCGGAGGTGTCCAGCGGCAGGCCGGGGTGCTGGTGCATGCCGATGGGGGTGGCGTTGACCAGGCCGTCAGCAGCCTCGAGCAGTGCCGGGACCTCGTCGGGTGCATGGGCGGTGACGGAGGCGTCGGGGAAATGCCCGGCCAGGGCGGCGGCCCTTTCGGCGCAGCGGCCGGCATCGGTGTCCACCAGTGCCAGGTGTCCCACTCCGGCGTCGAGCAGGGCGTAGGCGACCGCGGATCCCGCGCCGCCGGCGCCGAGCTGGAGCACGCTGCCCAGTGGCGCCCCGGGCAGGCCGGTGCGCAGGGCGAAACCGAACCCGGAGAAATCGGTGTTCTCACCGTGGAAGCGGCCGTCGCGGATCAGTACCGTGTTGACGGCGCCGAGCCGGCGGGCATGGTCGGAGAGGGTGTCGAGCTCGTCGATGACCACCTGTTTGCAGGGGTGGGTGATGTTGAAGGCGTTGTAGCCCAGGTCCCGGCCGGCGCGCAGCAGGTCGCCGACGGCTGTGGCCTCGCGGCCCAGGGTGAGCAGGTCGATGGGTCGGTACAGGTAGCGCAGTCCGTGGGCGTCCGCGGCTGCCTCGTGCATCGGCGGGCTGAGGGAGGGCTCGACCCCCTCGCCGATCAGGCCAACCAGATAGGACTGTTCAGGGGTGCTCAACGTTCAACCTCGCTCGGGACTGGATCCGCCACCGAAAGGTGACCTGGATCCCATCCTAAACCCGTGTACGGAATACGTACAGTTGTGCGTTTTGCGCACACTTGGGGGTGTGTGGTCAGGGGTGTGAAGTCAGGAGGCCCTGGCGTGCAGGCTGCGGGTCTTGACGTTGATGGCCCGCTCGTAGTGGACCAGGAGCTCGTCGCAGACCGAGGCCCAGGAGCGGGTTTGCACCGAGGCACAGGCGGCCGCCGCAAAGGCAGCGCGCTTGGCGTCGTCATGCGCCAGGTCCGTGACGTGGGCACGCAGCCCCTGCAGGTCCCCGGGCCGGTACAACCAGCCGGTGCGCGAGGCGTCGATCAGGTCCACCGGGCCACCCCGGCCGACGGCGATCGCCGGCAATCCGGAGGCCATCGCCTCCTGGATGGTCTGGCAGAACGTCTCCGATTCACCGGGGTGCACGAACAGGTCCAGGCTGGCCATCATGGTGGCCAGCTCGTCCCCATCCAGGAACCCGGCGAAATGGGCGCCGGGCAGGCGCTGGCGCAGCGTCTTCTTCAGCGGGCCGGAGCCGACGATGACCAGCCGGGTCCCGGGCACATCGGCCAGCACTGCCAGGTCCTCGACCTGCTTCTCGGTGGCCAGTCGGCCCACATACCCGACGAGTCGCTCGCCGTTCGGGGCCAACTGGGCATGCAGGGCGGCATCGCGCCGGGTGGGGGAGAAGCGCCGGGTGTCGACGCCGCGGCGCCACATCCGCAGCCGGGGCACCCCGGCCCGCTGGAGTTCATCGAGCGAGTGGCTGCTCGGTGCCAGGGTCACGGTGGAGGCCTGGTGCATGGCCCGCACGTGGTTCCACAGCACCGGCTCCAGCCACGGCACCCCGTAGCGCGTGGCGTAGGCCGGCACCTGGGTCTGGTAGATCGACACGAGCGGAAGGCCCAGCTGCCCGGCTGCCTGGATGGCTCGCCAGCCCAGCACGAACGGGCTGGCCACGTGCACCACGTCGGGGCTGAAACCGGAGATCAGCCGGCGGATGCGGGCGACGGTCCCGGCGGCGACCCTGACGTTGGCGTAGCCGGTCAGCGGCAGCGACGGCAGGCGGACCACGGAAAAGCCCTCCACCATTTCGACGCCGGTACCCGGGATCCTGACCGTGCGGGCCCCGGCGACACGGGCGCCCGGCGCCGCTGTTTCCCCGGGGCGGGCGCCCTCCGGGGTGCCGCCGGCCGGGGCGATCACCAGGGCCTCGTGTCCTCTCCGGCGCAGATGCGCCAGGACCTGGAGCACCGAGTGGGTGACTCCGTTGAAGTGCGGAAGGAAGGACTCTGCGATCACGACGACTCTCACACCCCACAGTCTGGGATGCCCGCATGATGCCCGCCTGAATTCGTGGCGGCGGGAAGGTGAACTTCCGGGCACCCGGGTGCGTGCCGCCGTCGTACCCGGTGCCCGGGTCGCGTCGTTGGCGCGGATCCGGGGGCTCAGGTGGCACGATTGAGACGATGAAAAAAGCGCAGCAGTCCGGCTCCGGCCAGCGGAAGACAGCGGGGAAGACCACGGGTCGCGGAAGCGCGACCGTCGATTCCCTGCGCGAATCATGGCGTGAGGGCATCCCCATGCCGCTCTGGCTCCAGGGTGCCCTGGAGTTCATCCAGTGTGCGTTCTTCTCTGCTGCGCTCGTGGTCATTCCGTTGATGGCCGTGTGGTTCTCCGACGGATTCGCCCAGCGCACGCTGGACTCGGTGTTCCGCATGTGTGGCCAGGTGTGGCTGCTCATCCACGGGGTGCCGCTGCACTTGAACCTGTCGGCGGGTAGCGATTCGCCGGTGGTGGTGACCGGGCTGCTGAGCTTCATCCCGCTGGGACTCACGCTCATCCCGTTCTTCCTGGCCTGGCGATCCGGGCGCCGGATCGCCCGCGCCTCCTATACCGACCAGCTGTGGCAGGGCATCGCGGGGGCGTTGGGTGCCTACCTGCTGGTCGGGCTGGTCACCGGCTTCGCCGTGCCCACCGAGGAAGTCGGGGTGAACCTGGGCGCCGCGGCGCTGATTCCGCTGATCCCCGCGGGGCTGGGCGTCATCGTCGGAGCCCGGCGTGAGGCCGGCTCCTGGGGCCGGCTCGTCGGCGTGGACTTCGTCGAATGGGTCGCCACCACCAGCCAGCACTCCCGCTGGGCCGGTTCCTACCTCTGGTCGGTCATCCGTGCCGGGATGGTCGGCTACGCCGCGACCTTCTGCCTGGCGGCGTTGGGCCTGACCGTGTCCCTGGTGATGCGGTGGCTCGAGATCTCCAACATCTACCAGCAGCTCCAGCCCGGCCCCATCGGCGGAGCCGTGCTGACGATCGCCCAGCTGGGCGTGATCCCCAACCTGGTGCTGTGGTCGCTGGCCTGGATCAGCGGCGGCGGCATCGCGCTGGGCGTGGGCAGCACCCTGGGGCCGCTGGGGACCGCCGTTGGCCCGGTGCCGGCCATGCCGGTGCTCGGGGCGCTGCCGGCCGGGAACCTGGACTCCGCGTGGGTCTTCATGCTCCTGCCCGTGCTGGCCGGCATCCTGGCGGGCTGGTGGTTCCTGCGCGAGGGCGAAAACCACTTCGAGGACTGGATCTCCATCCGGCTGAAGGTGCGGTGGGTGGCACTGGCGGTATCGACCCTGCTGCTGGGCCTGTTCATCGGTGCCGTTGCCGGGGTGGTCTCGCTGCTGGGCAGCTGGCTGGCCGGGGGATCACTGGGCATCGGCCGGCTCACGGAACTGGGCCCCGACGTGTGGATGACCGCCGTCTTGCTGACCGGAGAGGTCGGCCTGGGCGTGATCATCGGCTACCTCGTGGCCCCGTTCCTGGAGCGCGACCCGGTCCTGGAGGACTGAGTCCCTCCCGGGGGAACGGGCAGGAAAGCTCAGGCCCCGACGTCGTGCAGGTGGTGGGCGACGTCGTGCCAGGCATAGCGGGCCAACGTCTGGATCGTGAATTCGGAGCCGTTGCCCCGGAGCCCGCGTCGGTGCAGGTCGCGGTTCAGGACCGCGTCGAAGGCGTCGGCCAGGCCGCGGCCGGCGGCAGCCAGCTGCGTTGCCACGACCTGCGGTGACTGGTGTGCGTAATCGTCCTCGACGGCGGTGGCGTCCTGGTCCCAGTCGGGAAAAGTCGGCTCGTCTTCCATGTACATCAGGTCCAGGCGGTAGTGCATCACCTTGAACACGTCGCGCACGTGGGCCGCATATTCCAACGGACTCCAGCTGGCGGGATGGTCGCGCCGTGCCACGTCCTCGCGGCGCAGCACCTCCGCCCAGCGGGGCAAGGTGGCGCGCAGGGCCGCGGCGATGTCCTGGGGGCTCAGGGCCGAGGCATCGGTGCCGCATTCGTCGCAGCGACGCGTGATGGTCCACGTCCAGTCCTTGGTATCCGGTTCGGGCTGGACGGGTCCGTCCTGGCGGGCGGATGCTTCGGGGCTCATGTTCCGATGACTCCTTGGAAGGTCGAGAGCTTCTGTTCGTAGTCATGCTTGCACTGTGCCTGGGAGCGGTCGGTGACGGTACTCGCCAGGCACTGCTCGTAGTCGGCCGTCGGCTGGTAGAACAGGACCTGGGTCGAGGTCGAGATGGTGAACAGCAGGCAGGCGAGGGTCGCCAGCGGGATGGTGATGCGCAGGACCCCGGGGAGTTTGCGCCGCAGGACCTTCACGGAGGCGATGATCCCGCAGACGACGCCGGCCCAGCCGAACGCGACCGAGGCGATCTTCCACGGCAGGGCGATGGACGAGGTCAGGTAGGCCAGCAGGACCAGCAGGACGATGGCGCGGACCCATCCGCTGACGGCGGCCAGACGCGCGGGGGCGTCCTCTTCGGGTGCAGGCATGTCCTTAGCCTAGTCGGGCGCCGGGCAGCACCTAAACTTGCAGGATGCGCATCGTAGTCCTTGTCTCCGGTACCGGTTCCAACCTCCAAGCCGTTATCGACGCCGTGGCCTCCGGCGGGCTCGACGTCGAGATCGCCGCCGTCGGTGCGGACCGTGCCGGTACCGGGGGTGTGGCGCGCTCGGCGGCCGCCGGACTCGAGACGTTCGAGGTGCCGTTCCGCGATTACACCGACCGGGCTGAGTGGAACCATGCGTTGACGCAGAAGTGCCTGTCCTACGCGCCGGACTATGTGGTCTCCTCGGGCTTCATGCGCATTGTCGGCGAGGAGTTCATCGCGGCGTTTGACGGCACCTACATCAACACCCATCCGGCACTGCTGCCCGCCTTCCCGGGGGCGCATGGCGTGCGTGACGCATTGGCTTACGGGGTCAAGGTCACCGGGTGCACCGTCCACATCGCCGACACCGGCGTGGACACCGGCCCCATCCTGGCCCAACGGGCCGTCGAGGTGCTCGACGACGACAGCGAAGAGAGCCTGCATGAACGCATCAAGGTCGCCGAGCGGGCCCTGCTGATCGAGACGCTGGCGCATCTGGCAGCGGGGCAGCGCGCACGTTCATAGCCGCACGGGCCGCGTTACTGCAGCCCGGAGCCGGGGTCGGGGAGCTGGTAGAGGCGTTCGGTCTCCACGGAGGCGACCCCGCCGATGGCCTCCAGCGCCGGGCGCCGATCGGACTCCACTGTTCCGGTGACCATGGACACGGCACCCAAGACCCGTTCGACCGTCATCCCCGCATCGCGCAACCGGGCGGCAACGTCGGCCGTCCGGTCCGCATACTCCTCGGCAACGGTGACGGTGATGCGCTCGATCATGCCGGCGCATCTCCGGGCGTCCCGGGATCCGGCGCGGCGGTGGTGTCCTGCGGGGCCCTGACCAACCCGGCACCGACATCCACCGAGGCGGCCTCCAACCGCTGGCAGCCTTGGACCAGCTCGGCCCACAGTTCGCGACCCCGCAGTCCGGTGGTCCCCGCCAACAAGGCTGCGATTCCCGCGGCGTGTGGGGTGGCCATGCTCGTGCCGCTGATGGTGTTGTAGCGCTGGGGCATGGGCCAGGAAGAATACACGTCCACGCCGGGGCCGGCCACGTCCACCTGCCCTCCGTCCGCGGTTCCGGAGCGGGCCGAGAAATCGGCGATCGCCAGCGTCTGGTCGACGGCTCCGACGGCCATGATGTAGGGGCTGTTTGCCGGGGTCCCCACGAATCCGGGGTTGCCGGCCGAACGTTGGGCGTTGTTTCCCGCGGCGACAATGATCAACGTGCCTTGGGCCAGGGCCCGCTTGCCCGCGGCGACATAGGGAGGGTGGACCTCGGCCACATCGGCTCCGAGGGACATGGAGATGACGGCGCACCCCTGGGTGATGGCCCAGTCGATGCCGGCGAGTATGCCCGCGTCGCCACCGGAGCCCGAGGAGCCCAGGACCTTGCCGGCATAGATGTCTGCCTCCGCGGCGATGCCGTATCCACGTCCCGACTCCAGGGAGCGGGGTCCGCAGGACGTGCCGATGCAGTGGGTCCCGTGCCCGTGGCCGTCCTGGGCGTCCTCGCCGTCGACGAAGGATTGGGTGACGACGGTGCGGCCGGCGAAGTCCGGGTGTCCGATGTCGAAGCCCGTATCCAGGACCGCGACCTTGATGCCCGCTCCGAGGGCTGCACTGGTGGAGACGCCGGTGGCCTGGAGTCCCCAGGTGAATTGGTCGGTGTCTGCGAAGGATGCTGTCGGTTCCGCAGGTGGCACGGGGGTTCCGCCCTCGCTCCCTCCGGGGGCCGCATCGGGGGCCGCCGCGGAACGGTGCCGGCCCGTGGAGGGCTCCAGGACGTGGTGGATGAGCTCGGGATAGAGCTTCATGCCGCGCCCGGGCTCGGTGGACTGCGCGCGCAGGGTATTGAGCTGGGCCTCCTGGGCGGTGAGCACGGCCATGCCCAACTGGGCGAAGTAGGTACCCTGCCAGGGTTCGTCGTCCGGGGAAGCGGCCCCGGTCAGATCGCGAGTATCGAGCACCCGGGTCAAACCGCCGGCGGCGAGCACCTCCAGGGGGTTCGGTTCGTCGTCATCGAACACCGCAATGTAGCGGCCGGTTGTTTCACCGGGCTGGCCGGAAAAATCTGGATCCAACATGGCGCTGCCTCCACCGTCGTCACCGGGGAGTGCTCCCCATGGTGGCCAGTGTAGCCCGGTGAAACGGCAGGGGGAATGGCCACAGTGGGACCGCTAGCCCAGCTCCGCACCCCGGGTTTCGGGGGCTCGCAGCGCCATCCAGATCACGGCCAGCAGGACCAGCGCACCGGCGGCGAGGAATGCATTGGCCAGTCCGAACACCGGCCACAGCCAGGCGAAGACCAGGGGGCCGAATCCGGCGCCGAGGCGGCTGAAGCTGGAGGCCCACCCGAACCCGGAACCCCGCAGCTCCGTGGGATACAGCTCCGAGACGTAGGCGTAGAGCACGGGGATCGCGATCTGGATGATGAACCCGAAGACCAGTAGCCAGGCCACCGCCATGCGGGGTTGGGACAGGGACAGGGCCACCAGCACCAGGACGACTGCGGCAAGCGGCCCGGTCACACCCAGGAGCCATTTGCGCCCCACTCGTTCGACCAGCAGGGCAGCGACCGCCACACCGGCCAAGCCGACCGCTGCCATGCCGGCGGTGCTGAACAAGGCGGCCGACTCGGCCATGCCGGCGTCGAGCAGGATGGAAGGCATCCAGGTCAGGGCCAGGTAGTACACCAGCAGGACCGTCAGGAACAGCGACCATGCGGCAGCGGTGATCTGCCAGTTGAAGGCCCAGACGCGGCGCAGCTGGTCCAGCCAGGATCCGGCGGACAGGGTGGGGACCGTGGCAGCATCGGGCAACGTATAGGGCTCCGGTGCGGCACCGGTGCGGCGCACGAGGTCATCGATCACTGCCGATGCCTCCCGTTGTCGTCCGGACCGCAGCAGGAACAGTGGTGACTCGGGAACCGAACGGCGGATCCAGAACACCAGAAGGGCCGGCAACACCATGACCAGCAGGATCAGCCGCCAATTCCCGGTGCCCGACTGGATGAGGGCCGAGATGAAGAAGGCGGCCGCCGCGCCGATCGGCCACCAGCCGTCCATGGCGGTCAGGACCCGGCCCCGCTGTTTCGCCGGGGTGAATTCGCCGACCAGCGCGTAGTCCACGGGGATGCAGCCGCCCAGTCCGACGCCGGCCAGGAAACGGCAGGCGGCGAAGAAGATGAAGTTCGGGGATACCGCCCCGAGCACGGTGAAGATCGAGAAGATCAGCAGCGTCCAGGTGAAGGCCTGACGCCTCCCGATCCGGTCGGCGATGGTGCCCCACAGGAAGGCTCCCAGCGCCATGCCGATCAGATTCGCGGTACCCAGCCATGCCGCCGTCGTGCGCTCCAGACCCCATTCCTGCATGACCAGCGGGATGAGGGCGCCATTGAGCGTGACATCCCAGGCATCGAACATGAAGCCGAGCCCGCCGATGACGAAGATCCGGCCCTGGACGCCCCACCGCCACGGCAGGTTCTGGACGATCGCGTCCCCGGTGCGCAGGGTGCGGTACTCGTTCATGGCGTAGGGGTCCCCTCGGATCGTGCGGCTGGGAAGGGCGGCGACGCGCTCGCGCAGGCGGGCCACCCAGCTCAAGATTAGCCGCTGCACCGCCGCCGGGGACGTCGACATGGTCTGGGCCGATGAGAACGGGGGCACTACAGTAGGTGGCGATCACCACACACCTGGCGCGCACTGCCGCACGCCTGAAGGGACCTGCACACCATGTCAGAGGAAACCACCGAACGGGGCGTCGAGCTCGAACCCCCCAAAAAATGGAAAATCATTGGTCCGGGACTCGTCGTCGCGGCCACCGGCGTCGGGGCCGCCGACATGGTCTCGACCCTGGTCGCCGGCTCGAAGTTCGGCTACGGGCTGCTCTGGGCGCTGGTCATCGGCGTCATCCTGAAGATCGTCCTCGTCGAGGGTGCCGGACGCTACTCGCTGGCCACCGGCAAGACGATCTTCGAGGGCTGGCGCACGCTGGGCCGCTGGCCCGTCTGGTACTTCGGGCCCTACATCATCATCTGGGGCTTCATCTACGGGGCCTCGGCCATGGCCTCCACCGCCTTGCCGCTGGCCGCACTGTTCCCCGGCGTCCCGCAGAACGTCTTCGCCATCGGCACCGGGCTGGCCGGTTGCCTGCTGGTCTGGTTCAACCGGTACTCGGTGTTCGAGAAGATCACCGCGGTGCTGGTGGGACTGATGTTCATCACGATCGTCGGCCTGGCGATCATCGCCGTCCCCGATGTTCCCGCCATGCTCGCCGGTCTGGTGCCGCATCTGCCCCACGGTTCCGTGCTGTACACGCTGGCCCTGGCCGGCGGTGTCGGCGGCACGATCACCCTGGCGGCCTATGGGTACTGGCTGCGCGAGAAGGGCTGGGTCAAACCCGGATGGATGCGCGTGATGCGGATCGACAACACCATGGCCTACGTCATGACCGGCATCTTCGTCATCTCCATGATGGTCGTCGGCACGGAGGTCGTGGCCGCCGCAGGCGTCACCATCGACGCGGGCGACAAGGGCCTGATCGACCTCTCGGACGTGCTGAACGAGAAGTACGGGACCTTCATCGGCAAGGCGTTCCTGGTCGGCTTCTTCGCCGCGGCGTTCTCCTCCGTCCTGGGCGTCTGGCACGGTGTCTCGCTGATGTTCGCCGATTTCTGGGGCAACATCCGCGGTAAGGGATCCAACCACCCGGACTCCCAGGCACACGGCAAGTACTTCCGCTTCTACATCCTGTGGCTGACGTTCCCGCCGATGCTGCTGTTGTTGCTGGGCAAGCCGATCGGCCTGGTGCTGGCCTACGGGGTCCTGGGGTCGCTGTTCATGCCGTTCCTGGCGATCACGCTGCTGCCGCTGCTGAACACCGACCGGGTGCCCAGGGAGTGGCGCAACCGCTGGCACACGAACACCGCACTGGTCATCACCGCGGTGCTGTTCATCTGGCTGGGTGTCTACCAGCTGGTGACGACCATCCTGAAGTACGTGTAACGGCACGGCACCCCCACCGGAACCCCACGGGCGCCGGACGGATCCTGATTCGGGAGCCGTCCGGCGCCCGCTGCCTTTGCGGGGCACCGCGCCGTGTCGCGTCCCTTATCAGGGGACTCCGTCGGGGGTAGGCTCTGGTCATGGGAGTGGATTGGACGGCTTTGGAAGAGGCAATCCGGCGATCGGCATTGCGACAGGCACGGGACGTGATCGAGCATCATCCCGACCACGTGTTCTACGCGGTGGCGCTCGATGGGGTGTCCACCGAACCCAGCGGCCGGGTCGAACTCCCGGTCCTGGCCCTGAATTCCGAACAGGCGCTGACGCGTGACCGCGGCCCGGTGGAGGTGGCCGATCTGGTCGCCGATGAACCGGAAGAAGTCGAGGAAGACGGTGAAGGCCCCGATCCGCTGAACCTGGGGACCGATGCCGACGACCCCTCCGCAGCGACGGACGCGGATGACGACGAGGACGACGACGAAGAGCCAGATGACGACGACTTCGACATCGACGGGGAACTGGATCGCCTGGAAGAAGAAGGCGAAGCCACCGAGACCGACTCCAGCTACTACTCGGCCCGCTGGAACCCACCGGACTGGCACTGGTGCTCGATGGAACTCTTCGACGAATCAGCTGCCGAACTCTGGAGTCAGGCACTCACCCGCGTCGCCGAGTCGGCGGGCTGGGAACCGACACTCCGTCGTTTCTACGAGCTGTTGCTCTCGGTCACCACGAGTCTGCGCGAGGAGCTGGCCGTGGGACGGAACGCCGACATCGTCGTATACCTCTCCGACGACGACCATGCGGACGCACTGCTGCGGCGTTGCCTGACACCCGAGCAGCTTTCCCGACATTTTCCCGATCTGGTCGCCTGAACGCCAACGATGGCGGGCCCGCCTCCGCCCTGGGGGTGGATGCAACAAACATCCTCCGGGAAGAGGCTGGACGGTAGAGTGGGCAGCATCCCCCGACCGCTGATTTCCCAGGGAGCTTTTCGTGAGCCAAACCGCCCTTGACCGTGTTCCGCTACGCCGGGCACTGATCTCCGTCTACGACAAGACCGGGCTCGAGGACCTGGCACGCGGCCTGCACGCGGCCGGCGTATCCATCGTCTCCACCGGTTCCACCGCATCGAAGATCGCGGCAGCCGGCGTTCCGGTCACGGAGGTCTCCGAGGTCACCGGGTTCCAGGAATGCCTGGACGGCCGCGTGAAGACCCTGCACCCGCGCGTGCACGCCGGTATCCTGGCCGACCGCCGCCTGCCGGAGCATGTCCAGCAGTTGACCGACCTGGGCATCGAACCCTTCGACCTGGTGGTCGTCAACCTGTACCCGTTCGTGGACACCGTGAAGTCCGGAGCCGGGCAGGACGCCGTCGTCGAACAGATCGACATCGGGGGACCCTCCATGGTCCGTGCCGCCGCGAAGAACCACCCGTCGGTCGCCGTCGTCGTGGATCCAGCCAAGTATGGTGACGTCGTCGAGGCCGCCCAGTCCGGTGGCTTCGATCTGAAGACCCGCCGTCGCCTCGCGTCGCTGGCCTTCGCCCACACGGCCGCCTACGACACGGCGGTTGCCAGCTGGACCGCCGCCCAGTTCGGTGATGACGAGGCCCCGGCGAAGTTCCCGCCGTACGCCGGTGTCGCCCTGGAGCGCGCCGACACCCTGCGGTACGGGGAGAACCCGCACCAGGCGGCCGCCCTGTACGTCGACAAGTCGGCCCCCGCAGGCATCGCCCAGGCCGAACAGCTGCACGGCAAGGCCATGAGCTACAACAATTTCATCGACGCCGACGCAGCATTGCGCGCCGCCTTCGATTTCGCCGAACCGGCAGTAGCCGTGGTCAAGCACGCCAACCCCTGTGGGGTCGCCGTCGCCACCCCCGGTGCCGATGACCCGATCGCCGATGCGCACCGCAAGGCCCACTCCTGCGATCCCGTCTCTGCCTATGGCGGAGTGATCGCCGCAAACCGCACCGTCACCGCAGGCATGGCCGAAACGATCCGCTCGATCTTCACCGAGGTGGTCATCGCGCCGGGCTTCGAGCCGGCCGCCCTGGAGATCCTCCAGGCCAAGAAGAACATCCGCCTGCTGCAGCTGCCGGCCGGCTATGAGCGCGACGGCGTCGAGTACAAGCAGATCTCCGGTGGCATGCTGCTGCAGGCCTCCGACCGGATCGATGCCGACGGCGACGATCCGGCCAACTGGAAGCTGGCAGCGGGGGAGGCCGCGGACCCGGACACCCTGGCCGATCTGGTCTTCGCCTGGCGGGCCGTCCGGGCCGCCAAGTCCAACGCCATCCTGCTCGCGCGTGACGGTGCCACCGTCGGCGTGGGCATGGGACAGGTCAACCGCGTGGATTCCTGCCGGCTGGCCGTCGAGCGTGCCAACACGCTCGGCGTCTCCGTGGACTCCGACGTCGATGCCGCCGGTGGCGCCGCCGGGGCAGCGGATGCATCCTCCGAGGAGCGGGCCCGCGGTGCCGTCGCCTCCTCCGATGCGTTCTTCCCGTTCGCCGATGGGTTGCAGATCCTCATCGATGCCGGCGTGAAGGCCGTGGTCCACCCCGGTGGTTCGATCCGGGATGAGGAAGTCGTCGCCGCGGCACAGGCCGCCGGCGTCACGATGTACTTCACGGGAGCCCGGCACTTCTTCCACTAACGGGTTGGCGTCCCACGGCGCCGGCACCACGTACCAGACGGCCGATTCCCCGCACCGCGGGGGATCGGCCGTTGTCCTGCGGGCCTACCCCCGAAAGCGGATTTCATCCGGTGGGGTGATGCCCTCGACATCAACGGTCGATACATTGGAGGCTCAGACCAATGAAGGGGGACTCGTGCTGAATGCGACCATGGGCCAGCTGATGGCAGCGGTGGAATCGACGGACGGCGGCCAGGGGAACATGATGCTGGGCCTGCTCATCGGTGCTTTCGCGGTGGTCGCGGCCGTGTGGTGGCTGGCCCACCGGTACCGCGTGGCCCGGCGCCCGGCTGCCAGCCGTGCAGAACACGAGATGTTGCGTGAAGTCCACCGCCAGCGGCCGGAGCAGAAGGCAGTGCAGGACCAGATCGACGTGAAGTACCTGCGCCGCGGAGGCTTCTGAGACCGGGGGCTGAATCGGGCGGGCTCCGGGGGCGCACGATCGTGGGGGATCGCCTTCCCTTGCCCGCCTGTACCGCTTCTCGTAGGCTCCGGGAATGGGCCCACGCCGCGCAAGCCGGATACCCCGCCTGCAGGCCGTCCTGGCGGTGGCGGTACTGTGCGGCTGCTCTGCCCCGGCCTCCGAGAACCACCCGGAGGCAGCAGCGACGTCATCCGGAACGGACACGTCGCAGGTCGTCGAGGTCCCCAACGACACCCGCTGTTTGGCCCCGGTCGACATCACGGCACAGACACTGAAGACCACATCCACCAGTGCACCCGCGGCCACGTGGGGACATGGCGCCACCGGTGTGCTGCTGTTGCACCAGACCGATGGCGACGGCATGTGCGGTTGGGTCGCCGCGGCGGACACCTTGAGCAGATTCGGTGCCGATACCCGGTTCATGGCCTTCGACCTCTGCGGCTATGGGCAGGCCACGTGCGCCGGTAACGAGTCCAACCAGAAGTCGCAGATCGTCGCGGCGGTCAAGCGGCTGCGCAGCAGCGGCGCCCGTGAAGTAGTCATCATGGGGGCATCCCTCGGAGGATACCTGGCAGTGCACGGGGGCCGCGCCGCCGGAGCCGACGCCGTGGTCAGCCTCTCCGGCTACGGGATGGCCGGTGAAGCATCTTTCGGGAAAGACCTCCGGAATCTGGGCCATCCGGTGCTGCTGGCCATGTCCCACGACGACGGCGAGGCGCGATTCGGGGAAACGGAGCGGCTGGCCGCGGAGACCGGGGCGGACTTTGCGGGCTTTGATACCGGTCATGGCTACACGATGCTGCCCGAAGCCATCGGCGAGGTGGAGACGTGGGTCAGACAGACCGTTAGCGACGCGCGGTGAGGACCTGATGCGCCAGCGCGGAACCGGGGGCAAGGCCGGGGAGCAGGGCAGCACCCTCGAGCGAGGTCGCCAGCGGTTCACGCACTTCGAGGTGCGGCCACAGCGAGGCCAGCCGCGCGGTGAGCTGGGAGCGCACGCGTTCCCCACGCAGGACCCCGCCCAGGAAGCAGACGGCGGGGGACTCGGACCGGTCTTCGCCGACGCGGCGTAGTCCGGTGGCCACGGCCAGGGCGAGCTCCTCGGCCGCGGCGTCGCAGATGTCCCGGGCCACCTCGTCGGTATCGGCCAACCGGGCGACATGGGCAGCGTAGGAAGCGGTGCGGCGAATGCGGTCGGGATCGCGCTGGAGATCGACGTAGGCCTGGGCCAGATCCGGGAATTCGGCCAGCAGGACCTCGGTGAGGGCGGTGGCCGGGCCGCGTCCGTCGAAGGCGCGCATGACCGCGACGAGCGCCTCCCTGCCCAGCCAATAGCCGCTGCCGGCGTCGCCCATGATGTAGCCCCAGCCATCGATGCGTACCACCTCGCTGGCACCCACTGCCAGGGTCACGGCGCCGGTACCCGCTGCGATGACGGCACCCCGCGCGTCACCGAGAGCACCCAGATAGGAACTGACCGAGTCGTGGGCCAGATGGATGGTGGAGACGCCGAAGCCAGTGGTCGCGGTGAGCAGTGCCGGTGCCAGGCTCTCCCCATCCGTCAGCCCCGAGAGCCCCGCGGACACAGTGGTGAAATCTAGCCCCGTTGCGGCCCGCGCCTGGCCGACGACGTCGGCGATCTGCGGAGCCAGCGGCCGGTCGGTGAGGATGCCCCGGAACTCCTGGATCGGGAAGTCGGCGTGGGCGGTGCCGTCCTGGGTGCGCACCTGGGCGCGGATTCCCGTTTGCCCGCCATCAATCGCCAATGCCGCCTGGGGCATGTCCGCCGTCCTTCGTCCGTTGCTGCTCGGAACGCCGATGCGGCGCCCGGAACAGCATACCGGGCTTCACGCGGCTGTGAGATTGGACACGAGCACCCTGCGTGACCCGCGCCATGTGTGGAATCCCACAATTGGTGGCCTGGGGCAACAGGTAGCGTGGTGGCGGCGGGCGGATCGTCCGCCCCCAGCCACCCCACGATCCACTGGAGCCACCACCATGAAGTTCACCCGCACCCTGGGAGCTGGCATTGCCATCGCCGCGGCCTCCCTGGCCCTGGCCGGATGCGCCTCGGACCAGCCGTCGGCCGCGCCGTCTGC
The DNA here is from genome assembly GCF_039526245.1 of Arthrobacter rhombi. NCBI lineage: Bacteria > Bacillati > Actinomycetota > Actinomycetes > Micrococcales > Micrococcaceae > Arthrobacter > Arthrobacter rhombi. The sequence goes on from NZ_BAAAIV010000001.1 coordinate 128,816, forward strand.
CTCCGCCTCGGACGCCGAAACCATCCAGGCCCCCGAAACGAACGCGCAGATGAAGGACGAAGGCGCCCCCGGCCTCTCCGCCACCACGTACTACTACTTCGAGGCCATGACCTACGCCCAGCAGACGGGCAAGACCGAGGGCATGCTCGCAGTCACCGAGGACTGTGCGCAGTGCACGAAGGCCGCCGACGCCATCGCCAAGGTCTACGCCGACGGCGGCAAGATCGAGGGCGGCCAGCCCAAGCCCCAGGACGTCGCGGCCGTGGGGACCGTGGACAAGAACGGCGAACTCAGCGCGGTCGTCCCCTTCATGCAGGATGCCGAGAAGACCCTGGACCAGGACGGGAAGGTCGTCGACGAAACCGAGTGGGATTCCGACGGCACGACCTACACGGTCACCGGCCGCTACGCCGACGGCGCCTGGAAGCTGACCTCGCTGAAGGAGACCCCGAACGCGAAGGCCCCCGAGACCGAGTAGGGCTTCACCTGCAGCAGAAGAACAACGACGACGCCGGTGCCACCCTTCGTGGGGTGGCGCTGGCGTCGTCTCATCCCGGTGCGGAATATGGGCTGGAGGGGCGTCTCGGGTAAGTTGGGTACGTTGAGATCATCACGTTGATCTCCCCAAACCGTTGACCTTCAGGGAGATGCCTCACCCATGGCAAAGATTATCTATACCCACACCGACGAAGCGCCGATGCTCGCCACCTACTCCTTCCTCCCCGTGGTCGAGGCCTTTGCCTCGACTGCCGGCGTGGAAGTCGAGACCCGCGACATCTCTCTCGCTGGCCGCATCATCTCCGTCTTCGGTGACTTCCTGACCGAGGACCAGCGTCAGCCGGACGCACTGGCCGAACTCGGTGCCCTCGCGCAGACGCCCGAAGCCAACATCATCAAGCTGCCGAACATCAGTGCATCGATCCCGCAGCTCAAGGCAGCCATCGCCGAACTCCAGTCGCAGGGCTTCGCGCTGCCGGACTACCCGGACAACCCCTCCTCCGACGAGGAAACCGACATCCGCTCCCGCTACGACCGCATCAAGGGCTCCGCCGTGAACCCGGTCCTGCGCGAGGGCAACTCGGACCGCCGCGCACCCCTGTCGGTGAAGAACTACGCCCGCAAGAACCCGCACACGATGGGTGCCTGGTCCTCCGAGTCCAAGACCAACGTCGCCACCATGGACGGCGGCGACTTCCGCGCCAACGAGAAGTCGGTCGTCATGGCGGACGATGACCAGATCGAGATCCGCTTCACCAGCGAAGACGGCACGGTGAAGGTCCTCAAGAAGGCGTTCCCCGTCCTCAAGGGCGAGGTCATCGACGGCACGTTCATGTCGGCCAAGAAGCTCGATGAGTTCCTCGCCGCCCAGGTCGCCCGCGCCCAGGACGAAGGCGTGCTCTTCTCCGCCCACCTGAAGGCCACCATGATGAAGGTCTCCGACCCGATCATCTTCGGCCACGTCGTCAAGGCCTTCCTTCCCGACCTCTTCGCCACCTACGGTGATGACCTCGACGCCGCCGGCCTCAGTGCCAACGACGGCCTGGCCGCCATCCTCGGCGGACTCGACGAGGTCTCCGACACCGTGCGCGACGGCGTCAAGAAGGCCATCCAGGACGGACTGGCCAACGGACCGGCCATTGCCATGGTCGACTCCAGCAAGGGAATCACCAACCTCCATGTCCCGTCGGATGTCATCGTGGATGCTTCGATGCCCGCCATGATCCGTACCTCGGGCCACATGTGGGGCGCGGACGACGCCGAGCACGACACCCTCGCCGTCCTCCCGGACAGCTCCTACGCCGGTGTCTACCAGGCAGTCATCGACGACTGCCGTGCCCACGGCGCCTACGACCCCACCACCATGGGCACCGTGCCGAACGTTGGGCTGATGGCCCAGGCCGCCGAGGAATACGGCAGCCACGACAAGACCTTCGAGATCCCCGCCGCAGGCACCGTGCAGATCGTCAACGCCGCCGGCCGTGTCCTGATCGAGCACAAGGTCGAGCAGGGTGACATCTGGCGCGCCTGCCAGGCCAAGGACATCCCGATCCGTGACTGGGTCAAGCTGGCCGTCACCCGCGCCCGTGCCTCCGAGACCCCGGCAGTGTTCTGGCTCGACGAGTCCCGCGCGCACGACCGCAACCTGATCGCCAAGGTCAACGAGTACCTCGGAGAGCACGACACCGAGGGACTGACCATCAAGATCATGTCCCCGATCGACGCCACCGCCTACACGTTGGATCGCATCCGCCGCGGTGAGGACACCATCTCCGTCTCCGGCAACGTGCTGCGTGACTACCTCACCGACCTCTTCCCGATTCTGGAACTGGGCACCTCGGCGAAGATGCTCTCGGTGGTTCCGCTGATCAACGGCGGCGGCCTGTTCGAGACCGGTGCCGGTGGCTCCGCCCCCAAGCACGTCTCCCAGCTGCTGAAGGAAAACCACCTCCGCTGGGATTCCCTCGGCGAGTTCCTGGCCCTGGCCGTGAGCTTCGAGCACCTGGCCACCTCCACGGGCAACGCCCGCGCACAGGTCCTGGCCGACACGCTGGACGCGGCCACCGGAACGTTCCTGCTGGAAAACAAGTCGCCCAAGCGCAAGGTCGGCGAGCTCGACAACCGCGGCAGCCACTTCTACCTGGCCATGTACTGGGCCCAGGAGCTGGCCAAGCAGGAGAAGGACGCCGAGCTGGCCGCCGCGTTCGCCGAAATTGCGAAGGAATTCGCCACCAACGAGGACGCCATCAACGCCGAGCTGCTGGGCGTTCAGGGTGCTCCGGTGGACTTGGGCGGTTACTACCGCCCCTCCGACGAGGCCGCCACGCAGGCCATGCGCCCGTCCGCCACGCTGAACCGCGTGCTGGACACCTTGTCCCAGAAGTAGGACGGCCGCCGGCAACGCCGGCCTTTCAGAACACGACGACGGCGCGTCGTCCGGTGCTTGCCACCGGATGGCGCGCCGTTTGCTGTGCGGCGTCAGCCGGCCAACGAGGGGGATGCCGCCATGAGGGCCCGGGTGTACTCGTGTTGCGGGTCGGCAAAGACCTGTTCGGTGGGGCCGCTCTCCACGATCCGGCCGGCCCGCATGACGGCGAGGTCATCGCTGACGTGTCGGACGACAGCCAGGTCGTGCGAAATAAAGAGGTAGCCCAGGCCCAACCGGGATTGCAGGTCATCGAGCAGGTCGAGGATCTGCGCCTGCACCGAGACGTCCAAAGCGGAGACTGGTTCGTCGCAGATGAGAACCCGGGGTCCGGGGGCCAGGGCACGGGCAATCGCGACCCGCTGGCGCTGCCCGCCCGAGAGCGTCGAGGGGTGTCGTGCGGCCAACGCGGCATCCAGCCCCACCAGCTCCAGCAGCCCCGCGGGGTCCGCCGCACCGGCGGGAGCGCTGCCGGTGGTCGCGACCGACAGCGCGTCGGCGAGGATCGCGCCCACGCGTCGCCGCGGGTCGAACGAACTCAGCGGGTCCTGATAGATGGCGCCCAGCTGGGTCCTCCGGGGGCGTCGGACCGATTCGGGCAGCGGCACCCAGGGCTCGCCGAAGAGCTCCACCGTCCCGGATTCCGGAACATCCAGGCCCAACAGCAGCCGCGCCGTCGTGCTCTTGCCTGAACCGGACGCGCCGACCAGTCCCAGGGTGCTGCCCGCGTCGATGCGCAGGCTGACCTGGTCGGCAGCATGTAGGGTGCCGGCGCCCGGGATGTCGAAGGTGCGGATCAGGTTCCTGGCCTCCAGAACCGGCCCTCCGGTGGACGGTGCGGGTTCTGGTTGGTGGCCTTCCTGCATGTCCTGCCCGGTGACCAGACCGCCGGTCGGGCCGGTCAGCCGGGTGCCGCGCGGTCGCCCGGCGGGCACGGCGCGCAGCAGCATGCGCGTGTACTCGTGCTCCGGTGCCCTCAGCACCTGCTTCGTCGGGCCCTGCTCCAGGATCCTGCCGTCGCGCATGATCGCCACCCGGTCCGCGACGGCCGAGACGACCGCCAGGTCATGGCTGATCAGCAGCAGCGAGGACCCACCGGCCCGCAGGCCGCCGAGCAGGTCCAGGACCTGGGCCTGGGCTTCGGCATCGAGTGCCGTGGTGGGCTCGTCGGCGATCAGCAGGTCCGGATCCAGCGCCATGGCCGAGGCGATGAGCGCGCGTTGGCGCATGCCCCCGGACAGCTCACCGGCCCGGCGTCCGGCATCGGCCGCGTCGAGGCCCATGGATTCCAGCAACCCAGCGACCTTCGCCGCCCGCTCGGTGGGGGACAGGGCGGTATGCAGGCGCAGCGCATCGTCGATTTCCCGGCCCACGGTCCGCAGCGGATCCAGCGAGACGAGCGCATCCTGCAACACTAGGCCGATCCGTGATCCGCGCAGCCGGCGCCAGGCGCGTTGCCCGGCCCCGGAGAGGTCGGTCCCGTCGAAGTCCAGGGTCCGCGCGGTGACCCGTGCATCGCGTCCGGCCAGGCCCAACAGGGACCGGGCCGTGACCGACTTGCCGGAACCGGATTCGCCCACGAGCGCCAGGCATTCGCCGCGGCCGATCTGCAGTGACACGTCCCGGACCACCGTCGTACCGCCAAAACCGACGTCGAGTCCTTCGACGCGCAACAGGGGAGCGGGGCTCATGCTCCCACCGCCCGGCGTTGCAGGGCACGGCCCAGCACGGTGCTCGAGGCCGCCGTGGCGACGATCGCCAGCCCCGGGAAGAACGTCATCCACCAGACGAACCCCAGATAGGTGCGTCCCGCGGCGAGCATCGCCCCCCATTCCGGTGCCGGTGGCGCCTCACCGAGCCCCAGGAAGCTCAGCGCCGACGCCCACACCACTGCCTGGCCGATGCCCAGGGTGGCCAGCACCATCACCGGACCCAGCGCGTTGGGCAACAGGTGCCGGGCCAGGATCCGGGCGGGGGAGTGCCCGAGTACCCGGGCCGCCTCGATCATCGGCGAGGTGCGCAACGCGCGGACCTGTGTGCGGATGATCCGGGCGTATCCCGGGGCCGTGGACAACCCGACCGCGACGATCGTGGTCGCCACCCCCGGACCCGCCAACGCGATGAAGACCAACGCCAACAACAACCCGGGCAACGCCAGCAGGACCTCGACGATGCGCCCGACCCCGGCATCGAGCCACCGGCCACCCAGCCCGGCAGCCAGGCCCAGCACCAGCGCCAGACCCAGCCCCAGGGCGGTGGCCGCGGCGCCGATCAGCAATGAGGGCCGTGCACCATGGACGATGCGCGCATAGATGTCACGGCCCGACTCGTCGGTGCCCAGCCAATGCGCGCCGGACGGGCCGCGGAAGGCAGCCGCCGGGTCGATGGCCAGCGGATCGGTCGGTGCCAGCCAGCCGGGCACCAGCGTGGCCACCACCAGGAACAGTGCAGCGAGGGCAGCCAGTGCGGGCAGCACGGCGCCGGCCCGCAGCCAGCCGACCGGCGGGCGCCGCCGCAGCGTGCCGCCGCGGCGGGCTGGACCCTGGCTCATGCCGCTCACCGGTCCCTGGTCCGCGGGTCGATGGCCCGTTCGGCCAGATCGGAGACGGCCATGACCAGCACGTAGGCCAACGCCGAGACCAGCGCCACCCCGGTGACCACGGGGACGTCGCGCAGGGTCACCGCCTGCAGCAGGCTGCGTCCCAGGCCCGGCCGGGCGAAGATCGATTCGACGACGACGGCCCCGGAAACCAGCGATCCGAGAGCCCACCCGGACAGGGCGACCCCGGGTAGCGCAGCATGACGCAGCGCATGACGGAGCACGACGCCGGTCTCCGACTCCCCGCGGGCCCGCGCCGAGAGCGCAAAGGGGGAATTCATGGCGGTGAGCATCGATTCGCGCATCACCTGGCCCAGGAACCCGGCCAGCGGCAACGCCAGCGTGATGACCGGCATGACCAGCCCCGCCACGGTGCCATTGCTCACCGGCGGCAGCCACCCCCACGCGGTGGAGAAGAGCAGCACCAGCACCGAGCCGAGCCAGAAATGCGGCACCGAGGCGGCGGCGATCTCCAGCGCCGAACCGACCACCGCTGCACCGCGGCCGCCCAGCCCGGACCAGAGCGCCAACCCCAGCGCCAACACCCAGGCCAGCACCCACGCGCCGACGGCCAAACCCAACGTGCCCGGCAGCTGGTCGCCGAGCAACTGCGTCACCGGAACCTTGAGCGCATACGAGGTGCCCAGATCCCCGGTGGCCAGCCGACCCACCTGGGAGAGGTACTGCACCCACAGCGGTTGGTCGAGCCCGTACTCGGTCCGGGCCGCCTCCAACGCGGCGGCGGAGGCCTGCGATCCGGGACCGCCCATGATGGCCTCGGCCGGGTCCCCGGGGATGAGCCGGATGGCCAGGAAGATCAGCGTCGCCACGGCCCACAGCACGAACACCGCGGAACCGATCCGGCGCACCAGCCAGAGCCCGGCGGAGCGCCAGCGCCCGGTGCCGGGCACGACGGCGGTGCCTCCCGGGCGCGGAAACCCGCCACCGGAGGAGCCGAAGAATGCCGTCTCAGCCATGCGCCGCCGTCGTGCCTAGTTCTTCAGCCAGGTGTCGTGGAAGGTGGGGGAGGCCACCGCGGTGGTGGCTCCGACCCCCTGCAGCTTCTGGCCGTAGAGGAAGTGGTTCTGCTGGTCGTAGAGCGGCAGGATGTAATAGCCGCCGAGCACGATCTGCTGGGCCTGCGTGTACTTGTCCTGGCGCTCCTGCTGGTCGGTGGTGGCGTTGGCGGCATCGAGCAGCGCGTCCAGCTTCTGGTCCTTCACCTGGGCGTGGTTGGAGAAGTAGCCGGAGGGGGCCGGGACGGTGTTGGAGCTGTGGAACAACGTGCGCAGCACGTCGGGGCCCACCTTGGTGTAGGGGGCGGAGACCAGATCGTACTGGTTCTCCCCGAGCACGCCGTACCAGCTGGAGAGGTCCAGCAGATCCAGCTTGACCTCGAAACCCGCCTCCTTGGCGGTGGCCTGCAGCTGCTGGAAGAGCGACTGCTCGGCCGGCACCGACTGGTTGGTGCTCACGGGGAAGGCCAGCGTCAGGCGCTTGCCGTCCTTCGTGCGGTACCCGGCGGCGTCGCGCTTCTCCCACCCTGCCTCATCGAGCAGCCGGTTGGCCGCGTCCAGGTCGCGGCCGAAGAGCTGTTCATCGGAGTAGCCCATCGGCTCGACGCTGGACAGTGCCGAGTAGGAGCGCTGTGCGGTATCGAAGAACAGGGAGGAGATGCCGTCGTTGACGTTGACCGCGCGGACGAACGCCTCGCGGACCTTTTCATCGTTGAAGGGTGCCTTGGAGGAGTTCAGCTCGATCCGGTTGGAGGCGCCCGGACGCGGGGCGTCGAGGTGCCCGATGGTCCCGGAGGTTTCGGCGGTCTTGATGGTGTCCGGCTGCGCGTTGTCGATGATGTCCACCGTGCCGGACTGCAGGGCCGCGTAACGGGTGGCCGCCTCCGGGATGAACTTCCAGGTGATGCCCTGCAGATACGCGGGGCCGTCGTGGCCGGCGCCCTGCACGGGAGGGGTGTAGTCCTCATTGCGGGTCAGCTCGACGGACTCCTGCTTGGTCCACTTCGTGACCGTGAAGGGTCCGGTGCCCACCGGGGAGGCGCAGTTCTCGGCCTGGCTGCGTTTCAGGGCCTTCGCCGATTCGATGGCAACCCACGGCATCGAGAACGATTCGAGCAGCGCCGAATCCGGGGCCGAGAGGTTCAGTTTCAGCGTCGTGTCGTCCACGACGTCCATGGTCTTGATCTTCGCCACGGCCAGGTAGCCGGTGGAGGAGGCGGTATCGGGGTCCTGCAGGTGCTTGATGTTCGCCTTCACCGTGGCGGCGTCCAGCGCGGTCCCGTCGGTGAAGGTGATCCCGTCGCGCAGCTTCAGCGTCCAGGTCCTGCCATCGGCGGAGGCCTCGGCCCCGGAGGCCAGCCACGGGACGATCTTCCCGTCGTCGTCCTTGGTGTACAGGGTCTCGAGGTACTGCCCGGCCAGCAGCGCCTGCGGGTAGTTCCCGCCCACATGCGGGTCCAGGCAGGTCGGCTCGGCATCGCCGGAAGCGTAGACCATCGTGCCGCCGCTGACCGGATCGCCGGCAGCCGACTCATCCCCGGAGCCGCCCTGGCCTCCGGAACCGGCACATCCGGCCAACAGGAGTGAGGCGGCGAGCAGGGCCGCCACCGTGGTGGCCGGGCGTGCGGAACGGGGGAATGCGGGCATGGCTGACTTCCTCGACAGATGCTGGTGGCCGGCAACCCGGGTGGGGTCGGCGACCTGGCGGTGCGGTGCGGTGTGGCGGTGGCGCGCTGTTGTGGTGCGCTGAGCGCCCCACCATCCTAGTCCAGCGCGGTGCCCCGCGCCGTGGCGCCCGTCATGTCCCGGCGGGAGCGTGCAGGTCACAATTACCCGCAGTGGCAGGGCCTTTGGAATCATGTTGCCCATGTCAACGACTCCAGAAGAAGAAGACGGGCCAGGCGCCCGCTCGACGGCCACGTCCCAGCGGACGCCCGCCGTCACCGCCCCCGACGCCGCCGAGGAGCGCAGCGCCCGGGTGGCCGTCACGCTGTTCCCGCTGCTGATCCTCGCCGGCGGGGCGATCGCCCTGTTCCTGCCCGCACCGTTTTTGGGCTGGGCGACGTTCATCAACCCGGGCCTGATGCTCATCATGTTCGGCATGGGCCTGACCCTGACGCTGCCCGACTTCTCCCTGGTGATCCGCCAGCCGCTGCCGGTGCTGCTGGGCGTGGTCGCCCAGTACGTGATCATGCCGCTGGCCGGCCTGGGCGTCTCGACGGTGCTGGGCTTGTCGCCGGCCCTGGCCGCCGGCGTCATCCTGGTCGGCTGCGCCCCCGGTGGCACGGCGTCGAACGTGGTCACCTACCTGGCCAAGGGCGACGTCGCCCTGTCGGTGACCATGACGAGCGTCTCGACGCTCATCGCCCCGATCTTCACCCCGCTGCTCACCCTCTGGCTGGCCGGGCAGTACCTGCCGGTCGACGCCGGGTCCATGGCCCTGTCGATCGTGCAGATCGTGCTCGTGCCCGTGGTGCTGGGCCTGGTCGTGCGGATGGCGGCGCCGAAGCTGGTCGCCGCGGTGATCCCCGCCCTGCCCTGGGTCTCGGTCCTGGCGATCACGTTCGTGGTCATCGCCGTCGTCGCCGGCAGCGCCGCGGCGATCTTCAGCGCCGGTCTGTTGATTCTGGCAGCGGTCATCCTGCACAACGGGCTGGGCTACCTGCTCGGCTACGGCGCCGCCAAGCTGTTCCGCCTGCCCATCCCCTCGCGGCGCACCATGGCCATCGAGGTCGGCATGCAGAACTCCGGCCTCGCCGCCGGGCTGGCCAAGACCTACTTCGCCCCCGAGGCGGCCCTGCCCGGCGCGGTGTTCTCCGTCTGGCACAACGTCTCGGGCGCCATCCTGGCGGCCATCTGGCGGCGCAGCAGCTCCAACGCCAGGTAGCCGCAGGGACCCGGAGCGGGGACCGGGCATGAAAAGGAGGGAGTACGACGGCGGATCATCCCGCCGTCGTACTCCCTCCTTCGTGCGTGGTGCTGTGGTGCTACTTGGTGATCGGGCCGAGCACCGGATCGTTCTTGTAGGCTTCCTTCACGTTGGCCTGGGTGACGATCTGGGGCTTGAGCAGGTAGGCCGGAACGGTCTTGACGCCGTTGTCGTAGGACTTCTCGTCGTTGACCTCGACCTTCTTGCCCGCCTGCAGGTCCTTGACCATGGTGGAGGCGTGCTCCACCAGGGCGCGGGTGTCCTTGTTGATGGTCGAGTACTGCACGCCCTTCATGATGGACTTCACCGATTCGACCTCGGAGTCCTGACCGGTGACGATCGGGGTCTCCTTGCCGGCTGCCTTGACCGAGGTCAGTGCGGCGCGGGCCAGGGTGTCATTCGGGGAAAGGATGCCGTCGAGCTTCTTGGAGCCGGTGTAGGTACCGGTCAAGATGGTGTCCATGCGCTTCTGGGCGTTTTCGGCCTTCCAGCCCTGGGTGACTGCCTGCTTGAAGGAGGTCTGGCCGGAACCGACCTTGAGCGTTCCGTCGTCGATCTTCGGCTTCAGCACGTCCATGGCGCCGTCGAAGAACACCTGGGCGTTGGCGTCGTCGGGGGATCCGGCGAGCAGCTCGATGTTGTAGGGGCCGTTGCCCTTCTTTTCCTTCAACCCGTCCAGCAGCGCCTGGCCCTGCAGCTGGCCGACCTTGAAGTTGTCGTAGGCCACGTAGTAGTCCACGTCCTTGGTGTTCAGCAGCAGCCGGTCATAGGCGATGACCGTGGCGCCGGCTTCCTTCGCGGCCTTGAGCTGGTTGCCCAGCTGCGCACCGTCGATGGCGCCGACGATGATGACCTTGGCACCCTTGGAGACCATGGCGTTGATCTGGTTCTGCTGTTCGGCCACGCCGCCGTTGGCGAACTGGACGTCGGGCTTGAAGCCGGCATCCTTGAGGTCCTTGTTGAACAGATTCTCCGCCAGGACCCAGTTCTCACTGGTCTTCTGCGGCAGGGCGACACCGATGGTGGCTCCCTCGTCGAACCCGGAGGCGGAGGAGTCCGCGCCGGCATCGGTGTTGGCATCCTGGCGGCCGCAGCCGGTCAGGGCCATCGCGGCAATCGCGGTCACGGCCGCGAGCTTGGTTGCCTTGCCCATGATTTTCATTGTTTTCCCTTTTCTGGTGTGAGAGGTGGAGCAGGTGGGTTTCAGGCCCCGGTGGGGATCTTTTCCTTGGCGGATTCGACAGCGTCCGCCTGGGGTTTGTTCTTGGTGAGCAGCCCGCGGGAGAGCATGCCGGTGATGGACGGCTTGCCCTGGGACTTGTTGTAGACGTCGAATGCGACGGCGGCCAGGAGCACGAGGCCCTTGATGATCTGGGTGGCGTCGGCTCCGACGCCGAGCAGCTGCAGTCCGTTGTTCAGCACGGCCATGACGAGGCCACCGATGATGGAGCCGACGACGGTGCCGACACCGCCGGTGACCGCTGCGCCGCCGATGAAGACGGCTGCGATGGCGTCCAGCTCCCACATGTTGCCGTCCGAGGGGCCGGAAGCAGTGGAGCGGGCCACGAAGATCATGCCGGCCAGGCCGGCCAGGATGGCCATGTTCATCATGACCATGAAGTTGACCTTCTTGGAGCGCACGCCGGAGAGTTCCGCAGCGTGGCGGTTGCCGCCGACGGCGTAGATGTGGCGGCCGAAGACGGTGCGCGAGGAGATGAAGCCGTAGATGAGCACCAGCACGATGAGGATGATGCCCGGGATCGGCAGCGAGGTGCCGGGACGGCCGGTGGCGAAGAGGTACGTGGCGTAGAGGATGGCCGCGCTGATCAGGGTCAGCTTGGTGATCTGCACCCACATCGGGGACACGACGGCTCCGAGGCGCTGGGCCTTGGCCCGGCCGCGCAGCCCCATGATGACGACGAAGGCCGCGGTGGCCAGTCCCAACAGGAGGGTGAGGTTGTTGTACCCGGTGTTGGGCCCGACCTCCGGCAGGTAGCCGGCGCCGATGTACTGGAAGTCCTCGGGGACCGGGATGGTGTTGGACTTGCCGACGAACTGGTTCAGTCCGCGGAAGAGCATCATGCCGGCCAGGGTCACGATGAAGGCCGGGATGCCGACGTAGGCGACCCAGAATCCCTGCCAGGCACCGATGACGGCGCCCAGGGCCAGGCCCAGCAGGACACCGGCCCACCAGGGAAGGCCCCAGTCGCGGATGGCCAGGGCCACGGTGACGCCGACGAAGGCGGCGATGGATCCGACGGAGAGGTCGATGTGTCCGGCGATGATGACCAGCACCATGCCGATGGCCAGGATGAGGATGTAGGCGTTGCCGTTGAGCAGGTTCATCAGGTTGCCGGAGGTCAGGGTCACGCCCTCGGTCATGATCTGGAAGAAGACCACCAGGGCCACCAGTGCGAAGATCATGCCGAATTGGCGGGTGTTGCCGCCAAAGAGCTGCTTGATCGCGTTCATTGTATTGTTCCTTGGTTCGCGGGGTCAGTGGGTCGGGCCGGCCGGGTGGCCTAGGCGGAAACGCGGCTGGAGGTCATCAGCCGCATGAGGTTTTCGGGGGTGGCCTCGGACTTGTCGACGACCCCGGTGACGGAGCCCTCGAAGATGGTGTAGATCCGGTCCGAGAGTCCCAGGAGTTCGGGTAGTTCCGAGGAGATGACGATGACGCCCTTGCCCTGGTTGGCCAGTTCCTGGATGATGCCGTAGATCTCGAACTTGGCGCCCACGTCGATGCCGCGGGTGGGTTCATCGAGGATCAACAGATCCGGTTGGGTGAACATCCACTTGGCCAGGACCACCTTTTGCTGGTTCCCGCCGGAGAGCTTGTCCACGCCTTCCTCGACGGAGGGTGTCTTGGTGCGCAGCGTCTTGCGGTAGTGTTCGGCGACCTCGAACTCACGATCACGGTCCACGATCGAATGCGGGCTGATTTCCTTCAGGTTCGCCGAGACGGTGGTGGCCTTGATGTCATCGAGCAGGTTCAGTCCGAGGGTCTTGCGGTCCTCGGTGACGTACCCCAACCCGGCGTCGATGGCCTGGGCGACGTTGCGCAGCACGAGCTCCTGGCCGTTCATGGTGATGGTGCCGGAGAGGAACTTGCCGTAGGAACGTCCGAAGATCGAGCGGGCGAGTTCGGTGCGGCCCGCACCCATGAGACCGGCGAAACCGACGATCTCCCCGCGGCGGACAAAGAAGTTGGAGTCCTTGCAGACCATCCGGTCGGCGATCTGCGGGTGGGCGACGTTCCAGCCCTTGACCTCGAAGAACGTCTCACCGATCTGGGGGGAGTGGTCCGGGAAGCGGGATTCCAGGGTGCGCCCCACCATGCCCTTGATGATGCGGTCCTCGTTGACTCCGTCCTTGTGGACGTCGAGGGTCTCGATGGACTGGCCGTCCCGCAGGATGGTGATGGAGTCGGCGACCTGTTCGATCTCGTTGAGCTTGTGGGAGATCATGATCGAGGTGATCCCCTTGCCCTTGAGGCCGCGGATCAGATCCAACAGGTGCTGGGAGTCGGATTCGTTCAGGGCCGCGGTCGGCTCGTCGAGGATGAGCAACTTGACCGACTTGTTCAGGGCCTTGGCGATCTCGACCAGCTGCTGCTTGCCGACGCCGATTTCCTTGACCGGGGTGTCGGGGGAGTCCGAGAGGCCGACGCGGGCCAGCAACTCCATGGAGCGGACCCGGGCGATGGACCAGTCGATGACCCCGAAGCGGGTCGGCTCGTTGCCCAGGAAGATGTTCTCCATGATGCTCAGCTCGGGGATCAACGCCAGTTCCTGGTGGATGATCACGATGCCGGCCTGTTCGCTGGCGTTGATGCCGCGGAAGGACTGCACGGCACCCTGGAAGTAGATGTCCCCGGTGTAGGTCCCGTGCGGGTAGACCCCGGAGAGGACCTTCATCAGTGTCGATTTGCCGGCGCCGTTCTCGCCGCAGATCGCGTGGATCTCGCCGGCCCTGACCTGGAGGTTCACATCGGCCAGCGCCTTGACGCCCGGGAACTCCTTGGTGATGGAGCGCATCTCCAGGATGTTCGGGTGCTGATGCCCGGTGGTTGGTGTGTTCATGGTGCCCTGCGGCCTTCCGATGGTGCGTGGGTGGGGTGCGGTGTGCTCACGGGTGGTCCCGGGACTGGTCAGGGGGCACGGATGCCCACATGCTGGAAGGCCAGGGCTGCCGCGCCGAGGGCCTCGGCCCGGTTGCCCAGCGAGGACATCACCAGGGCAGTGCTCTCGCCGACGACGGGGACCGCGTGGCGCAGCAGGCCGCGTCGGATGGGATCCAGGAGCAGGTCGCCCAGCCCGGCCAGGGGGCCGCCGACGACGATGACCTCGGGGTTGAGCAGGTTGGCGATGTTGCCCAGTTCCTGGCCCACCGCCATGCCGGCGTCGTCCACCACCCGCAGGACGGCGGAGCTGCCGTCGGCCGCCTGGGAGACCACGTCCTCGGCGGTTTCCGGTGCCTGGCCCGAGCGGGCGAGCAGGTTGATCATGACAGTGGTGGAGGCGACCGTTTCCAGGCAGCCCCGGTTGCCACAGCGGCAGACCGAACCGTGCTCCTGGACCGTGGCGTGGCCGATTTCCCCGGTGATGCCGACGTTGCCGTAGTAGGGGGAACCGTTGATGATCAGCCCGGCGCCGATGCCCGAGCCGATCTTGATGAAGATGAGGTTCTCCAGCCCGTTGTGCGGCCCCCAGGTGACCTCGGCCAGCGCGCCGAGGTTCGCGTCGTTGTCCACGACAACGGGCAGGTCCAGGGTCTCCTCGAGGCGCTCCTGGATGTTGATCCCGACCCACTCCGGCAGGATGGCGCCCTGGGCGACGGTTCCGGTGCGGCGGTCGATGGGCCCGGGGATGCCGACACCGGCGCCGATGAGCGCGCTCGGGGCCAGACCCTTGGAGGTCAGGAGTTCGGAGATCAGGTGGGCGGCCGCGGCGATGCCTTCCTCCGCGTGGTGTCCCAGGGGCAGGATGACGGTCTTCTCGGCGACGATCTGGTAGTTCAGGGAGGAGAACACCACGCGCAGGTGGCGGCGTCCGAAGTCGATGCCGACCGCGATGGCCCCATCGCTGATCAGCTTGACGTTCAGGGCCCGGCGGCCGGAGCTGGTGGTGGGTTCGGTGCTGACCAGTCCCGCAGTCTGCATGAACTTCACGATGTTGGAGACCGTCGCGGTGGACAAGCCGGTCTGGCGGGACAGTTCGGCCTGCGTGGAGGGGCCGGAGAGCAGGCAATCGATGATGCGCTGCTGGTTCAGATGACGCAGCGCCGATTGGGAGCCCGGGCTCTTACGCGCGGTCCGTGACGCGGCTCTCGTTTCCAACATGAGAAGTAGTCTGCATCACATTTGACTTGGCGTCAATAAGTGAACGCATAAATGCTGAAGATTCGTTATTGAGTTCTTGAAGTTACCTCAAGGAGGGTTCCCGCCTAGGGCAATGGCCACTCGTGGACGGGCCCCGTATGGTGCATGTGTTCCCAATACAGGCGGGTCATCTCCTGCAGTGCGCGGCGTCGGTCGAGCCCGTGGGCCTCCAGGCGTTCCAGGGCGTGGATTTGCCACTGCGCACCGTTCTGCTCGGTGCTGGCCCGTTCGCGCAGCACGTCGAGGTAGCGGGCGGCGACGGCATCGTCGACGCCGAGATCGGCCAGCCCCTCGGCAGCCAGCGGCAACAGGTGGCGCACGATGAGCTCGGAGACCGGGATCTCCCCGACGCCGGGCCAGTAGACGGTGGCATGGAGGCCATCGCGGGCACAGGCCAGGAAGTTCTCCGTGGCCGTGCCGAAGGCCATCCGGGACCAGAGCGGGCGTTGGGCCGTGCGCAGCCGACGGACCAGGCCAAAGAAGAACGCTGCGTTCGCCACGGTATCCAGGACGCTGGGCCCGGCCGGCAGCAGGCGGTTCTCCAGGCGCAGGTTCGGCACTGCGGTTCCGGGGTCGTAGATGGGCCGGTTCCAGCGGTAGACCGTCCCGTTGTGCAGCAGCAACTCGTGGAGCCGCGGTGCACCCGACTTGGTCTTTTCCGCGCGTCGGCCGGACAGCTCGGGCAGCAGTGCAGGGAAATAGCGGACGTTCTCCTCGAAGAGGTCGAAGAACGAGGTGATCCAGCGTTCACCGAACCAGACGCGGGGGCGTACGCCCTGGGCCCGCATTTCCGGGGCCCGGGTGTCGATGGACTGTTTGAAGAGCTCGATGCGGGTCTCGTGCCAGAGCACCTTTTCCAGGAACACCGGGGAATTGGCGGCAAGCGCCACCTGCGGGCCGGCGATGATCTGGGCGGCGTTCCAAGCCGGGGCGAATTCGTCGGGGGAGAGCTGGAGGTGGAGCTGGACGGAGGTGCAGGCGGCTTCCGGGGCGATCGACTGGGCGTAGAAGCGCAGGTGCTCCTCACCGGCAATATCGATCAGCACGTCCTCGCCACGGGCCTGGAGCACCGACGTGTTCAGTGCCGCATAGCGTTTGCCGGCACTCATCCAGTCCTTGTCCTGCAGCTGTTCGGCTTGCAGGGTGGGCAGGATGCCGGTCATCAGCAGGTCGGTCCCCGCTGCATCGGCCCGGGCATCGGCACGGTTGAGTTGGGTGCGCAGGCTTTCCTCGAGCTCGCGCAGGCCGCGTCCGGCCACGTCCAGGGCCGGATGGTTCAGCTCGATGTTGAACGCGCCGATCTCCGTCTGGAAGGCCTCATCGGCGATGGATTCGAGCACTTCGGCATTGCGCATGGCCGGGGTGAAATCCCGGTTGGCCAGGTTCAGTTCGAGTTCGAGGCCGATGGTCCCCGAGGCGGCGAAATGCCCGTCGGCGAGGAACGTCTCGAACGTCTCGAGGTTCTGGTTCAGGCGCTCCCGATAGGTAGTGCGCTGCGCCCGCGTAAAGGTCTTCTTGCTGACTTCGGCTCCCATGGACTGAGAGTACTGGCGAGTCGCCGCGCTGTACATGGGCCGCCGGATCCGCGCCCCGGCGCCGGATCAGACGGTGGTGTCGTTGAGGTAGCTGACGCCGAGCTGGTTGCGCACCCCGTCGAGCAGGCGCATGGTGTCCACGGAGTCGGCCCAGCTCATCGTCGGGCTCTGCGTGAGCCCCTGCTGGATGCAGCGGGTGGCCTCCCGCAGTTCGTAGACATAGTTGCGGCCCACCGGCTCGAAGGAGACGGTGCGCGGTTCCCCGTCGAGGGGGGTGACCTGGAAGGAGGTGGGGTTGTTCAACGGCCCGGAGGTGCGCAGCCACCCCTTGCTGCCGGAGACCACCGCCTCGCGGGGCCCGGCCCCGGTGAGCGAGCAGAGCAACTGGGCCTGGGCGCCCGAGGCGTAGCCCAGGGTGAGTGATTCTTGGGTGTCCACTCCGTCGTCGTTCAGGTGCCCGACCGCCTGCACAGTTGCGGGGAAACCGAGGCAACCCAGCGCCCAGGTGAGCGGGTAGACCGCCAGGTCCAGCAGGGCGCCGCCACCGGCCGCAGGGTCCCAGAGCCGCCAGGACGGGTCGTACGGTGCGGGGAAGCCGAGGTCCGCGCGGACCCAGGCGATGTCGCCGAGCTCGCCGGAATCGACGAGTTCCAGGGCGCGGTGCACCGCGGGCAGGAAACGGGTCCAGACGGCCTCCATGAGGAAGAGCCCGCGGCTGCGCGCCAACTCCACCAGCTCGAGCGCCTCGGCGGCGTTGATGGTCAGCGACTTCTCGCACAGCACGTGCTTGCCCGCGGTGAGGGCCTGGTGGGCGACCTCGAAATGCTGTCCATGCGGGGTGGCGATGTAGACGGCCTCCACCTCGGGCTCCGCGAGCAGCGCCTGCAACCCGGTGCGCTGGGCATCGTCGCCGAAGGAGGTCGCGAAACCGTGTTCCTCGGCGAAGGCGGCGGCCCGCTGGGCGTCCCGGGAACTGACGGCGTGCAGGACGGAGTCCTGAAGCAGGGCCAGGTCCCCGGTGACGGTGTTCGCGATCCGGCCCGTGGAGACCACGCCCCAGCCCACCGGGCGGCCCGTGGCGGACAGCGGTGAGGGGGCGTTCGATGCGGCACAGGGAGGGGTGGGGAAGCGCAGGCTCATGCCCCCCAGCTTGGCACGGGGGCCTCCGGGCGGCAACGCACCGCCCGGCGGGTCAGCCGGCGTTGGCCGCGCGGTGCTTCTCGGCCAACACCAGGTAGTGCTCGGAGTTGGTGCGCAGCCCGTTGACCTCCTCCTCGGTGAGTTCGCGGCGGACCTTGGCCGGGACGCCGGCCACCAGCGACCGCGGCGGCACGACGGTGCCCTCCAGCACCAGGGCCCCCGCGGCGACGAGTGACTGCTCGCCGATCTGCGCACCGTTCATCACGGTCGCGCTCATGCCGATCAGGCAGCCGTCGCCGATGGTGCACCCGTGGATGACCGCCGAATGGCCGACGGAGACGCCGGTGCCCACGGTGGCCGGGTAACCGGAATCGGCATGCACGACGACGTTGTCCTGCAGGTTGGTCAGGTCACCGATGCGGATGGGGGCCGAGTCGCCGCGGACCGAGACGCCGTAGAACGCGCTGGCGCGCTCGCCGAGCTCGACGTCGCCGGACAGGGTGGCGGTCGGGGCGGTGAAGGCCGAGGAGGCGACCTTCGGGGTCTGGGAGTCGATCGTGATGATGTAGGTCATGTCCCGAGTCTACAAACCCGGCGGGGTGGGCCTTAGTTGAAGACGACGGTGCGGCGCCCGTCCAGCAGGACCCGGCGCTGCGCCGCCCACTGCACGGCCTGGGCCAGCGTGCGGCCCTCCACGTCGCGGCCCATCGCCACGAACTGCCCGGGGGTCTTGGCGTGGTCGACCCGGATGACCTGCTGTTCGATGATCGGGCCCTCGTCCAGGTCCGCGGTCACGTAGTGCGCGGTCGCCCCGATCATCTTCACGCCGCGGGCGTGGGCCTGGTGGTAGGGCTTGGCCCCCTTGAAGGAGGGCAGGAAGGAGTGGTGGATGTTGATGGCCCGGCCGTTCAGTTCGCGGCAGAGGTCGTCGGAGAGGATCTGCATGTAGCGGGCCAGGACCACCAGTTCGATGTCGTGTTCGCGCACCAGCTCCAGCAGGCGCGCCTCGGCGTCGGGCTTGGTGTCGGCGGTGACCGGCAGGTGCAGGAAGTCGACCCCGTAGAACTCGGCCATCGGCGCCAGGTCCCGGTGGTTGGAGACGATGAGCGGGATCTCGATGGGCAGCGAGCCGGCGCGTTGCTGGAAGAGCAGGTCGTTGAGCGCATGTCCCGCGGTGGAGCACATGATCAGCGTGCGCAGCGGCTGGGCCTCGGGGTGGACGGCCAACGTCATGGCAAAACGGGTGGACACCTCATCGAGCGGGGCGCGCACCGCGTCGATCCCGGCCTCGGTGGAGACGGCGACGCGCATGAAGAACAGTCCCGACTCGGGGCTTTCGAACTGCTGGGACTCCGTGATGTTGCAGCCTGCCTGGAGCAGGGCACCCGAGACGGCATGCACGATGCCGGGCTGGTCGGCGCAGGACAGGGTCACGATGTATTGCTGGCTGGTCACCGTACTAGCCTACCGGCAGTGGCTCCAACGACCCCAGCGCTGCCAGCGCGGCGGCCCGGCCCGCGCGGGTGGCCCCCACCGTCGAGGCCGACGCCCCGTATCCGACCAGGAACAGCCGCGGTTCGCGCACCACGGAGACCGCGTCGGCCGCCATGCGGATCCCGCCGCCGGGCTCACGCAGGCGCAACGCTGACAGGTGGTCCACCGCGGCCCGGAACCCGGTGGCCCAGAGCACGGTGTCGATCTCCGCCGTCGTGCCGTCGGTGAAGACCGCTCCCTGGGGGAGCAGGCGTTCCAACGGCCCGCGGGAGGCCAGGACCCCGGAGGCGATGCCCGCCCGGTAGGGCGCGGTCAGCGGCAGCCCGGTCTCCGCGACCACGCTGCGCGGAGGCAGCCCGGCCCGGGTGCGGGCCGTGACCCGCTCCTCGACGCCGCGGCCCCATTCGGTGTCGAACGCGGTGTCCGTCCAGTCCGGTGCCCGCCGGGTGGACCACGTGGTCCGGGCCCCGGCAGCATCGAGCTGGAGCAGGAACTGCGCCGCCGAGGTCCCGCCGCCGACCACCAGCACGCGCTCGCCGGCGAAGTCGGAGGCGTCGGTGAAATCGTGGGTGTGCAGTTGCCGGCCGGCAAAGTCGGCCCGGCCGGGGTAGGACGGCCAATAGGGCCGGTCCCAGGTGCCCGTGGCGTTCACCACGGCGCCGGCGGTCCAGGTCCTGCCGTCGGTGGCGCGCACCACCAGCGCGTGGTCCGCGTCGTCGGCGCGGGTGACCGCGGCGACGGCCACCGGGCGGATGACCTGCAGGTCGAAGCGGCGTTCGTGGGCTTCGTAGTACCGGGAGACGACGGCGGAGGCCGGCTCCTGCGGGTCGGGGGAGCCCAGGGGCAGGCCGGGCAGGTCATGCAGCCCGTGCGCCGCGTCGAAGGTGAGCGAGTCCCAGCGGTGCCGCCAGGCCCCGCCGGGGCCGTCGTTGGCGTCGAGCACCACGAAGTCGGTGCCCGGCCGCAGCCCGCGCCGCACCAGGTGGTAGGCGGCACTGAGGCCCGCCTGGCCGGCCCCGATGACCACGATCTGCACGTCCCACCCCTTTGCTTGAATACTCAACTACTGGGGGAACGGGCGGGTGGTGGCGTCTATTCCCCGCTCCGTTGCACCATCGTCGGATCGGCGGGCTTCATGCCGCGCAATGAGCGCGTAAAGCGTGGACAGGGCGGGGTCCGGCTCGGTTAGCATGGGAGCGTCGCGACTGGCGTTTAAGTGGAGGACCACGGGGGAGCGACGGCAGGACCAAACCACCGGATCGCGCGCCTGGACCCGGGGTCAGCGATGCGGCATGCGCCGTCGTCGTGTTCCAGACCGCACACCATCCCCGTCAGCAGGAGAACATCCCGTGAGCACAGCGAACACCGTCACCAACCAGCCCCTCTCCGAGGTGGACCCGGAGATCGCGGCGGTCCTGACCGCCGAACTGGGCAGGCAGCGCAACACCCTGGAAATGATCGCCTCGGAGAACTTCGCCCCGCGCGCCGTCCTGCAGGCCCAGGGCTCGGTGCTGACCAACAAGTATGCCGAGGGCTACCCGGGACGCCGCTACTACGGTGGCTGCGAGCACGTGGACGTCGCCGAGAACCTGGCACGGGACCGTGTGAAGTCCCTGTTCGGTGCGAAGTACGCCAACGTACAGCCGCACTCCGGCGCCTCGGCCAACGCCGCCGCCCTGGCCGCGATGATCGAACCCGGCGACAAGATCCTGGGCCTCTCGCTGGCGCACGGCGGTCACCTCACGCACGGCATGAAGCTGAACTTCTCCGGCAAGCTCTACGAGGTCGCCGCCTACGAGGTCGAACCCGACACGTTCACCATCGACATGGACAAGCTGCGCGCCCAGGCCATCGCCGAGAAGCCGCAGGTCATCATCGCCGGCTGGTCCGCCTACCCCCGCCAGCTCGACTTCGCCGCCTTCCGCTCCATCGCCGACGAGGTCGGGGCGCTGCTCTGGGTCGACATGGCCCACTTCGCCGGACTGGTCGCCGCCGGGCTGCACCCGAACCCGATCCCGTATGCCGACGTCGTGACCTCCACCGTGCACAAGACGCTGGCCGGACCGCGCTCGGGCCTGATCCTGACCAACGACCTGGAGCTGTACAAGAAGATCAACTCCAACGTCTTCCCCGGCCAGCAGGGTGGGCCGCTGATGCACGCCATCGCCGGCAAGGCAGTGGCCTTCAAGATCGCCGCGTCCGAGGAGTTCCGCGAACGCCAGGAACGCACCCTGGCCGGTTCCCGGCTGCTCGCCGAGCGCCTTGGCGCCGAGGACGTCACCGCGCAGGGCGTCTCCGTGCTCACCGGCGGCACCGACGTGCACCTGGTCCTGGTGGACCTGCGCGACTCCGAGCTGGACGGCAAGCAGGCCGAGGACCTGCTGCACTCCATCGGCATCACCGTGAACCGCAACGCCGTCCCGTTCGATCCCCGACCGCCGATGGTGACCTCCGGGCTGCGCATCGGCACCCCGGCGCTGGCGACCCGCGGCTTCGGCGCCGCCGAGTTCACCGAGGTGGCCGACATCATCGCCATCGCCCTGCGCGACGGCGACTCCGCGGACCTCGCGGCCCTGTCGGCCCGGGTGGAAAAGCTCGCAGCGGAATTCCCCCTCTACGCGGAACTGGAGCAGTGGTAACCATGGCCGAACGCGCACAGATCCTCGACGGCAAGGCCACCGCGGCGGCCATCAAGGCCGAATTGACCGAACGCGTCGCCGCCCTGGCCGCACGCGGCATCACCCCCGGACTGGGCACCATCCTGGTTGGGGAGGACCCGGGCTCGAAGTGGTACGTCGGCGGCAAGCACAAGGACTGCGCCGAGGTCGGCATCACCTCGATCCGCATCGACCTGCCCGATGACACCAGCCAGGACGAGCTGCTGGCCAAGGTCCGCGAACTCAACGAGAACCCGGAATGCACCGGCTACATCGTGCAGCTGCCGCTGCCGAAGCACATCGACCAGGACACCGTGCTGGAGGCGATGGACCCGTCCAAGGACGCCGACGGGCTGCACCCGATGAACCTGGGCCGCCTCGTCGCGAACGTCAACCGGCCGATGGAATCCCCGCTGCCCTGCACGCCCAAGGGCTGTGTGGAACTGCTGGCCCGCCACGACATCGACCTGGCGGGCAAGAACGTCCTGGTGGTCGGCCGCGGCGTCACCATCGGACGTCCCATCGGCCTGCTGCTCACCCGCAAGGAGATCAACGCCACGGTCACCCTGGCCCACACCGGGACCACCGACCTGGCAGCGCATCTCGCGCGCGCCGACGTCGTCATCGCCGCCGCCGGCTCGCCGCACATGATCAAGGCGGCCGACCTCAAGCCCGGGGCCATCGTCCTGGACGTCGGCGTGAGCCGGGTCGACGACGGTTCCGGCAAGGCCAAGGTCACCGGGGACGTGGACCCTGCGGCGTATGACGTCGCCTCCTGGATCTCACCGAACCCCGGCGGGGTGGGCCCGATGACCCGCGCCATGCTGCTCTCCAACGTGGTGGAATCCGCGGAACGCCAGGCCGGCTGAGCCACACCGTCCCACCGGGGCCCGGGAACCACACGGTTCCCGGGCCCCGTGCCGTTCGGGCGGCTACACCGCGGGGAGTACGACGGCGGTGCCCGGCTACCGCCGTCGGCTGATGTCGGCGCCGGGGCGCGGCGGTAGTCTCGAACCATGGGAAGACGCCGACCTCCGCTGGCCGTGCTGCCGGTGCTGGTGGCTTTCTTCCAGCTGGCCGGCAGCTCCTTCGCCGCCCGGCACCAGGGACTCGAATTGTCGTGGATCGCCGTCGTGCTCCTGCTCGCCGGCCCCGCCCTGCTGCTGTTGCGCCGCCGCGCCCCGGGGCCAGCCGTCGCGGCGATCACCCTGGTCGACGGCGCCTACCTCTTCTCCGGCTACCCGTGGGGACCGGTGGTGTTGTCCCTGGTGCTGGGGCTCGTGTTCTCGGTGCTGGGCCGCGCCCGGTGGTGGGGTTGGGCCTCCGTCGCCGTGCTGGCCGGGGGGTTGGCCGCTGCCGGGCTGGCCCCGGGGTGGGCTCCCGGTCCCGGACCAGCGGCGGGACAGGGCCGCTGGCTGGTCCTGCCGGCCTGGTTCACCGTCATCCTGCTGGTCACCGAACTGGTGCGCTCGCGTCGGGATCGGCGGAGCGAACAGCTGCGCATCGCCCGCGCACAGGCCAGCCACCGCCGTGATGAGGAACGGCTGGTGCTCGCGCGCGATATCCACGACGTCGTCGCGCATTCACTCTCGATGATCAACGTCCAGTCCTCGGTGGCCCTGCACCTGGGGCGCCGCCATCCCGATCCCCAGGCCCTGCTGGAGGCGTTGGCCACGATCAAGGCAGGGTCCGCCGCGGCCCTGGCCGAGGTGCGGGACGTGCTGGCCGTCCTGCGCCAGGACGCACCGCGGGTGCCCAGCCAGCGGCTCGATGCGCTGGAGGAGCTGATCAACAGGGTCCGCGCCGCGGGGCTCGATGTCAGGTACTCGGCCCCGGCCCACCCCTGGCCGGCCTGGGTGGGAGAGCGGACGGAGAACGTCCTGTTCCGTGCGGTGCAGGAGTCGCTGACCAACGTGGTGCGCCATGCAGCGGCGGGCACCGTCGACGTCGACCTCGCGTTGGACGAGGCCACCGCCCGGCTGCGGGTGGCCGACGACGGCCGCGGACGCGCCGGCACCCCGGAAGGCAACGGCCTGCGCGGGATGCGCGAACGCGTGGCCGCACGCGGGGGCACCGTGGAGTTGGCGGACCTGGACCCCGGGACCTCGGTGACCGTCACCCTCCCCGCACCGGAGGATCCATGACCACCGTGTTGTTGGCAGATGACCAGGCGCTGATCCGCGCCGGGTTCCGTGCGCTGCTCTCGGCCGAGGACGACCTGGAAGTCGTCGGGGAAGCAGCCACCGGGGAAGCGGCGCTGGCGCAGGCCAGGGCGCTGCGCCCCGACGTCGTGCTCATGGACATCCGCATGCCCGGGGGAGACGGGATCGAGGCGGCCACCGCGCTGCTGGCCGACCCCGACCTCGCCGGGACGAAGGTCATCATGCTCACCACGTTCGAGCTCGACGACTACATCCTGGACTCCGTCCGGGCCGGTGCCAGCGGGTTCCTGGTCAAGGACACCGAGCCCGAGGAACTGCTGCGGGCCGTGCGCGCCGTGGCCCGGGGGGATGCGCTGCTGTCGCCCTCGGTCACCCGCCGGCTGCTCGCCCGCGTCGCCGCTGCACGGCCGGAGCCGGTCCGCCGGCTGGCCAGCCTGGGGCCGCTGACCGCGCGCGAACGCGAGGTCCTCGCGCTGGTGGGCCGCGGCCTGGACAATGCCGGCATCGCCCTGCGGTTGTTCATCACGCCGCTGACCGCCAAAACACATGTCTCGCGCATCATGGGCAAGCTCGGGGCACGGGACCGATCCCAGCTGGTGGTCCTCGCCTACGAAAGCGGTCTCGTGGCCCCGGGAATCGACGTTGACGGGGACACCCGGTCCTGATGGGGGAGGCGTCCGGCGTACTCCCGCAGTCGTCCGCCAGGCCTCCCCGGGGTGTAGGGACCGGCCAGCAGATGACTCCCGGGGGCAGATGCGCCGGACGGCGCGGCGCGGAAGGGTAGGTCATGTGGCCAGATCGGCCATCACCTGAACCCAGGAGTCACCATGTTGACAACAGCAACGGCCATCGCAGCCACCACCAGCGCACAGCTCGCCGCCCACGGGGAGAACTGGGGGCATGGCGGATTCGGCTGGTGGTTCATTTTTCCCCTGTTCTGGTTCATCCTGATTGCGCTTTTCATCGTGGGCCGTCGCCGCGGCCACGGGCTCGAACACCGGCGCGCGGCCGAAGGAGTGCTGCGGGAACGGTACGCCCGTGGCGAGGTCGATGAGACGGAGTTCCGCCAGCGGCTCGAGGTCCTTCGCGGACCGTCGGGAAAGTAGGCGCATCGGGGCGGCCCCTGTGACGAAACTAGTGAAGATGGTAGAACTGCGGTGTAAGGTCCCGAATGTTCCCACCCACTTAGGGAGTTAGATCGCATGGATACCTCGCAGATTGTCTGGATCATCGTCGCCATCGTGGTGGTGCTGATCATCGTCGGAATCATTGCCCGATTTGCCGGCAAGAAGAAGGCCGAACGCAACCGCGAAGAGGCAGGCAGGATCCGCGCCGAAGCCCAGGAGACCCAACTCCAGGCCAAGGAACGTGAAAACGAGGCCCAACGCGCCAAGGCCGACGCCGATGCCGCAGAGCTGAAGGCCAAGGAACGTGAAGTTGAGGCCCAGCGCCTGCAGACCGAAGCCAACGACGCCGACATTGCCGCCGAGCGCAAGCGGATGGAGGCCGACAAGCTCGGTGCCGACGCCACAGACCGCCAGCGCGCCTCCGAGGAACGCCTGCGCGAAGCCGACAAGTTGGATCCGGACGTGCAGAAGAACCGCCGCTCCGGCGATGCTGCCGACGCACCTGCTGGCGATCCCGCAGCTGATGCTGCCCGGCCCGCTGCCGACCGTGGGATGGACGGTCGGGAGCGCGGTGATGGACAGGCTGCCGCCGGCACCGGTGCCGCAGCCGGCGCCGCCGGGGCTACCGGGGCAGCCGCCTCCCAGGATCGCCGCACCGATGAGCGTGCCGCCGATGCGGGCCGCCGGCCCGCGGCAACCGAACCGCGTGCCGGCGGCCCCGCGGCAGCCCAGGACCGCGCCGGTTCGGCCGATCCTGCGGTCGTGGACCGCGCGGATGAGCGTGCCGGACAGCGCGGAACGAGTGACCGGGTCGCCGACCCGGCCGAGCGCCGTGACCCCGCGCAGGATGACCGTGAGGTTCGAGCCGCCAACGGCGAGCCCGTGGCCGGCCAGCGTGCCGACGCTGGCCCCCGGGATTCCCACAGCGGCGCGGGAACTGCTGCAGCTGCCGGAGCCGGTGGCGCCGCTGCGGGTGCGGCCGGTGCCGCCGCAGCGTCATCCCACCGACACGACGAGGATGCTGCGGGCCGTGGGCGTACCGACGCCGGGCAGCCCGGCGGGAACGACCGGGTAGCCGACGGCCGCCGTGCAGATGACCGGGACGTTCGTGGTGGTGTTGCCGATCGTGGTGATGACGAGCGGCGTGTGGACGGTCGGGATGCCCGTGGTGGCGAGCCCGTGGCCGATCCCGGGGATTCGCGCAGCGGCGCCGGAACTGCTGCAGGTGCTGGTGCCACCGCGGTGTCGCCCAACCGACATGACGAGGAAGCTGCGGGCCGTGGACGCGCGGACGCCGGGCAGCCCGGCGGGAACGGCCGGGTAGCCGACGGCCGCCGTGCCGATGACCGTGCCGAGGGTGGTGTTGATGGGCGTCACGTGGACGGCCAGGATGCCAGCGGTGGCGGGGTCGGTGAGCCGGTCGACGGTGGCCGTCGTCCCGTGGCCGATGACGGTCGGGAATCCGCCCCCGTGGACCGCGACAACGCCTGGCGCGGTGCTGACGAGCAATATGATCGTCCGGGCTTTGCCGAGGACCGCGCTGCCGCCCCGTATGACCAGGACGCCCGCCAGTCGCAGGCCGACGGGTACCGCCAGGGCGATGCAGGACGGCCGACAGCCCAGGGTGCCGAGTCGGCCGGGGAGCCGGTCGGCGGGCACCACGCGGATGCCTACGGCGGACGTGTCCGGCAGGACGGATCTACGGATCCGCGGCAGGACGGCAACGTCACGCGCCCCGGGGAAGCCCCTCCGGCCGCCGGCGATCCGTTGGCCATGGACAGCCCTGATGCCTACGGCGAAGCCGCAGGACAGCGCGCCGCACGCACCCGTGGCGAGTCCGGCGAGGTGCCCAACGTCGATGACGTGGAACCTGGCGGTCGACACGGCGAGGTGCCACGGCATCGCGACCTGGGCTGATCCCAGCCTGGAACACCTACTGCGGGCCGTCTTTCCCTTTGACCGGGAAGGGCGGCCCGCCGTCGTTCCCGAGGTCTACTGACAGGACACACACAGCAAGTATGCGTAGTGTGGGGAACCAGGGAGCCGGACCACTACGGTTTCTGCGGCGTGACTGCCGAGAACTTCGCTCAGAGGGAGTTGCCGATGAGCACTCACGAACTTTCCACGACAGCCCGCCCGCCGACGTCGGAGGCGCCGTTGCGCCGCAATGCCGGAGCCCGTAACTTCAGTCTTCTCAAAAACCGGGTCCTCGATGCCGGGCTGATGCGGCGCCGGCGTGGATATTACCTCGGCGTCGTGATGCTCTTGACGCTTTTCCTGGGCGCAGCCGTCACGGGCTTCACGTTGTTGGGCGATAGCTGGTTCCAGCTGTTCGTCGCCGCCGCCCTGGGCATCATCCTCACCCAGTTCGCCTTCCTCGCCCATGAGGCCTCACACCGCCAGGTCATGGAATCCGGTCCCGCCAACGACCGTGCTGGAAGGATTCTGGCCAATGCGGTGGTGGGCATCAGCTACCAGTGGTGGATGAACAAGCACACGCGCCACCACGCCAAGCCGAACACCGTTGGCAAGGACCCGGACATCGAGCAGGACACGATTTCCTTCCAGCCCGAAGATGCCGCGGCGCGCACGGGCCTGATGGCCTGGCTGACCCGCCGGCAGGGCTACCTCTTCTTCCCCCTGCTCACCTTCGAGGGCCTGAACCTGCACATCCACTCGATCAAGTACCTGTTCACTGGCGACAAGGTGAAAGCCCGGAAACGGGAATTGGCGACCATCGGCCTGCGCCTGGCGATTTACCTGGCCGCGATCTACATCTTCCTGCCGTGGGGGATCGCCAGCGCCTTCGTCGGCGTGCAGCTCGCTGTCTTCGGCATCTACATGGGTGCCTCGTTCGCACCCAACCACAAGGGCATGCCCTTGATCCCCAAGACCTCGACCATCGACTTCTTCAGTCGACAGGTCCTGACCAGCCGGAACATCGTGGGCAAGACGTCCTGGGGAACCCGCGTGCTCACGGCAGTGTTCGGTGGCTTGAACTACCAGGTCGAGCACCACCTGTTTCCGAGCATGCCGCGGCCGCACCTGCGTGAGGTCAGTGCCATGGTCCGGCAGTACTGCCAGGAACTGAAGGTCCCCTACACGGTGGCCTCGGTCTCCGGGTCATATGCCCAGGTGATCCGATACCTGAACACGGTGGGGCTCTCCGCGCGCGACCCGTTCGACTGCCCGATGGTCACGGAGTACCGCCCGCACTAACCTGCGTGATTGAGTTGTGCCAACCACTGCGGCGCAGTAGAGTGCGGTTGTGCCACAGAACACATCCCGCCCGACGGTGATCATCGCCGACCAGCTGACCAAGCGGTACGGCGACTTCACCGCCGTCGACTCCATTTCCTTCGAGGTCCCCGCGGGGGAGTCCTTCGGGCTGCTCGGTCCCAACGGTGCCGGAAAATCCACCACCATGCGCATGATCGGCGGTGTGTCCCAGCGCAGTGGTGGTTCCCTGCGGATCATGGGGCTGGACCCCGAGAAGCAGGGGCCGGAGGTCCGCGCTCACCTCGGCGTCGTCCCGCAGGAGGACAACCTCGACCAGGAGCTCAAGGTCAGGGACAACCTGATCGTCTATGGACGCTACTTCGGGTTGCCGATGTCCTACCTGCGCCCCAAGGCCGATGAGCTGCTGGAATTCGCCCAGCTCACCGACAAGGCGGGTGCGCGGGTCGAGGACCTCTCCGGAGGCATGAAACGGCGCTTGACCATCGCCCGTTCGCTCATCAATGACCCGAGGGTACTGCTCCTGGACGAGCCGACCACCGGCTTGGATCCGCAGGCCCGCCACATCCTGTGGGATCGCCTGTTTCGCCTCAAGGAGCGGGGGGTCACCCTCATCCTCACCACCCACTACATGGACGAGGCGGAGCAACTATGTGATCGCCTCATCGTGGTGGACCGCGGCCGCATCATGGCCGAGGGGTCGCCGTCGTCGCTGATCCGCCAGTATTCCACCCGGGAAGTGCTCGAGTTGCGCTTCGGCGCGGATCGCAATGCCGGTGCCGCAGCGGCGGTCGAGGGGATCGGGGAACGCATCGAGGTGCTGCCCGACCGCCTGCTGGTCTACGCACACGATGGGGAAGCCGCGCTGGAAGCCGTGGGGGCCCGGGGGCTGTCTCCCATGACGTCATTGGTCCGCCGTTCATCGTTGGAGGACGTCTTCCTCCGGTTGACCGGCAGGAGCCTCATTGAGTAACACGGAACGCGCCTCCGAAACGGCTGTCACGTCCTCTTCCCTGCAGGCGCACGATCCGCTCACCAGTGCTGCGAAGGCCCGCCGGTTCGGGACCTGGTACCTGGCCGAGCAGCATCTGCGCGGGATGAAGGGCTACCTGGACATCGTCATCGCGTATTCGGTCGGCAATCCGCTGGTGTACCTGTTCGCGCTGGGGATCGGGCTCGCGTCCCTGGTGGACTCGAACGCCGGCGGCGATGCCTTCGGTGGGGTGAGCTACCTGCAGTTCATTGCCCCCGCGTTGCTGGCTTCTGCCGCGATGATGACCGCTGCCGGGGAGTTCAGCTACGCGGTGATGTCGGGCTTCAAATGGTGGAGGACGTACTACGGACCGCTGGCGACGCCGCTGACACCGCACCAGATCTGCCAGGGCCACGCGCTGGCCGTCAGCATCCGGATCCTGGCCCAGAGTGCGGTCTACCTGGTGATTGTGCTCTTCTTCGGCGCTGCCACCAGTGGCTGGGCCTGGCTGACGATTCTCAGCGCGTCACTGGCCGGTGTGGCGTTCGGGCTGCCGTTGATGGCCTTCTCGGCATCCATCACCGAGGAAAAGGGGCAGTTCGCGCTGGTCCAGCGGTTCATCGTCATGCCGTTGTTCCTGTTCTCCGGGACGCTGTTCCCGCTGTCCACGCTGCCGTGGTTCCTGCAGTGGATCGGGTGGATCTCCCCGGTCTGGCACGCCACCGAACTGGGGCGCGTCCTCTCCTACGGGTACGCGGAGCCCGGATGGCTGAGCGTGGTCCATGTGCTGTATCTGCTGGTGCTGGCCGGCCTGGGCCTCGTGCTGGCACGGCGCGTTTACGCCCGACGGCTGGAGGGTTGAGATGACGCTGGTGAAGGACGCGGACCTGGAGCTGACCGCCGACCGCAGGCCGTTGGCCGCCCTCTATTCCCGGAACATCCGTGCGGTCATCGTCCGCGGGCTGGTGGCCACCAAGACCTCGAACGCCGCGATCATGATTTCCGGGTTCGTCGAACCGGTGCTGTACCTGCTCTCCATGGGGATCGGCCTTGGCGCGCTCATCGGCACCGTCGAAGGGCCCGGCGGGACCCCGATCAGCTATGCCGCCTACATTGCCCCGGCATTGCTGACGGTGTCGGCGATGAACGGCGCCTTGTACGACTCCACCATCAACGTGTTCTTCAAGATGAACTACGCCAAGCTCTACCAGAACATGCTCTACACCTCGCTGGGACCGTTGGATGTCGCGCTGGGGGAGATCTTCCTGGCCTTGCTGCGCGGCTTCCTCTACGCCACAGGGTTCACGATCGTCATGGCCGCGATGGGGCTGATCACCACCTGGTGGGCCTTGCTGATGGTTCCGGCGGCAGTGTTGATCGCCTTTGGATTCGCTTCCATTGGCATGGGCATCACCTCCTACATCCGCACCTTCCAGCAGCTGGACTGGGTGACCTTCATCATGCTGCCGATGTTCCTCTTCTCGGCGACCTTCTACCCGCTGAGTGTTTATCCCGAACCCATCCAATGGGTGATCCAGGCGTTGCCGCTCTGGCACGGAGTCGAGTTGTTGCGCCAGTTGTCGGTGGGTTCCTTCGGGTTCATGACCGCCGTCCACCTGCTGTACTACGTGCTGATGGCCGCGGTCGGGATGGCACTGACCACACATCGGCTGCGGGCGCTGTTCCTGAAGTGAGATGGGCCAGCCGCATCGTGGACAGGTAGTCTGGTCCACACCAGAACCCAAGGAGGCGCCGTGATCGGCAGTTGGCATGCGGTCGTCATCGACTGCGAGGACACGGAAATCATGGCCGATTTCTATGAGCAGATGCTCGGCATGGTCCGCGTTCAGCACGACGACGACGGATGGATCACCATTGGTGACTCCCCGGACCGGCCGGCCATCGCGTTCCAGCGCGTGGAGAACTACCAGGCTCCGGACTGGCCCGGGCAAACCCACCCGCAGCAGGCACACGTGGATGTGCGGGTCGATGACCTGGACATCGCCGAGGAAGCGGTCCTCAAGCTCGGGGCCACCTCGATGAACACCGGCGGTCAGAACTACCGGGTCTACCTGGACCCGCAGCGCCACCCTTTCTGCCTCGTCACCTGGTGATCGACGGCCCACCCGCCGGCCGACGCGCCGTCGCCGCCCATTTCGGCCACGACTGGGGCGAGGTGCTTCTGTTCGACGCCGGTCCCTCCTTCGAGGGGTTCTTCGACTACGCGGCAGAAGACCGTTTCCTCGCGGGTATGTCCAGCCGCTGAGCCGGTGCCTGCCGGCTCCGGAGGTGGGGGACACCGCCGTCGTGCAGGGGCGGCGGTGTTCGCCCACGGGAAACTCGTCATGGGGGAGCCCGTCGGTTTGGGATACTGGATGGCATGGAACCCCTCGGCACGGCCCGGACCGCCCCGGACAAGAAGATCACGCTCAAGGCCAGCACCCTGTCGCTGGCGGTGATGGTCACCGTCTTCCTGGTGGCGGTGGTCTTTGCCGCGAACCAGAACGACGTCATCGGCTGGATCGTGGCCGTCATCTCCTTCGCCTGGCTGCTGCTGGCCGGCTTCCTGGTGTTCGGCCTGCGCCGCGGCGCCCGCAAGGTCAGCAGCCACCTGCAGAACGCGTCGGCTTCCATGGCAGCCCGCGCCCAGCAGCAGGGACCCTCCGAGACCGTCGTCGTCGATGAGGGGACCCGGACCCGGGACCTGAAACTCGACCACTCCTTCAAGATCGTCCAGGTCCAGGCCGGCGTCATCAAGGAGCACCTCGACACTCCCGGGGCCGAAGCCCGTGGCATGGTCGACCGTGCCCTGGAGACCATCGAGATCACCGCCCACAACGCCCGCGACATGATGAAATCCCCCGGCGGCAGCGCTCCGCTCTCCGGCGAGGTCATTGACTGACCGTTTTTCGGTAAGCTGGATCGGGTGAGCACAGCAGCGGAACAGAACCCCAGCAAGAATGCCGGCGCCCTGCGCGTCGCCTCGGTCAACCTCAACGGCATTCGGGCCGCCTACAAGCGCGGCATGGCCGACTGGCTGGCCGATCGAGATATCGACATCCTGACCCTTCAGGAGGTCCGCGCACCCGACGCGATCGTGCGCGAACTGCTGGGCGACGATTGGCATATCCTGCACGCCGAAGCCGAGGCCAAGGGACGCGCCGGGGTGGCCATCGCCTCCCGCCAGGCGCCGACCGCCACGCGCGATCACATCGGCGAGGACTACTTCAAGACCTCGGGCCGCTGGGTTGAGGCCGACTTCGACATCGACGGGAAGACCCTGACTGTGGTCAGCGCCTACGTGCACTCCGGCGAAGTCGATACCCCGAAGCAGGACGACAAGTTCCGGTTCCTGGATGTCATGACCCACCGGCTGCCTGCCCTGAAGGCGTCTTCGGACCACGTCCTGGTCACCGGGGACCTCAACGTCGGGCATACCGAACGGGACATCAAGAACTGGAAGGGCAACGTCAAGCGCTCCGGCTTCCTGCCGACCGAGCGCGCCTATTTCGACCGCTTCTTCGGCGAGGAGATCGGCTTCCACGACGTGGCCCGCCAACTGGCCGGGGACGTCGATGGTCCCTACACCTGGTGGTCCTGGCGCGGCCAGGCCTTCGACAACGACACCGGTTGGCGCATTGACTACCACATGGCCACCCCGGACCTTGCCGCGATCGCCGGCAACGCCGTCGTCGACCGTGCCCCGACCTACGCGTCCCGCTTCTCCGACCATGCGCCACTGGTCATCGACTACCAGTTCTAGGAACACACACATGACTGAAATCCCTGATCCCGCGGGCCACCGGCCCCGTGTCCTGTCCGGCATGCAGCCGTCCGCCGATTCGCTGCACCTGGGCAACTACCTCGGCGCCCTGGTCAACTGGGTGAAGTCGCTGGACGATTTCGACGCCTTCTTCTTCGTCCCCGACATGCACGCCATCACCATGGGACATGACCCGGCGGCGCTGCGCGAGCGCACCCGCAGGACCGCGGCCCAGTACATTGCCGGGGGCATCGACCAGGACGCCGCCACCTTGTTCGTGCAGTCCCACGTTCCCGAGCACGCCCAGTTGGCGTGGGTCCTGAATTGCATCACCGGGTTCGGCGAGGCCTCGCGCATGACCCAGTTCAAGGACAAGTCCTCCAAGGGCGGCCAGGAGTCCGCGAGCCTGGGTCTGTTCACCTACCCGGTGCTCATGGCGGCGGACATCCTGCTCTACCAGCCGCATGCCGTGCCGGTGGGCGATGACCAGCGCCAACACGTGGAGCTGGCCCGCGACCTGGCCCAGCGGTTCAACCACCGCTTTGGCGAGACGTTCAGGATTCCCGAACCGCTGATCCAGAAGGAGGGGGCACGCATCTACGACCTGCAGGACCCCCGGTCGAAGATGTCCAAGTCAGCGGCCAGCCCCAACGGGCTGATCAACATCCTCGATGATCCGAAGGTCATCACCAAGCGGATCAAATCGGCTGTCACCGACGCCGATACCGTTATCGCCTACGACCGGGAGGCCAAGCCAGGGGTGACCAACCTGCTGGAAATCCTCTCGACGATCACCGACCGTCCCGTGGCGGATCTCGTGGAGGAGTACGACGGCAAGATGTACGGGCACCTGAAGGTCGATGTAGCCGATGCCGTGGTTTCCCGCGTCGAACCGATCCGTCAGCGGACCTTCGAATTGCTGGACGACTCGGCGGAACTCGACCGCCAACTGGCCGTCGGTGCTGCCCGCGCCCGGGAAATCGCCTCCTCCACCCTGGAATCGGTCTACGCGAACGTCGGCTTCCTGCCGGCCGTCGCCCTGCCGGGTTCCGGGGAGCCGGCAAGCAGCGAGGGTGCGCGCTAACGCATGACGCCTCCCGAGCTGGAATCCGAGATCCCCGGGGCCACTGGCCTCGGGGATGAGGGTGTCAGTGTCGGTGTGGTCATCCCGCTGCCCGAGCCACTGCGTTCGCAATTGCGCGCGGCACGGGCTTCCTTTGGCGACCCGGTGGCCCAGGCCATCCCGCCGCACATCACACTGGTCACCGGTGCGGTGGCCTCCGATTGGGCGGCGGCGCGCGAACATGTACGCCACGTGGCAGCGCGGACGCCACCCTTCAGGATTGCCTTGCGCGGGACTTCCAGCTTCCGTCCCATCACCGAGGTCGTGTTCCTGCGGATCGACGAAGGCTTCGATGAGTGCCTGGCCCTGCACCGCGCATTGCAGGACGGGCCGTTGCAACCCACTGTCGACTTCGCCTTCCATCCGCACCTGACCGTCGCCCATGATCTACCGACCGGACAACTGGATTTCGCCATGGAAGCGTTGGCTGGCTACGCGGAAGATTTTCCTGTGGATAGAATCGGGTTGTTTGAACACGACGCCGATGGCCTGTGGGCCCTTCAGGAGGAATTGATCCTTGGCCAAGCCGGACAAACGCCTAGCTAGCCGCACTATTGCGCGGCGACCGGCTCCGCCGGCAGCAGGCAATGACCTAGACCTGCCCTCGGACCCGGATCTCGTCGAGGACGCCGTATCACCGCTGGACCACGCCGGGCTGCGCGCCGAGGCGCTGCAGCAACGGACCGCCTTTGGGCGCGCCCGACGGGAGAAAAAGGGCACCACCCAGGTGGCATTGAGCGGCCTGGGTGCCCTGCTCGGATGGTTGAAATCAACCAAACCCATGCGGGTCTTCACGCTGTACAGCCAGCGGCACGGCCCCCTCATGGCGGCGGGCAGCGCCTACAACATGTTCTTCTCCATCGCCGCCTTGCTCGTTGCCGGATTCTCCATCTTCGGCATCATCGCCAGCGGGAACAAGGACCTGCAGGACATGGTCGTGGAGACCGTCGCGAAAAGCACCCCCGGCCTCATCGACACCGGGGACGGCGGCCTGGCGAAACCCGACATGCTTTTCGAATCCAAGGGGTTCGGCTGGGCCCTGGTGATCTCGACCGCGACGATGCTGCTCACCTCGCTCGGCTGGATCGCCGGTCTGCGTGAGGGGATGCGGGGGGTCTACGGATTGGTCCCGCTGCAGCTGAACGCGGCACTGGTCAAGCTGCGTGACCTGGGCGTGCTGCTGGTTCTGGGGGTCTGCCTCGTCGTCACGACGGTGGTTGGCTTCCTGGCCGGTGGATTCATCCACATCGTCATCGAGTTCCTGCACCTCGAATCGGTGTTCGCCATCTTCCTGACCCAGGCGGCCAGCCTCGTGGTCATGCTGCTGCTCGATGCGTTGGTCGCGGTCATCCTCTTCCGGCTGGCTTCGGGAATCACCATGCCGCGCGGGGCGGTCCTGCAGGCGGCCCTGCTGGCCGGTGCGGGGTCCACCATCCTTCGCTACTTCTCCTCCGAATTGCTCGGCAGCGTCACCAAGAATCCACTGTTGGCCCCGTTCGCAGTGATCCTGGGCCTGTTTGTCTGGTTCTACCTGTTGAGCCAGGTGTACCTGATTGCCACGGCCTGGGGTGCCGTGGCGACCGCCGACATCGATGCGGCAGCCAGACACGACTCCAAGCCCAGCCTGCGGGCCCGTGCAGCCCAGCTGCGGAGCCAGCGGGCCCAGGGCGTCGAAAGCGCCGTGGGCTGGCCCCAGACCCGGCCCTGACACCGCTCCCGCCGATCCCGCGCTGCGCATGGCGGGGGAGCGGGGCCGATGTACGACAGGCAAACGAGAAGGCGCCGTCCTCCGGAAGAATCCGGTGGGCGGCGCCTCGTCGTTTCAGGCGGCTGATCTCCTAGACGGAGCGGGCCAGGATGGCCTGCTTGACCTCGGAGATTGCCTTGGTGACCTGGATGCCACGCGGGCAGGCCTCGGTGCAGTTGAAGGTGGTGCGGCAGCGCCACACGCCTTCCTTGTCGTTGAGGATCTCCAGGCGCATGTCGCCACCCTCATCACGGGAGTCGAAGATGAACCGGTGGGCGTTCACGATCGCTGCCGGGCCGAAGTACTGGCCATCGGTCCAGAAGACCGGGCAGGACGACGTGCACGCGGCGCACAGGATGCACTTGGTGGTGTCGTCGTAGCGCTCCCGGTCCTCGGGGGACTGGTAGTGCTCGGCTGCAGGCTCGTGGCCCTTGGTGATCATGAAGGGCATGATCTCGCGGTAGGACTGGAAGAACGGCTCCATGTCCACGATCAGGTCCTTCTCGACCGGCAGGCCCTTGATGGCCTCGACGGTGATCGGCTTGGACGTGTCGAGATCCTTCAGCAAGGTCTTGCATGCCAGGCGGTTGCGGCCGTTGATGCGCATGGCATCGGAGCCGCAGACGCCGTGGGCGCAGGAGCGGCGGAACGACAGCGAACCGTCGATCTCCCACTTGACCTTGTGCAGGGCGTCCAGCACGCGGTCCGTGCCGTACATGGTCAGTACGTAATCCTCCCAGGTAGCCTCCTCGGAGAACTCCGGGTTGTAACGACGTACGCGCAGGGTGATGTCGAACTGCGGGATCTCCCCGCCGCCACCGACACCGGGGGCCAGATCGACCTTGGATGCTGGTTCGGGAACTTCGCTGCTCATTAGTACTTACGCTCCATCGGCTGGTAACGGGTGAAGATCACGGGCTTCGTGTCGAACCGGATCCCGTGGATGCCCTCCATCTCAGCGGATTCGTCCTTGTAGACCATCGAGTGCTTCATGAAGTTCTCGTCGTCGCGGTCCGGGAAGTCCTCGCGGAAGTGGCCGCCGCGCGATTCGTGGCGGTGCAGGGCGGAGACGGACATGACCTCGGCCAGGTCCAGCAGGAAGCCGAGTTCAACGGCTTCGAGAAGATCCAGGTTGAAGCGCTTGCCCTTGTCCTGGATGCTGATGTTCTTGTACCGCTCGCGGAAGCCCTTGACGTCGGCCAGGGCCTTCATGATGGTCTCCTTGGTGCGGAAGACCTGCATGTTGGCGTCCATCGTGTCCTGGAGTTCCTTGCGGATCGCCGCGATGCGTTCGGTACCGGTACCGGTACGCACGATGTCGAGCAGGGCCTCGGTATCGGCGACCGGGTTCTCCGGCAGCTCGACCCAGTCGGCCGTCTTGGAGTACTCGGCGGCTGCAATGCCGGAGCGCTTGCCGAAGACGTTGATGTCCAGCAGCGAGTTGGTGCCCAGGCGGTTGGAGCCGTGGACGGATACGCAAGCGACCTCGCCGGCGGCGTAGAGGCCCGGGATGGTGAACTCGTTGTCCTGGAAGACCTCGCCCTTGATGTTGGTCGGCACGCCGCCCATCACGTAGTGGGCGGTCGGGAAGACCGGCACCGGCTCCGTGTAGGGCTCGACGCCCAGGTAGGTGCGGGCGAACTCGGTGATGTCCGGGAGCTTCGCATCGATGTGCGCGGGCTCGAGGTGCGTCAGGTCCAGCAGGACGTAGTCCTTGTTCGGGCCACAACCACGGCCTTCGCGGACCTCGTTGGCCATCGACCGGGCCACGATGTCACGCGGCGCCAAGTCCTTGATGGTCGGGGCGTAGCGCTCCATGAAGCGTTCGCCCTCCGAGTTGCGCAGGATCGCGCCTTCGCCGCGGGCGGCTTCGGAGAGGAGGATGCCCAGACCGGCGAGGCCGGTCGGGTGGAACTGGACGAACTCCATGTCCTCCAGCGGGATGCCCTTGCGGAACGCGATGCCCATGCCGTCACCGGTGAGGGTGTGCGCGTTGGAAGTGGTCTTGAAGACCTTGCCGGCACCGCCGGTGGCCAGGATGACCGACTTCGCCTGGAAGACGTGGATCTCGCCGGTGGCCAGATCGTAGGAGACGACGCCGGCAATGCGCTTCTGCAGGTAGGTGGTGCCGTCCTCGCGGGTGGCTTCCTCCTCGACGGTCAGCAGGTCCAGCACGTAGTACTCGTTGTAGAACTCGACGTTGTGCTTGACGCAGTTCTGGTACAGCGTCTGCAGGATCATGTGGCCGGTGCGGTCCGCGGCGTAGCAGGAGCGGCGCACCGGGGCCTTGCCGTGGTCGCGGGTGTGGCCGCCGAAGCGGCGCTGGTCGATCTTGCCTTCGGGCGTGCGGTTGAACGGCAGGCCCATCTTCTCCAGGTCGAGGACGGCCTCGATGGCTTCCTTGGCCATGACCTCGGCAGCGTCCTGGTCAACGAGGTAGTCGCCGCCCTTGACGGTGTCGAAGGTGTGCCACTCCCAGTTGTCTTCCTCGACGTTGGCCAAGGCGGCGCACATGCCGCCCTGGGCGGCGCCCGTGTGGGAACGGGTGGGGTAAAGCTTGGTCAGCACGGCTGTGTGGGCCCGCTGGCCCGACTCGATGGCAGCTCGCATGCCTGCGCCACCGGCGCCGACAATGACGACGTCGTACTTATGTACCTGCATACCGGATGCTCTCTCTTCTTTGAATCTTGGTTTCGGCGAAGCTTGCCGGGGCTACTGGCACACCGAGAGGGTGGATCCCGGGATGCACGGATCGAACGTGAAGATCACGAGCGTGCCGAGGATGATGATCGCCGTGGAGCAGAACATCAGGACCAGGGTGAGCCAGAACCGCGGGCGGTCCTTCTCGACGTAGTCGCTGATGATCGTGCGCACGCCGTTGGTTCCGTGCAGCATGGCCAGCCACAGCATGGCCAGGTCCCAGAACTGCCAGAGGGGGTTGGCCCACTTGCCGGCGACAAAGCCGAAGTCGATCGCGTGGACGCCTTCGCCGACCATCAGGTTCACGAAAAGGTGACCGAAGATCAGGATGACCAACAGGACACCGGAGATGCGCATGAAGAGCCATGCCAGCATCTCGAAATTGCCGCCCTTGGACTTGGCGCGGTTGTACTTCGGGTCGATACGGCCCGTACGAGGTGCAACGAATTCTGTGGTTGCCATGGCTTAAAGACCTCCGAAGGCGAGGGAAAGGTGACGGATCGCGAAGCCGATCATGACCACGGCCCACACGATGAGCACGCCCCAGAGCAGCTGACGCTGGTACTTCGGTCCGGACTTCCAGAAGTCAACGAGGATCAGGCGCAGGCCGTTGAAGGCGTGGAACATGATCGCAGCGACGAGACCAAGTTCACCCACCGCCATCAGCGGGTTCTTGTACGTGCCGATTACCGCGTCGTAGGCGCCGGGGGATACCCGCACCAGGGCCGTATCAAGCACGTGCACCAAAAGAAACAAGAAAATGACGACACCGGTGACCCGATGTCCTACCCAGGACCACATGCCTTCGCGGCCGCGGTAGAGGGTGCCTGACGATGTCTTCGACACTGAATTAACCTCCATGCATCGCAAGGGCGTTCGTGTGGCGTGCACACAAAAGATTGGCGCCGGTGCGTAAGCGTTCCTAGCCCGATCCTAGACCACAGGTGGGTCTCAGGCTTGTTCTTTACCCTAACCCTGTGGCGAGCCTCACCTCGACCGGACTGACTGGGCGTAATGCCCGGAATCACGCGGAAAATAGGTGACGTTTCCATGCCGTAAATCGAAGCCCGCATCCCG
The DNA here is from genome assembly GCF_039526245.1 of Arthrobacter rhombi. Taxonomy (NCBI): domain Bacteria; kingdom Bacillati; phylum Actinomycetota; class Actinomycetes; order Micrococcales; family Micrococcaceae; genus Arthrobacter; species Arthrobacter rhombi. The sequence continues at coordinate 168,398 of NZ_BAAAIV010000001.1, forward strand.
CGGATCCTGCCATTGATCGCTTAGTGTGTATCCATGAATGCTGACCTCCTGGCCCGTTTCCACGGCGTCATCCCCGCTGGTGGCGTGGGGACACGCTTGTGGCCTCTTTCGCGTGCGGCCGCACCCAAGTTCCTGCATGATCTCACCGGGTCGGGCACCACGCTGATCCGTGCGACCTATGACCGCCTCGTCGCCTTGGCAGACGACCGCATCATGGTCGTCACCGGGCAGGCGCACCGTGATGCCGTCCAGGCGCAGCTGCCGGAACTGGAAGAGAAGAACCTGGTCCTGGAATCGGAGCCGAAGGATTCCGGAGCGGCGATCGGGCTCGCCGCGGCCATCCTGCATCGGCGCAACCCGGAGATCATCATGGGTTCCTTCGCGGCCGACCAGGTCATCGGCCCGGTCGACGTCTTCCAGGAAACGGTGCGTGAGGCCATCCACACGGCCGCGACCGGCAAGATCGTCACCATCGGCATCAAGCCGGTGTCGCCGTCGACCGCGTTCGGTTACATCCGTGCCGGCCAGGCGCTGGAGGTCGAGGGCGCGCCCAGTGCGACCTCGGTGCTGGAGTTCGTGGAGAAGCCCGATGAGCAGGTGGCCGAACGCTATGTCGCCAGTGGGGACTACCTCTGGAATGCCGGGATGTTCGTTGCCCCCGTGGCCCTGATGCTCGAGCACCTCCAGCGCAACGAACCGGAACTGCATGCCGGGTTGATGGAGATCGCCGACGCGTGGGACACCCCCGAACGCGATGAGGTCAAGAAGCGCGTCTGGCCCACCCTGCCCAAGATCGCCATCGACTATGCGGTGGCCGAGCCGGCCGCAGCGGTGGGCGACGTGGCCATGATCCCGGGTGACTTCACCTGGGACGACGTCGGTGACTTCGCGGCCATCGGCCGGTTGAACCCGGCCAGTGAGGCCACCAACCTCACGGTCCTCGGCGACGGCGCCCGGGTGTACGCCGACCAGGCCTCCGGAGTGGTGGTCTCAGACACCAAGCGGATGATCGCGTTGATCGGCATCGAGAACGTGGTGGTCGTCGATACCGGTGACGCGCTGCTGGTGACCACCAGCGACCACGCGCAATCGGTGAAGAAGGCGGTGGAGGCACTCAAGGCCTCCGGCGACGTCGACGTCCTCTGACCACTCCCGACCCGGGGTCGAAATCTTGTGTTGCAAAGTCAATCTTTGCCGTGCGTTCGTCGTAGGGTCGTGGATGTGACTTACGATTCATCCCCCGAGCAGTCCCATCCCGCCATCGGGCCCTGGGTGGCGCCGCTGCTGCCGCAACTGGTCGAGTTCCGCCGCGATGTCCACGCCAATCCGGAACTGTCCTATGAGGAATTCCGGACCACCGAGCGGATCACCGAGACCCTGCAGGCCGCGGGTCTGGCGCCGCAGCGTCTCGAGGGCACCGGACTGTTCGTCGACATTGGCGAGGGCGACATCGCCCTCGGGCTGCGGGCCGACATCGACGCCCTGCCCATCCTCGAGGAGACCGGGCTGCCCTACGCCTCCACACGCAACGGCGTCTGCCACGCCTGCGGCCATGACATCCACGCCACCGTGATGCTCGGCGTGGCCCTGACGCTGGGGCGTTTGCACGACGCCGGGAAGCTGGCTGGCAAGGTCCGCGTCATCTTCCAGCCGGCCGAGGAGACGATGCCCGGCGGGGCCCTGGCGATCATCGAGCAGGGCGTCCTGGACGGCGTGCCACGCATCCTGGCCCTGCACTGCGAGCCGCGCGTCGACGCCGGGATGATCGGCACCCGCATTGGCGCCATCACCAGCGCCAGCGACACCATCAAGATCGAACTCACCGGCCGTGGCGGGCACACCTCCCGGCCGCACCTGACCGAGGACCTGGTCTTCGCCTTGGCCGAGATCGCCGTGAACGTCCCGGCAGTGCTCAACCGCAGGATCGACGTGCGTAGCGCCGTGTCGGTGGTCTGGGGCCAGATCCACGCCGGTTCCGCCCCCAACGCCATTCCGGCCGCCGGCTACATGGCCGGGACCATGCGCTGCCTCGACGGCGATGCCTGGGAATCCGCGGGAACCCTGCTCGACGAGGTCGTGCGCCAGGTGGCCGTGCCCTACGGCGTGGAAGTGAAGCTCGAACACACCCGGGGCGTGCCCCCGGTCGTGAACGCCGAGGCGGAAACCGACCTGATTGAACGCGCGGCGCGCGCCGAGATCGGATCGACCTCCATCGTGCTGACTCCCCAGTCCATGGGCGGCGAGGACTTCGCCTGGATGACGCACAAGATCCCCGGAGCCATGCTGCGCCTGGGCACCAGGACTCCCGGCGGGGAAACCTACGACCTGCACCGGGGCGATTACATCCCCGACGAAAAGGCCATCGAGACCGGAATCCGGGTGATGGCCGCCGCCGCCTTGCGCGCCGTGGGGAATGGACGAGACGCCTGATTTGCCTACCTGTTGGTAACAAATAGTCAACAATATTGACCTGTAAACCCGAGGTGGTGGCTCGGCGGCCCCGGAGGCCGCTACTGTATTCTCCGTCACGTCTTCCTGCCTTGGGATGACGGACGCGGTTGGCTCCCTCTCGTGGCAGATGCATCGCACGAACTCCGAGGGACGAACCCGAAGCATCACTCGTCACTGGAGGAATCTTGAAGAAGTCACCGCGCACCCTGAAGCGCTCCACCGGGCAGCTCGCTGCCGTCCTCGGCGTTTCCGCCCTTGTCCTGACCGCCTGCGGAGCTGCTCCCGAGGCTGGCTCATCCGAGTCCGGTGCGGCCAAGGTCGATTACACCGCCTGCATGGTTTCCGATGAAGGCGGCTTCGATGACCGCTCCTTCAACCAGGCCTCGCACGAGGGCCTGCTCAAGGCCGGCAAGGACCTCGGCGTGACCACCAAGGATGCCGAATCCAACTCCGGAACCGACATGAAGCCAAACATCGAGTCCATGGTTTCCGCCGGCTGCAACCAGGTCGTCACCGCAGGGTTCAACATCGGCGACGCAACGATGGAAGCCGCCAAGAAGTACCCCGACACTGATTTCACCATCGTCGACTTCGGCTACGACAAGCTCCCGAAGAACCTGCGGACGCTGAACTACAACACCGCCGAAGCCGCCTTCCTCGCCGGGTACTCGGCCGCCGCCTACTCGAAGTCCGGAAAGGTCGGCACCTTTGGTGGTGCCGAGATCCCGACCGTCACCGTCTTCATGGAGGGCTTCACCAACGGCGTGAAGTACTTCAACGAGAAGAAGAGCAAGGACGTCAAGGTCGTCGGGTGGGGCAGCTCGAAGTCGTTCGTGGGTGACTTCACGAACTCGGGCAAGGCCCGCCAGATTTCCGACAACATGCTGGCCGACGGCGTGGACGTCATCATGCCGGTAGCCGGTCCGCTGGGGCAGGCCGCTGTCGATGCGGTCAACGAGACCTCGACCAAGGACGACGCCGTGGTGTGGGTTGATACCGATGGGTACGACTACGCCAACAATGGCAAGGACGCCGTGCTGACCTCCGTGATGAAGGAGATGGGCAAGACCGTGGAGGAGTCCATCAAGATGGGCGTCGACGGAAAGTTCGCTTCCGAAGCCTACGTCGGCACCCTGGAAAACGGCGGCGTGTCGATGGCACCGTTCCACAACTTCAAGGACAAGGTTCCTTCTGATCTCCAGGGCGAGATCGACCAGCTCAAGCAGGAAATCATCGACGGCAAGGTCAAGGCGACCTCGTAGTCCCTGCGTTTCC
>NZ_BAAAIV010000001.1:172170-194630 GCF_039526245.1 Arthrobacter rhombi
TGGTGACATGATGGGCAAGAAGCCGGAAGACACCCCATATCCAGGGCGGAATGACGCATGAAATTGGAATTGCAAGGGATCACCAAGGCCTTCGGTGGCTTCGTGGCCAACGACAGCATCGACCTCGTGGTGGAGCCCGGGCAGGTGCATTGCCTGCTCGGCGAAAACGGGGCCGGCAAGTCCACCTTGATGAACGTCCTGTTTGGCCTCTATGAGCCCACTGCCGGGAAGATCCTGGTCGATGGCAAGCCCGTGAGATTCAAGGGTCCAGGTGACGCCATGGCTGCCGGCATCGGCATGGTTCACCAGCACTTCATGCTCGTCCCGGTCTTCACCGTCGCGGAAAACGTTGCCCTCGGCGATGAGTCGACGAAGGCCGCGGGGATCCTCGATCTGGAAACCACCCGCAGGGCGATCCGGGACATTTCCGACCGCTACGGGTTCGACGTGGACCCTGATGCGCTCGTCGAAGACCTGCCGGTAGGCGTGCAGCAGCGCGTGGAAATCATCAAGGCACTCGTGCGCAAGGCCGACCTGCTGATCCTGGATGAGCCGACCGCCGTGCTGACCCCGCAGGAAACCGATGAACTCATCGACATCATCGGTCAGCTCAAGGCCAACGGGACCTCCATCATCTTCATTTCCCACAAGCTGCGGGAGGTCAAGGCAGTCTCCGACAAGATCACCGTCATCCGTCGAGGCAAAGTGGTCGGCACCGCTGACCCCACGGCAGGAGTGATGGAGCTGGCGTCCCTGATGGTGGGCCGTGCCGTCGACCTGAGCCTGGGACGGAAGCACTCGGACGGCAGCCACACCGCCTTGAGCATCCGGGATCTCAGCGTTCCCGCAGAAAACGGCGTGCTGGCGCTGAACCGTGTGAGCTTTGACGTGCGCGGTGGCGAGATCCTTGCCGTGGCGGGTGTCCAGGGTAATGGCCAGACCGAGCTGGTCGAGGCCATCATGGGGCTACACCCGGACGCCACCGGGAGTATCCGCCTCGGTACGGAGGAACTGCTCGGTTTGCCGGTGAAGGACATCATCAACTCGGGAGTCGGTTTCGTCCCCGAAGACCGCAGCACCGACGGCCTCATCAGTCAGTTTTCCATTGCCGACAACCTCGTCTTGAACCGCTATGACCGGGCGCCCATTGCCTCCGGGCTGGCGCTCAAGCCTGCGGCCATCGCAGAAAACGCGGTGCAAAAGGTCAAGGAGTACGACATCCGCGCCCAGTCGGCGCAAGATGCTGCGTCCACCCTCTCCGGAGGTAACCAGCAAAAGGTGGTGCTGGCGCGGGAGCTCTCCCGGGACTTGCAATTGTTCATCGCCTCGCAGCCGACGCGCGGTGTTGACGTCGGCTCCATCGAATTCCTGCACCGGAGGATCCTTGCAGAACGGGACAAGGACATACCGGTGGTCATTGTCTCGACGGAACTCGACGAGGTCATGGAACTGGGTGATCGCATTGCAGTGCTCTTCCACGGCCGGCTCATGGGAATCGTCCCCGGCAACACCAGCCGCGACGTCCTGGGGCTGATGATGGCCGGGGAAAGCGCCGAGGAGGCCATGGCGAACGCCGCATCTTCGCCAGATATGAAAACCACGGATGACGGACAGATTCTGCCGGGAGGCAAGGTATGAGCAAGGAACCATCGGGTGGAAAGCCCTCACTGCTTCAACGCATGAGGCAATCCAACGCCGTCGTCTCCTTCCTCGCGGTGGTCTTGTCACTGGTGGTGGGCGGCGTCCTGATCGCCGTGACCGATGAGGAAACCGGTGCCGCAGCCGGATACTTCTTCAGCCGGCCTGGAGACATGCTGGCCGCCGCATGGAACGCCGCTGGGGGCGCCTATGCCGCGATGTTCCGCGGTGCCATCTTCAACTACCAGGCCACCGGGTTCGGCGAGATGTTCCGCCCCCTGACGGAAACCTTCACCATGGCTGCTCCGTTGATCACCGCCTCGTTGGGCGTGGCCCTGGCCTTCCGTGCCGGACTGTTCAACATCGGCGCGCAGGGTCAGATCATCATCGGTGCCGGGCTGGCTGCCTACGTCGGCTTCGCCTGGGACCTGCCCTGGCCGCTGCATATCCTCCTGGTCGTCCTGGCCTCCATGATCGGCGGGGCCTTCTGGGGCGGCCTGGTGGGTTGGATCAAGGCCAAAACCGGAGCCCATGAGGTCATCCTGACGATCATGCTCAACTATGTGGCCGTATACCTGCTGGCCTACATCCTCTCCACGCCGCTGATGCAGCGGCCCGGCTCCAGCAACCCGGTCAGCCCGATCGTGCACGACTCGGCGAAGTTCCCGCTGATTTTCGGATCCGACTACCGGGTCCACCTCGGATTCCTGATCGGGATCCTGGCTACCTGGGGCGTCTGGTGGCTGCTCGAACGCTCCACCATTGGCTTCGAGTTGAAGGCCGTGGGCGCCAACCCCGCAGCCGCCCGGACTGCGGGCATCAACACCACTCGCGCCACGGTGATCGCCATGGTCGCCGCCGGCGCCCTGGCCGGACTTGCCGGAGCCTCGCAGGTCAACGGCACCGAATACTTCGTCACGAATGGGATTGCCGCAAGCATCGGATTTGACGCCATCACCGTGGCCTTGCTGGGCCGGTCCAACCCGCTCGGCGTCTTCGGCGCAGCCCTGTTGTTCGGGGCCTTCCGCGCCGGCGGCGTCGCCATGCAGTCCCAGACCGGAACGCCGATCGACATCGTCCTCGTCGTCCAGTCGCTCATCGTCCTGTTCATCGCCGCACCGCCGCTCGTGCGGACGGTCTTCGGTCTCAACGCCCGGCGCAAGCGGACCGAGGCGGCAGTTGAGAACCCCCCAACACCCGAGAACCAGCCGCCGAGCAGTTCACTGACAGCCGGGAGCTCCCTGTGAACAACGAATCGTCCTCATCCTCCACCGCCACGGTGGATCGCCCGGAAGCCTCGGCCGAACCCGTCGTCGTGCGCAAGAGCATCAAACCGGTCCTCGGTTACCTGGGTGGCGCACTGGTCGCCATCATCTTCTTCGCGTTCCTGGCTCCTTCGGAGACCGCGACGTTCAGGGTGGCCACCGGTGCCGATGCGTTCCAGCTGGCAGCGTTGATCATCCCGGCCCGCGCCGCAGGATGGGTGATCGCCGTCGTCCTGACGGCCTTGGCCGTGTGGGCAGTCCTCAACCTCAGGGCCTTGCGCGAAAACCCCGCGTGGTTGCCGCTGCTCTTCTCCGCAGTGTTCCTCGCCGGCTTCCTGATCTGGGTCGTCGGCGCAGCCAACAACCCCAGCATCTCGCTCATCACCTTGCTCAGCGGTTCGCTGGCATTGGCCCTGCCGATGGTCTTTGGGTCGATGTCCGGCGTCTTGTGCGAACGCTCCGGCGTCGTGAACATCGCCATCGAGGGGCAACTGCTGCTGGGTGCGTTCGCCGCAGCGATCGGTGGTTCCCTCTCCGGGAGCGTGGTCGTGGCGATGATCAGCGCAGCCATTGGCGGTGTGGTCGTCTCCTCCCTGTTGGCACTGTTCTCGGTCAAGTACCTGGTGAACCAGATCATCGTCGGGGTCGTGCTCAACGTCCTGGTGTCTGGCCTGACCGGTTTCTTCTTCGGCACCGTGCTCTCCAACAACAGCGAACTGCTGAACTCGCCTCCGCGGATGGAGGCGATCGCCATCCCGCTGCTGTCCAAGATCCCCGTACTCGGGCCGCTGCTGTTCAACCAGACGGTCCTGGGCTACATCATGTTCGTCGTCGTCGCCGTGCTGTGGGTCGGTCTCTACAAGACACGGTGGGGACTGCGCATCCGCGCCGTCGGTGAGCACCCCAAGGCGGCAGACACGGTGGGCATCAACGTCAACCGGACGCGGGTGATCAACGTGCTGCTGGGCGGAGCCGTGGCAGGATTGGGCGGCAGTTTCTACACGCTGGTTTCCGTCTCCCAGTTCTCCCGGGACATGACAGCGGGGACTGGGTTCATTGCCCTGGCTGCCCTGATCTTCGGCCGGTGGAATCCGATCGGCGCCTTCTTCGCATCCTTGCTGTTCGGCTTTGCCACCAACCTGCAGTACGTTCTGGCCCAGGCGGGCACCGCTGTTCCCAGCCAGTTCATGGCGATGTTGCCCTACATCATCACCATTTTTGCCGTGGCGGGCCTGGTCGGAAAATCGCGGGCTCCTGCGGCCAGCGGCACCCCCTATGTGAAGGACTGACCGTGACGCATCTGATCGGCTCCGACCCCCTCGCCGACACCGACTGGGAACGGCTGCGCACCGCGGCCACCGAGGCGATGTCCCACGCCTACGCCCCGTACTCCAAGTACCCGGTGGGGGCAGCGGCCCTGACCGAGGACGGGCGACTGGTCAGCGGCTGCAACGTGGAGAACGCCGCCTACGGCGTGGTTCTTTGCGCTGAATGCACGCTCATCGGTGAGCTGCACATGGGCGGTGGTGGACGGCTGCGGGCGTTCTACTGCGTGGATGGCAGCGGGAACATCCTCATGCCGTGCGGGCGCTGCCGGCAGCTGCTGCACGAACACCGCAGCCCCGACCTGGAACTGATGACCGTCAGCGGGGTCAAGACCATGGAGCAGGTCCTGCCGGACGCGTTCGGTCCGGACAACCTGCTCCGCTAGCGCTTCACGCCTGCACCGCCACCCTCGATGAAAGGCACAGCATGAGCACCGAGAACTTCGACGCCGTCGACATCATCCGCATCAAGCGCGACCGCGGAACGCTCACGCCCGAGCAGATCGACTGGACCATCGACGCCTATACCCGCGGGGTCATCGCCGAGGAGCAGATGGCCGCGTTGAACATGGCGATCCTGCTCAACGGGATGGACCGGGCGGAGATCTCCCGCTGGACGACGGCGATGATCAACTCGGGCGAACGCATGGACTTCTCCGGGCTCCGCACCGCCCAGGGTGCGGTGAAGCCGACGGCCGACAAGCACTCGACCGGGGGAGTGGGGGACAAGATCACCCTTCCGTTGGCGCCGCTGGTCGCCGTGTTCGGGGTGGCCGTTCCGCAGCTGTCCGGCCGCGGCCTGGGACATACGGGCGGAACGCTGGACAAGCTCGAGGCCATCCGCGGCTGGCAGGCATCGCTGTCCAACGCCGCCATGATGGAGCAGCTGGCCGACTGCGGTGCGGTCATCTGTGCCGCCGGTTCCGGACTGGCCCCGGCAGACAAGAAGCTCTACGCGCTGCGCGATGTCACCGGGACCGTGGAGGCCATCCCGTTGATCGCCTCGTCGATCATGTCCAAGAAGATCGCCGAAGGCACCGGCGCGCTGGTCCTGGACGTGAAGGTCGGCTCCGGTGCCTTCATGAAGGACGAGGCCAACGCCCGTGAACTCGCCCGCACCATGGTCGGCCTCGGCACCGACGCCGGGGTCAAGACCGTCGCGCTGCTGACCAACATGCAGACACCCCTGGGGTTGACCGCCGGCAACGCCATCGAGGTCGAGGAATCGGTGGAGGTCCTCGCCGGAGGTGGCCCCGCCGACGTCGTGGAACTGACGGTCAAGCTGGCCCAGGAGATGTTGGCAGGTGCCGGCATCCATGACGCCGACCCGGCTGCGGCACTGGCCGATGGGCGGGCCATGGACGTCTGGAACCGGATGATCTCGGCCCAGGGCGGCGACCCGCGGGCGGCGCTTCCCGTGGCCCGCGAATCCGAAACCGTCTATGCGCAGGCCGACGGGGTCCTCACCGAACTCGATGCGCTCAGCGTGGGCGTCGCCGCCTGGCGGCTCGGAGCCGGCCGCGCCCGGCGCGAGGACCAGGTCCAGGCCGGAGCCGGGGTGCGGATGCATGCCAAACCCGGCGATGCCGTGCGCCGTGGGCAGCCACTGATGACCCTGCTGACCGACACCCCCGACCGTTTCGGCCGGGCGTTGGATGCCCTGGAAGGGGCCACGACGATCGCCGCGGAAGGCAGCCGCAGCGCCCAACGGCTGATCCTGGACCGCATCGCCGAATAGCCGTGGTGGGGGGTGCGCTCAGGGATGACCCCGAGTTGCCCCGGAATCATCCCTGGGTGGGACGGCAAACCGGCTCCCGAGGGGCGAGAATGGAACCATCGTCCCGTTGTCACCGGGCGGAACCACGTCGGCCAGACCCGGCGCGGTGTCATTCCAGCTGAGGAACCTTCCCCATGGAGATCATCAACGAGGCCCTCCTCCACGCGTCCACCGCGTGGTGGATCCTGCCCGTTCTCTTCCTGTTCTGCACCATCGACGGGTTGATCCCGCTGCTGCCCAGCGAGACCTTGATCGTGGCCCTGGCCAGCGTGGCGGTGGCCTCCGGTATCCCGAACATCTTCCTGCTCGGGCTGGTCGGTGCCGCCGGGGCGGTCCTGGGCGACCAGATCGCCTACCGGTTCGGCCGGCGGATCGGCATGGAACGGTTCCGGTGGATGCGTGGGGCCCGGGCACGGAAGTCCTTTGCGTTCGCCCGGCGCGAGCTGGAGCGGCGCGGCGCCCTGCTGATCTTCACGGCCCGCTACATTCCCGTGGGCCGTGTCGCGGTCAACTTCACCGCAGGGGCCACGAACTTCTCCCTGCGCCGCTTCACCCTGCTGGACGTCATGGGCTGCCTGACCTGGGGCGCCTACTCGGCCACGATCGGCGCGGTCGGCGGCCATTGGATGAGCGACAACCCGCTGCTGGGCATCGGCCTGTCCATCGGCATCGCCCTGGTCCTGGGCTTCATCGTCGACCGGGTCGTCAACGCGGTGCTGCGCCGGCTGGGCCGGGACGAACCGGCCATCGAACCCGATCTGGTCCCCGTCCCCGCCGACAGCCAATCCTGATGCGGTGGCCGTCCTTTTCGACGGCAACCCGACGTGGTTCCGCTGCGCGCGGGCGCCCAGTACGCTGGGGTACGTGACTGAAGAGCTGATCCACACCGCATATGACCCCGACTTCGACTTCCGCAGCCTGCCCAAGGTATCGCTGCACGACCATCTTGACGGCGGGCTCCGCCCCGCCACCATCATCGAACTTGCCGCCGCTGCCGGGCATGAACTGCCGGCCACCGACCCCGTGGCGCTGGGGGAGTGGTTCCGCGAATCGGCCGACTCCGGTTCGCTGCCGCGCTACCTCGAGACCTTCGACCACACCATCGCCGTCATGCAGACCCGCGAGAACCTGGCCCGGGTGGCCCGCGAATTCGTGGAGGACCTCGCCGACGACGGCGTGGTCTACGGCGAAGTCCGCTGGGCACCCGAACAGCACCTCGCCGGTGGGCTCACCCTGGACGAGGCCGTCGAGGCCGTCCAGGAAGGCCTGGACGCCGGCGTCGACGCCGTGGAGGCCAGCGGCCGGCCCATCCAGGTCGGCCAGCTGATCACCGCCATGCGCCACGCCGACCGCGGCGTGGAGATCGCCGAGCTCGCCCTGCGCCACCGCGACCGTGGAGCCGTCGGCTTCGACATCGCCGGCGCCGAGGACGGGTTCCCGGCCTCCCGCATGTCCGAGGCCTTCGACCTGCTGGCCGAGAACTTCTTCCCCGCCACCGTCCACGCGGGCGAGGCAGCCGGGGTCGAATCCATCGCCGACGCGCTGCTCACCGGCCACGCCCAGCGGCTCGGCCACGGCGTGCGCATCGCCGAGGACATCGAGGTCGAGTTCGGTGGAACCGACGACGACGGTTCCGACGTCGGGGAGGACACCGGCTTGGTGACCCTCGGTCCGGTGGCCAACTGGGTCCGCGACCGGGGCATCGCCCTGGAGATCTGTCCGTCATCGAACCTGCAGACCGGGGCCACTGCTGCCTTCGGCGAGGGCATCGAATCCCACCCGATCGACCTGCTGTACCAGACGGGCTTCACCGTCACCATCAGCCCCGACAACCGGCTGATGAGCGGCACGAGCCTCTCGGACGAATTCGAGCTGCTGGTCGAGGCCTTCGACTACGACCTCGATGACCTGCTCGAACTCACGCTCAATGCCGCCGAGGCAGCGTTCCTGCCCCTCGAGGAGCGCGAGGCGCTGGTGGAGTACATCAACGCAGCGTACGAGGGCCTGGCCGAGGACGACGAGGACGCGGACGACGACGAGGCCTGATCCACCCATGGACCCACGCCGCGACACACCGTCCACCGGCACTCCGGGGGAACCGCAACGCCTCATGGGCCTGATTGCGGACCTCCGGAGGCACTGCCGGTGGACGGCGGCGTTGACCCACGCCTCGCTGGTGGAGTACCTGGTCGAGGAGTCCTATGAACTGCTCGAGGCCATCGAGACGGGGCAGGACGACGACGAACTCCGCGGCGAACTGGCCGACGTGCTCTACCAGCTGGTCCTCCACGCCCAGATCGCCTCCGAGCGGGGCGCCTTCGATTTCACCGACGTCGCCGCGCACCTCAGCGAGAAGATGATCCGGCGCAACACCCACATCTTCCACCCCGACGGCAGCCTCCGCGGTGAATTCCCCGAGTCCGTCGAGGAGATCATTGCGTCCTGGGACGCCGCTAAACGCCAAGAAAACCCCGGCCGCACCGACCCGTTTTCCTCGCTGCCCCGCCACCTGCCGGCCCTCGCCCTGGCCGACAAGGCGCTCGAACGGGCAGCACGCTGGACCGCAGGCCAACACGACGGCACCCCTGCCGCCGCAGCGGCGCCGTCCGTCCCGGCCCCGGTTCCCGCGGCGGTCCCCGCTCCCGCCACCGAGGACGAACTCGGGCAGCTGCTCTTCGGGATCGTCGCTGCGGCCCATGAGCGCGGACTCGACGCCGAGCGCTCACTGCGCACCGCCGTCGTGCAGTACATGACGAGCGCGCCACCAACTTCCCCGCAGGCCCCCGTCACGCGCTAGGCTGGGTCGCGAGGCAACGTGCCCGCGTATCCACTGACGTGTACGGCCCCCACCCACCGACGAAGGAGTACCTTCCATGGCCCTGATCGACGCCATCCACGCCCGCGAAATCCTCGACTCGCGCGGTAACCCCACCGTTGAAGTCGAAGTCCTGCTCTCCGACGGCTCGCTCGGCCGGGCAGCCGTGCCCTCCGGCGCCTCCACCGGCGCCTTCGAGGCCGTCGAACTGCGCGACGGCGACTCCTCCCGCTACCTGGGCAAGGGCGTCACCAAGGCCATCGACGCGGTCATCGACACGATCCAGCCGTCCCTGATCGGCCAGGACGCCACCGACCAGCGGGCCATCGACCAGATCATGGGCGACCTCGACGGCACCCCGAACAAGGCCACCCTGGGCGCCAACGCCATCCTCGGCGTCTCCCTGGCCGTCGCCTCCGCAGCGGCAGAGTCCTCCAACCTGCCGCTGTACCGCTACCTGGGCGGACCGAACGCCCACGTGCTGCCGGTGCCGCTGATGAACATCCTCAACGGCGGCTCGCACGCCGACTCCGACGTGGACATCCAGGAGTTCATGGTCGTGCCCGTCGGCGCGTCCACGTTCTCCGAGGGCCTGCGCATGGGCGTGGAGGTCTACCACTCGCTGAAGTCGGTGCTCAAGGAGCAGGGCCTGTCAACCGGCCTGGGCGACGAGGGCGGCTTCGCCCCGAACCTGCCCAGCAACCGTGCCGCGTTGGAACTGATCACCGAGGCCATCAAGAAGGCCGGCTACACCCCGGGAGCCGACGTCGCGCTGGCCCTGGACGTGGCCTCCTCCGAGTTCTTCGAGAACGGGACCTACCAGTTCGAGGGCGAGCAGCGCACCGCGGCCCAGATGAGCGACTACTACGCAGGCCTCGTCGCCGACTTCCCGCTGGTGTCCATCGAGGACCCGCTGGACGAGGACGACTGGGACGGCTGGAAGACGCTGACCGACGCCATCGGCGACAAGGTCCAGCTCGTGGGCGATGACCTGTTCGTCACCAACCCCGAGCGCCTGCAGCGCGGCATCGACGCCGGTACCGCGAACTCGCTGCTGGTCAAGGTCAACCAGATCGGTTCGTTGACCGAGACCCTTGACGCCGTCTCGCTGGCCCAGCGCAACGGCTACACCACGATCACCTCGCACCGCTCCGGCGAAACCGAGGACACCACGATCGCCGACATCGCCGTGGCCACCAACGCCGGCCAGATCAAGACCGGCGCCCCGGCACGTTCGGAGCGGGTGGCGAAGTACAACCAGCTGCTGCGCATCGAAGAGGAGCTCGGCGACGCCGCGGTCTACGCCGGAAAGTCGACCTTCCCGCGTTTCACCGCGTAACGCCGCACCGCACCGCGTAAGGTCTTGAGGGGAACCGCCGGTCACCGGAGGTTCCCCTCGGGCCGTTACGCCCCCTCGCGGGTCCCGGCCCGACCCATCCGTCCATCCGAGCAGACCGGCAGGAGCTTCATGGCCACCCGACGCCCCAACATGCCGCGCGTGCGCCCCACGGGCAGCGGCCCCGCCTCGGAGGACCCCGCAGGGCGCGGCACCGGCTACGCCGGGGAGTCCGGCCGCGGAACCGGCGGCTCGGCCCCCGCAGCGGTGAACCGCAACAAGGTGGTCCCGCTCGGTGCGGCTCCCGGGTACGACGACGAGGCTGCCGCGGCCCCGCGCGCCCGTCCGGTGCCCCGGAAGACCGGCACGTCCACGACCGGCACCGCGAAAACCAGCTCCGCGAAGAGCAACTCCCCAAAGAGCAGCTCTGCGAAGCCGGCCTCCACGTCATCGCGTTCCACCGCAAACGCAGCAGAAAAGCCGGCTGGCGCCCGTCCGGCCACCCGCCCGGCCGTCAAACGTCCCGGCGAGCGCCCCAGCACCCCGCACGAGAAGCGGCTGCGTGAGCGGGCCGAGCTCTCCGGGGCCATCCGCTCCGGTGGTGGCTCTGGCCCCGGGCAGCCCGCAGCGCACCAGCAGCCGGCCGGCAATGCAGCACCGGTCCCCGCGCGGGCATTCTCCGGACGCATGCTCGCGTTGGCCGTCATCCTGGTGGTGGTCACCGTGCTGCTGCTGCCCAGCGTCGGAACCTACATGAGCCAGCGCAGCGAGATCGCCCAACTGCAGTCCTCCATTGCGGAGAAGCAGCAGCAACAGGACGATCTCAAGACGCAGATCAGCCGCTGGGACGACCCGGCCTACGTCAAGGCGCAGGCACGCAACCGCATCAACCTCGTCATGCCGGGGGAGAAGAAGTACATGGTGGTCGGTGCGACCGGCGATGACAGTGCCGTCGGTCCCCAGAGCGTGGGCGATGTCCGCACCGATCTGCCCTGGGTGGACTCGCTCTGGGATACCGTTGTCCGCTCGGCCACCGACTGATCCGTCTTTTCGAAGGAGTACCCGTGGAGCACCCCGCCACCACGCCGCGCCATGAGGCGCTGGACGCCGCACAGCGGGTCCCCACCGCCGCCGACCTGGACACGCTGAGTCGCCAGCTCGGCCGTCCGGCCCGCGATGTGGTGGAGATCGGCGCGCGCTGCGTCTGCGGCAACCCGTTGGTGGCCACCACGGCACCGCGCCTGGCCTCGGGGATCCCGTTCCCGACCACGTTCTACCTCACGCATCCGGTCATCACCGCGGCGGTGTCCCGGCTCGAAGCCGCCGGCACCATGGCGGAGATGACCGAACGGCTCGGCCACGACACCGACCTGGCCGAGGCCTACACCGGTGCCCACCGGGACTACCTGGCAGCACGCCAGGCCATTGGCACCCGGACCGGAGTGGGCCCGGTACCGGAAATCGACGGCGTCTCCGCCGGCGGCATGCCCTCCCGGGTCAAATGCCTGCACGTGCTGGTCGGTCATTCACTGGCCGCCGGCCCCGGGGTCAACCCGCTGGGGGACGAGGCCATCGCCGGCATCGCCGAGTGGTGGACCGCGGACCGCTGCCAGTGCGGCGGAGCCTGGGATACCGAGGCCCCCGTGCCCGACCGCGACCGCAGCCGCCACGTGAAGACCCAGGCGGAGGACCCGGCTGCCAAGAAGGCCCGCCGCGCCACCGCCCGGCAGGCCCGCGAACAGCAGGAAACCGGCGAGGCCACCACGGGGGACACCACCACGAACACCACAGGAGGCCAGGCATGAGGGTCGCGGGCATCGACTGCGGGACCAACTCCATCCGCCTGCTGATCGCCGATGTCATCGAGGACGACGACGGCAACGCGCGTCTGGTCGACATCGTCCGCGAAATGCGCATCGTGCGCCTGGGCCAGGGCGTGGATGCCACCGGCAACTTCGCCCCGGAGGCGCTGGAGCGCACCCTCGCTGCGGTCGACGAGTACGCGGCACTGATCGGCGCCCATGGCGCCCAGCACGTCCGATTTGTCGCCACGTCGGCGACCCGCGATGCCGGAAACCGCGCGGAATTCATCGACGGCGTCCGCCACCGCCTCGGCGTGGAACCCGAAGTCATCGAGGGATCCGAGGAAGCCCAGCTGAGCTTCGCCGGGGCCGTCTCGGTGCGCCCGCCCGCGGACGGCGAGGACATCCTGGTCATCGACCTGGGTGGCGGGTCCACCGAATTCGTCGTCGGCAACTCCGACGGAGTCCGCGGTGCCATCAGCATCGACATGGGCTGCGTTCGCTACACCGAACGCTTCCTCACCGATGACCCACCGACCGCCGAACAGGTAGCCGCCGCCGAGGCCGAGGCCAACCGGCAAATCGATGACGTGTTCGCCGCCCTCCCGATCCAGGACGTGGACCGCGTCGTGGGGGTGGCGGGAACGATCACCACCATCACCGCGCACGTGCTGGATCTGCACCGTTACGAACCGGAGTCCATCGACGGTACGGATCTGCCCCTGGGCGTCATCGAGGCAGCCGCGAGCGAATTCCTCTCTTTTTCGCGCGCACGCCGCGAACAGCTGCCCTACATGCACCCCGGCCGGGTGGACGTGATTGGTGCCGGATCGCTGATCTACCGGACGATCCTGCGCCGGGTCGCCGAGGCCACCGGGAACCGGGTGCACACCGCCGGGGCCAGCGAGCACGATATTCTGGATGGCATTGCCCTCGGATTGGCGCGGAACTAGAGAGTTGCGCGCCAGCCGCACCCCGTCGTCGTACCCCCGGAAGGAACCGCCCGTGAGGCCCCGTCCACAGCGTGCTGCCGCCGCGTTCCTGGCTGCCCTGGTCGCCGCCGGATCGCTGCTGGTCGCCGCGCCCGCCGCGCAGGCCGACCACATCCGCGACAGCGAGTACTGGCTCGAATCCTCCGGGATCAAGCAGGCGTGGAAGACCTCGAAGGGCGAGGGGGTCAAGG
Source organism: Arthrobacter rhombi (assembly GCF_039526245.1). NCBI lineage: Bacteria > Bacillati > Actinomycetota > Actinomycetes > Micrococcales > Micrococcaceae > Arthrobacter > Arthrobacter rhombi. The sequence goes on from NZ_BAAAIV010000001.1 coordinate 185,312, forward strand.
TGGCGGTCATCGACACCGGCACCGACGGATCGCATCCCGACCTGCGTGGACAGGTGGTCGGCGGCAAGGACTTCTCCGGCGCGGGCGACTCCAACGGGACGGCGCCGATCGGTGCGCTGCCGGAGCACGGCACCCTGGTCGGCACGCTGCTGGCCGGCCACGGCAACAACGCCGAGGCCATCGCCAAGGCCAAGGCGGAGGCGGAAAAGCAGGACATCGCCTGGAAACGGGCGGTGAAGGACGCGAAGAAGGACGACGAGGATCCGCCGAAAAAGCCGAAACCCGTCAAGATCCCGAAGCCGGGCCCCGGTCCGGACGGGGTCATCGGCGTCGCCCCGAAGGCCGAACTGATTTCCGGATCGCTCTGGCTGGGCTCCGAGAACCCGGGAGGCGTCCCGGTCAGCGAGCAGGTCCCCGAGGCCGTCAAATGGGCGGTGGACCAGGGGGCAAAGGTGATCAACATGTCGCTCGGTTCCACCACCCCCAGTTGGCCGACCAGCTGGGACGACGCGTTCCAGTACGCCGAGGAACATGATGTGGTGATCGTCGCCGCCGCGGGCAACCGGGCCGGCGGCATGGAGCAGGTCGGGGCCCCCGCGACCATCCCCGGAGTGCTCACCGTGGCCGGGGTGGACAAGAAGGGCAAGGCCAGCTGGGACTCCTCCACGCAGGGGATCAGCATCGGCGTGGCGGCGCCGGCCGACCCGCTCGTGGGCGGACTGCCCGACGGCGGCTATGCCGACTGGTCGGGAACCTCCGGCGCGGCACCGCTGGTCTCCGGGGTGGCCGCCCTGATCCGTTCGAAGTACCCGGACATGAAGGCCGCCGACGTCATCGAGCGCATCCTGGTCACGGCCCGGGACGCCGGCAAGCCGGGGGTCGACAACCTCTACGGCTACGGGCTCCTCGACGCCGAGGCGGCGCTGACGGCGGATGTGCCCTCGGTGCAGGAGAACCCGCTGGGCACCATCAGCGAGTGGATCCACGTCCACCGCCGCGGCCAGCCGGCGGCCCCCAGCACCACGGCACCGCGCACCAAACCCGAGGCGAAGTCCACCGTGGCGCCCATCGCCGCGCCCCGGGCCCAGGCGCCGGCCGAGCCGGGAGGCGTGTTGCCCGGCGTCCTGGTCATCGGATTCGGGTCTCTGCTGGTGCTCGTCATCGCCGCCGGAGCGGTGCAGGTGGGCCTGGCACGACGACGGAACCGGGCTGCGCGCGCAGCCTCCACCGGGACCATCGCCGGCGGGGAATGGACCGCAGCGCCGGACGGCCACGACCCCTTTGACGATCTCCCCGAAAGTAGATAGTGAAGACTTTCACATAAGGGTCATCCGCGTTAGGATGGAGCCATGGCAAACACTCCTGAACTGTCCGATCGCCCACGTATCCTCGTCGTCGGCGGTGGCTACGTCGGTTTGTACGTCGCGATGAAGCTGCAGAACAAGGTCAAGGCCCACGGCGGCATCGTCACCGTGGTCGACCCGCTGCCCTACATGACCTACCAGCCGTTCCTGCCCGAGGTGGCCGCCGGCCAGATCGAGCCGCGCCACGCGATCGTCTCGCACCGCGCCCACCTGGACAACGCGGAACTGATCACCGGCCGCGTGACGGCCGTGGACCACGCCAACCGCAAGGCAGTCATCGTCCCCTCCCAGGGCGAGCCCTTCGAGCTCGGATACCGTGACGTCGTCATGGCCGCCGGCGCCATCACCAAGACCTTCCCGATCCCGGGCCTGGCCGAAGCCGGCATTGGCCTGAAGACCATCGAGGAAGCGGTGACCCTGCGCAACAAGGTCCTGGAGCGCATCGAGACCGCCTCCATGATGAGCGACCCGGCGGCCCGCCGTCGTGCCCTGACCTTCGTCGTCGTCGGCGGTGGCTTCGCCGGCATCGAGACGATCACCGAGATCGAGGACATGGCCCGCGCCGCAGTCGCCAAGACCAGCCGCGTCGAACAGGACGAGATCCGCTTCGTGATGGTCGAGGCCATGGGCCGGATCATGCCCGAGGTCACCGAAGAGCAGGCCGTCTGGGTCGTGGAGCACATGCGCTCGCGCGGCATCGAGGTCCTGCTGAACACGTCGCTGGGCAAGGTCGACGGCGCCAAGCTGGAACTGACCAACATGGTGGACAAGACCCCCGGCGAGTCGTTCGAGGCAGATACCCTCATCTGGACCGCAGGCGTCCAGGCGAACCCGATGGTCCGCTCCACCGATTTCCCGATCGAGCCGCGCGGACGCGTGCGCACCGGCACCGACCTGCGCATCACCGGCGACGATGGCCCCATCGAGGGTGCCTGGGCCGCAGGCGACGTGGCAGCAGTGCCCGACGTCACCGGTGGCCTGCCCGACGGCACCTGTGTCCCCAACGCGCAGCACGCCGTCCGCCAGGCCAAGCTGCTCGCCGCGAACATCTACGCCACCCGCTACGGTGTGGGCCAGGTGCGCGAGTACGAGCACAAGAACCTGGGCGCCGTCGCCGGCTTCGGCACCGGCAAGGGCGTGGCCAAGATCATGGGCCTGCAGCTCAAGGGGCTCCCTGCCTGGGCCGCCCACCGCGGGTACCACGGCATGGCCATGCCGACGTTCGAGCGCAAGTTCCGCGTGGTCGGTGGCTGGTTCTCCAGCCTGCTGTTCAAGCGCGACATCACGCAGATCTCCGACCTGCAGACCCCGCGTCGCCAGTTCGTGGAGGCAGCCACCCCGAAGCCGAAGGCCGCCGAGAAGCCGGCGGCGGACGGCGTCGGCGAGAAGCAGGAAGCCGCAGCCAAGTAGCATCCCCCACGGCGCCGTATCGACCAGGTTCCTGGCCGGTGCGGCGCCGTGTTGCGTCCGGGGTATCTGCCGCTCTTGTAGGATTTATCCCCGGGCCCCCATAGCCCAATTGGCAGAGGCAGGAGACTTAAAATCTCTGTGTTGTCGGTTCGAGTCCGACTGGGGGTACTCATTTTCCATTGCAAATAGAGGGAAGGTTCCGGGTCGGTGGCCATGCGTCGCCGACCCGGAAACCCCGGATCCCGGTTGATTCCCGGCCCCGCCCGTAATTCAACCGAGTGAAGTTACCGGGCCGGTTTGAAGCCCGACAGACGGATATCTGGCGTATCTAGGTCGACAATACCGGCGGCGCAGGGGTTAATTTATGTCATCGTAATCGTCCTGCTGGCCTGACGGCCGACACGTTCGGCGAGCTCGGCGGAGTTTTTGTAGATGCGCGTCAGTGTGGTGCGCCGAGTGGTATGGAAGCTGACCCAGCTCAGCTTGACCTCGTGGCGGTGTGGGTGTTGCAGCGCTCGCCCTGGCCCGCGGACTTGCCCTGCCGGTATTGGCCAAGTGACGCGCGAGCGACGTTGCCTCGGTCCAGCAATCCGCCCACCTCGCTGTGGAAGTCGAAATTGAACTGTCCGCCGTCGGGGACGCGGCGCGGGTGGTCGCGCAGCATTTCGGAGGCGGCTTCTCCCAGACGCATCGGGATCCCGCTGGTGCTTCCGTCCTTTGCTTTAGGGTCCCAGTAGAGGCCTAGCTCCTTTGAACGCTTTACGGCCCCGCCCAGGAAGGCGATAAATCGGTCAGTGTCGGACTCCTCCATGATCTGATCTCGGGTGATGCCCAGCGTCTCGGAGACGAGTGAGGCTGTGGGCACGGAAAGGGAGAGCACTACAGGCAGGTGCTGGTTGCCGGCCCGGCCCCTCTGTGGAGCGTAAGTTCAGGCCAGGACGCGCTTCATATAGACCTGCGCCTCCTCGTCGGTCAGCGCCCGCGGCTGATGCCCCGTGCCGGCTTTTTTGCGCCGACGGATCTCTTTGATCACCAGGTCGTCGACGACTGTACCGCGGCTGTCGAAGCAGCCGTAGGCCTCAGCATGCTCGACGATGTTCGCCATGACGGCCGCAGACGTGCGCGTGGCGGATGGCCCGCCGCGGTGTGCAAGTCGACTGTCCGTGGAGCTGACAATGCGTTCGATGCGCCCCTCCAGGGCGATGCGCTGCTGGTCGCGGATGGTGCCCGGTGTGAGCATGCTGATCTGCTTCGTTCCCAAGACGGGGCGATCCAGCGATCGAAGTTGGCCTGGTAGTTGTCGATCGTCGGGGGACGGTCCCCGGCCTCTCGCTCGTGCCAATGTGACCAGATGGCACCGACGGTTGAGGTGGGTCCGATGCCCCCGGCGTCGAGCAGGTGCTTTCGCGCCGACTCGGTGGCATGAGTGTTGAATTTCAATTCAACGCGGTCGATCGCTGCACCCATGGCGTCGATGGCTGTGAACCCTTGGGCGCTGGTCTCTTTCGTCTTGCCCCCCGTCCTCGAGTCGGTAATACACAGCGCCCCGGCAATTGGCGGCTCGGTCACCCTTCGCAGGTTCGCTACGGATCCAGGATTCGCCGATCCACACGGCCTCCTCGGGGAAGGGGCCGGTCTTGCGTATGAGGATGGCACCTTTCTTGAGCCGCCCGGTATTTGTGTTCATGAGGTCCTTAGTGCGAGGGGTCGCCGCGTGCAACCGGGACGTTTGTATGTCCCCTGCTCGTCGTTTTGGGCCGTGGACCAGAACCGGGGTCCCCCGCTATACGTCTACATGCAACAGACCCAAGCCATGGACGCGGTCCCGGCCCTCCTCACCGAAAAGCAAGCCACCTTTAGCTTAGGCATCAGCGCCCGGCTCCTGGGGGACTGGCGTCGTGAAGACCTGGGAGTTGGCCCGGCGCATGTGCACCTGGCGGGCAGGCGGGTGGTCGTCCGCTACACCCAGGGCACCCTGGATGCGTTCGTGCGCTCATGCGCCGTCTCCAACCGTCGAGCGGCCGCCGTCTGAATGCCGCTAGTCCAAGAACACAAGCGAGGGCCCGGCATCTGCTGTGCCCATTTCGTGTCGACGGCAGTGTTGATCGCCGTCTACATTCACCGCTGTTCCCTGCACTACGAGTAATTGGGGAGTGTTGGCCTCGAACCCCCAGTACGGGTGAGCCCCGGCCGTCCCGTACGCGGGCTGGCAGCTGGTTCTGCGCCGTCGCCGTCGTCGAGTCAGACTGCGTGGACCAGTCTGAGTCGCCTGTCGACCGCCACTTGGCCGTCGCGGATGTAGGTCTGCCATTCGCAGTCGTCGACCTGGACGGGTTGGACCAGGGAGCTTCGGAAAGTTGGCGGCGTAAAGGGGGTAGAGCCATGTAGTTGGTCAGATGCAGGTCCACGTCGCGTGCGCCGCGGAGGTCCAGACGCATCGGCGAATCGGCGATGCAGGGCAAGGCGATGGCGGCTTCCTGGGCTGGTGATTTGATGGCGAACTTGCCGTCGTGGGCGTGGAGGTTCTCGCGGGCGTCTTGGATGGTCATCGTGCTCCTTTCTTTAGTTTCCGCAGGGAGCGGGGCGGCGAGAGGAGGTCAGGGACTTGAAGCCGGCGATGAGTCGACTATTTCATTTTCTGTCAATGCTTGACACGGAGCTGCGAAGAAGACATTATTTACTAATCTTGTTAGGCAAAAAAATGGGAAAAATGAAAGCACGATCAGTGCGGCTAATAGTCGCCCTCGCTGCAACCATGACTATGGTCGGTGTGCAACCAGCGCTAGCACAGGCGCAGCCACCGACCACCCCGCCAGAACCGGCCGCGAACGTGGTTGCGGAAGTAGGGGCGGGCGCCGACACCCTGTACGGGTTGGCACCGCAGACGGCGGATCCGAACAATGCGTCCACAACAGGCACCTACCAGTTCGACCTGCCGGACGCGTGCATGATTCAGGACGGCTCGAAGTCCCTTCGATGCGGCGGACAGGATGCGGCCGTTGAAATTTCTGCGGTCAATGTCAACGGGGTCAGAGTGAAAACATCCGTTGCATTCCAAGAGGGCCGAATGATTGTGCGGATACCGTCCGAAGCAGCGCAGCAAAGCAAAGTCGTCGTGGCACCGTTCATCGGTGCCGACCATAACCAGAGTCAGCTCGAGGATGCCGCCGATGCAATGGAGGCCATGGTGGTCAACGAAGATTCAAGCATGGGGACAGTCGGGACCATGGCGGCCATTTCCCGTCCGTCGAAGATCACTGTCCCGAGCAACTACATCTACAATCCCAAGGCAACGAAAAACAGGTCATTGCACGACTACTGCACTTGGTCGCCTAACTCGTTTGCCCAGGCGGTGAAATCCACAGGCAGGACGTACGTGACTCTCAGGGCAGACTTCAAGGGGCCCCTGTGCACGTCATGACATCTGCATCTACAACGTCATCAAACGGGGTGGCACCGTGGCCCACAAACGATCTGACCGTCGCTACTGTGACACTACGTTCCGAGGACGATTGGAGCAGAACTGCTCCTACACTTTCTATGAGTCACGCTCATCCTCGGCTCGCGCTTCCTGTTACAGCATGGCCTCGCTTTACTACTCAGTGGTTTCCAAAAAGACCAATGGGTGGGACGGGAAGTAGGCTAGGTCCATGAGCTACATACTCCATACAGTTGCGTTGGCGGCATTGGCCTTCTGGGCCTGGATGTTCCAGGCGCGCCCGGGAAACCCTGAGATGGGCTTCGGCCAGTTCATGCTTATCCTGGCCGTAACGGGTGGCCTTTCAATGGTGCTTTCGCTGCTGGCCCTGCGCCGGCTCAGCAAGGACAGCAGGGTTGCATATTTCTGGATCTCAGCCTTGGTCGCCCTGTCGGGTCTGGCGTTGCTCGCAGGATTGGCCATGGACTACTCCGGCGGTTCGGGTGGTGCGGATATCGGGGGGATGATCATGATCTTCTTCGGTATTTGGAGCCTGGTCATCACCGAGGTGCTTGCACTCATCTGGACGATAGGAACAGGCCTGTTGCGGGTGGGGCATGCACGCCGGAAGGTTCACGCCTAACCCGGCAGCATCAGCTCAGAGCAGCCCTCGGCAGACTAGTTGCCGGGGGCTGTCTCGTGTCACTGGGTGGTTGGCGAAGTCCCTGGCCCGGGACGGGTTGTCCAGACAAGGATGAACCCATGTGCGGCAGATTCGTGGTGAGCATGGAAGTGGGCATTATCGAATTGGATGCAACCTCCCCATGCAAACCCGGATCCGTGAACCTCAGGCCGACCGGTGGCGGAGAATGAAGGCATGGGAATTGAGCTGACATCAGTAGTGACCTGCCCGTTGTGTGGCCGGGAGACCTCCGCGCAAATGTCGGTGGACTCCTGCCAGTACTTCTGGAATTGTCCGGAATGCGGCGAGCGTCTGCAGCCCCTGGCCGGTGACTGCTGTGTGTTCTGCTCCTATGGCACGGCCCGCTGCCCGTCCAGGCAAGAACCGTCCGAATAGACAGCCGCACTGCCGGGGGAGGCGTAGCCCAAGGGCCGGCTCCCGGGGTTAGGCCGGACTCCTGCCTTCTGGGCGGCCCCGGCCGCCGCCTCGGTGAAGCAGCATGAGCCAGAGCGTCAGGACCGCTGCTGCCAGTGCCATCGCAGCCAAGGCCAGGAGTGTCGGCTTCTCCCCCCAGCCGCTGATCAACGAGGTACCCCAGACGGGGGCTGCGGCTTGGGCCAGCAGGGATGGAAGGGCTATCCGTCCCATGGTCCGTGCGTAGCGTTCCTGTCCGACGAGGGCCAGGGGAACGGTGCCGTTGGCGATGGAGTTCAGGCCGATCCCCGCCCCATACACGACCATGGGCAGGAGTAGTGGTCCGAGCCCGAGAGCCAGGAGCGCGAGGGCGGTTGTGATGGCCGTGACCGCCGTGAGCATGGTCCACAACGGATGGTGTCGCCGGGCGAGGGTGAATTCAACGAGCCGGGCGCCCACCTGCGAGGGGCCGATGGTGGCGGCCAGGCCAACGGCGACGGCGCCGCTGGCTCCCAGTGGCGCCAGCAGCGTGAAGACGTGCACCGACACGACCGCCGATACGGAGGTGCCGAGTGTGGTGATGAGGGCTATGAGCGCCACGGGCAGCCACAGCGGGCCAGGCTGCCGGGCACTGGCCGGCGGGTTCTGGTTGGGTTCTGCTGCTGGTTCGGGGCGGGCTTTGCCGTGCGGGGCGAGGAGCACATACAGCGGGAAGGTGACCAGCAGATGGGCCGCGGCGTATGCCGCGCAGGTCCACCGCCAACCGAATTCGTTGGACAGCAGGGTGGTCAATGGCCAGCAGGCGGTGCTGGCGAAGCCGCCGAACAGCGTCAGGGCGGTGATGGAGGAGCGGGCCGTGGCCCCGTAGGCATGGCCCAGGACCGCGAATGCCCCGCTGTAGAGGCCGCCGCTCATGCCGGCTCCGAGGATGACCCACGCGCCGAGGTAGAGCCATTGGTTGGGTGCCAGGGAGAGGGTGGCGAGCCCGCCGGCCAACAGCAGGGCGCTTGCCGCCAGGACCTCTCGGCCATGGTTGCGCGAAACCAGGGAACCGATGGCGGACGAGCCCAGCGCCGCGACGAGCAGTGCCACGGAAACACCGCCGACGACCCAGGGATGTGGCCATCCGGTGTCGGCGGCTATCGGGGCTGCCAGCGGGGCTAGCAGGTAGAACGTCGAGCCCCACGACAGGATCTGCCCGAGGCCAAGGCCCGCGATGACGACGCCCCGCCGCGCAGGTGGGCCGCCGCCCGGACCGAATCCGGGCGCCCGCGTTGCCCGCCGGCCGCCCGGAGGGGCGGACAGGGGTTTGGCGGGAGGTTCCACCTACAGGGCGAGGATGCTTTGCGAAGCGGCTTCCAGCGCCCCGGGAACCAGGGAGTAGTACGACCAGGTGCCGCGCTTCTCGCGGTTCAGCAACCCGGCGTCGACCAGGATCTTCAGGTGGTGGGAGACCGTGGGCTGGCCCAGGTCCAGTGGTTCGGTCAGGTCGCAGACGCACGCCTCGCCACCCTCGCCGGACTTGACGATGGAAAGCAGCCGCAAGCGGTTCGGATCCGAGAGCGCCTTCAGGATGCGCGCCGTGGCTTGGGCCTCGATGGCATCGAGTGCCGGACCACCGGCTGGCTCGCAACAAGGCGCGCCGGTGCGTGTTTCGGGTGCCAGCAGGGTTTCCATGGCCCCATTGTGCCATGGATTGACATTTGTCGATATAGGTGTGGATACTTCTTGCATCGACAACCGTCAATCCGATATTGGATATTCAAGGAGCCTCGTGAACACCGAGACCACCGCACCTGCCGTCCCGGGGGAGGCCGCCGTCGCAGGCAAGCTCTCCACCCTGGATCGGTTCCTGCCTGTTTGGATCATCGCGGCGATGGCCGCCGGCCTGCTGCTGGGCAGGTTCATCCCCGGGCTGGATTCGGCCTTGGATGCGGTGAAGATCGGCTCGGTGTCCCTGCCGATTGCCATCGGCTTGCTGGTGATGATGTATCCGGTCCTGGCGAAGGTCCGCTACAACGAAACCGGCCG
>NZ_BAAAIV010000002.1:0-5407 GCF_039526245.1 Arthrobacter rhombi
GCACTGAGCGCCTGAAAACGTTCACCGAAGGACACAACCGCTACACCACTTCCCGGGACTTGACCCAAGCCGCAAGATTGCATCCGTCTGGCCCTTGTCCCGTACGTCCAAGATCCATGCAAATTGGGTCCGAAGCGCACCATTCACTCTCAGAAATTGCGGCTGCAAACACTTTCTCGAGGTTGTCTTGATTTGCCATCCTCACAAGCCCCCCCATTGTCCCTTCGGAATCGCCGGCAGCCGTATATATGAGCACTCCTGCCATTGGATCGCTCATTTGCTCATCATGGACGTAAATTCTCTCCCTTAGCGAGGCGCTGCTGTAGCCGCAGGAAAAGATAAGTTGATTAATCATGACGTGCGCGAACGTATGAAGAAGGACTAGCCTGGCGCTCACGCCGGATACATGAGAATCCCCGCTGCTGCGCACAAGTTCATCGTGCTTGGAAGCAAGCTTCTCAATCCGCCTCTCAACAGCTGGAGTCGCTTCCCAGGCTGCCAGCCTGTCCTCGCGGAATTCGAAAAATATTCCTTCGCCACGAACGACAAATGCTGGAAGCCAAGTCCTACTGGCGCTCCCCTTGCTTCGTTGAAGTGAAGCCTTGCCGGCCTCGAGCGACAAAGCTGAATCTCGAAGTCGCGTAAAGCCTCGAAGCGCACGAGTCTCCCGTAGCGACTCTATTTTGTGCACAAGTTGAAAGTGACCGGAAACCGACTCTGCCATTCCGGGATCGCTGGTCCTGAGGTCTTCGAAATTCAAAATACGCCCAAGCGCACTGTATTCCGGCGCGCGCCAAAGCGCCTGCGAATTGAGCTCTTCTTCGTCACAAGATTCCTCCGCACTTGGTGCGTCCTCAAATTCCGTTCCAAGTAATTCGTCAATTGCGGCAGCTACTACATCGTCTTCGTACCCAAGCAGATATTCCGACGGCACGAGCTTCCGGACGTCAGCGACAGAAACACCCATTCCTATCTGCGCGAGAAATGACAATTTTGATTCAACTTGTGGCTTTCTCAAGCTCTCGACCAGGTCAGGCGGGGTTGGAGAATTACCATTGGGTAAAAAGATCGAGGTTTCAATCTTAGGAAAGTAAACATTCCCAGATCCGCGCAGGGCTCCTCGAAGCGGCTTGCTGCAGTCCTCGTATTCTTGAGTCCAAGGCTTGCTCCCCTGGCAAAGGAACTTGTTGCCCGGAATGAGGTTGTCCGAAACGAAAGACGTTTCCTGACCATCGACGTCATTACCACCCTCAAGTATCCGCCCTAATGTACGCTTTGCTCCGCACTCGCATTGAACCACCTGTCCAGCGAGCGAACCGCTGCCAGCAGCACGAAGTGACATAGAACGGTCACAAGATGGATTCGAGGATTTGTGAGCCCACTCTCTAAATGGGAAGTCCGAAAGGTGGCCCGATGAACAAATCGCGATAAAGGGAACCTGATGCATGATGGGACGTGACTTCCAGCCTTCATGAATCGGTGAATCGCATCGGACCGTTTCGCTTCTGGTCAACGGTGTTTTTTGAAGCCGTCGGCAGCTCAACCATGGGCAGAAGTTCCAGCCAGGAAACCGAAGAGCCGGGACTGTAAGATACTCGTTCTTCCCACCAGATTCCGATTGTCGCCTACGACTTCTAAAATCTGGCGGTAGTCGCAATTCATCAACTCTGAGACGTTTCAGCAAGCGAGGATCAGTAGCAGGAGCCGTGAACTCTTCCAGATACAGTTCACTTCCACTTGGCACGTTGAACCACGCATCAAGTCCCGCAGTTATGATCGAAGTCCCGTTTACGAGCGTACTCATTGCGCCCACTCCAAACGGCGAAACCAGCTGTCCTCGGCGGATCGGCCCCCTATTCATTCGTGCCTTCCCCATCCAGCTCAGCGTAATAAGTAGAAACTCGAAGCTGACACTCCGCATCCACGTTTCGCATGGATGAAGCGACCTCCCACATGGGGAGTGATTCTTCGGTTCCTACAGAACCCGCGTAGCGCATGAGTCCATCCGTCACCGAACCTCCCTGCTGGTTCCCATCCCATTCAGTCCGATTCCACGCATTCGCCTTCCTGACTAAACTGTCTCGATATTTGCTAACAAGTTCTTCACCGTTCGGGTCTACTTGTCGCGCTCGGCTCCGAACCAGTTCTACGCCGCGATCAAAAGCTTCATTCGGAAAAGGAAATGGAGTGCCATATGCAGTTGTCTGACGAACGAAAGATGCGGCTGCTCCTTGCAGTCCTCTTCGGACGACCGGCTCAGCAAACGGCGTAAGGCTCGTCGGTTCAACTCCGGCAAAAAGCCGCTCGTGGTACTCTCGAAACCTCTCAAAGTGGCTTCTGTCACGCGGCTTCGATACACCGTAAAGTGTCAAGACCAGCCCTGGAGCTTCCTTCCACTTTCTGCCGACCCGACCGCTTACCTGAATGTATTGAGCGGTCGATTTCGGCTGCCCAACGATAGTCATCAACGAAAGGCGATCAATGTCGACCCCGACTTCCACAATGCTTGAAGCTAAACTGATATCGACAGTCTGAGTCTTCGACGTTTCTAGCGATACCTCCAGCTCTTCAAGGGCCTTCGTTATCTCCTCGCTCCGTCGACTCGTGAGCTCTCGGACATTCTTGGGCATCCGCATACTAATCCGATCGACGCCTTCTCTCGCTGCCCATCCCTTTAGATAGTCCGGAATATCAGATTGCAAGAGTGAGACGGTGTTTCCGAGCTCGCGCAGACTGTTGAAGAAACAAAGGTTTGTCCAATATGGATCCCGCTGTTCAGGCTCCAAGCGCATGCCACCAACAAGGGCTGCCGATAGCACTCTAACTTGAGTACTCTGCATGGATCTCAGAGCTGGCGCGTGAATCCCCAAGTATCGGCGTCCGGGTTTGAAGGTTCCGTCCTCATTCACTGCAGGCTCAGCAAAAAATGAATGCCCCTGTTCAAGGCCATTTGGAGGAAATAGAGTGGCTTCCTCACGTCCGTACAAGTCTCGGATCTGCGTCTTGAAGTTCCTGATTGTTGCAGTTGCTGCAATGATCTTTGGCCTGACCGGAGGAATGTGACGGCGATCCGTGCAAAGTTCTTCGATGACAGGCTCGTAGATTCCAACCATCGATCCTAGAGGCCCGGAAATGAGGTGCAACTCGTCTTGAATAATTAGGTTAGGAGGAGAAAGCTCCCTTTCGCCATCAATTCCAAGACCAAAAAGACGACGAGCTTCGGTACGCCAGGCTAACATTGCAAATTTATCTACCGTTCCCAGCAAGAAACTTGGTCTGGCAGCATAAATACCGTCATCCACGACGTGAATCGGAAGCGAACTTCGTCCGCCAAATGGGCAGCCAACGTCTGGGCAAACGAATTCGATACGCTGACCGACTCTCTCGTAGCCGTGGAGCATCCCCTTTCCCCTTGCCAACCGCGAGTAGCCAAACCTCGCTCCGCACCAAGGACACTTGCGTAGCAGGAAGCGATTCGTCGCATCAGGGGATTTCGACATGTCGCCATGGTCTCGGATGGCGTCTTTCCATCTGTTGGGCGTCGCTCCTCCCCCAACCCAAATTCCGATACTAATTGGCTCGGTCCCCAGATTCAGTCCTGGCCGCCGACGCATGTGTTCCAGAACCGCAATCAATGATGAAGCCCTTGAGAACTGCTGCGCAGACAGGAGGCGCAACGTATATCGCATCATCACCGTTGTCCCGGAATCTTCCGGATTCTCTAGTCTCCTATGGATAATCGCAAACGCTGCGGCCCCTAAATAGGCTTCCGTCTTCCCGCCGCCCGTGGGAAAGAAAATCAGATCAACGTTTTCACGCTGCGAATCCGTGGGATCGACAAGCTCGGGAATTACGCTCAAGAAGAATCCGATTTGAAAGGCTCTCCAACTCGCCCTTGAGTCCTCTATCTGAGGATCAATCGGCATCGGAGTGGAAAAGTTGGTGCGCATTCCCTTCAAGGTGAATTCGCGCTTGGGCAATCGAGAACGATACTGCTGCATCAGAATTGCTTCGTTCGCCAGCTTAAAAGCCAACCGTGCACGTTCATCACCCTGTACTACCTTCAGCCCCGCCCTCATACGGGAAAGTGCGACTTCACAGCGCTGGAGGTTTGTTTTGGCAGCCTTAACATATTGTGTTTGCAGAGTCGGAACGACTTGCTTTTGCTCTTCGATCCACGCTTCGTAGGATTCAAGTACTCGCTCCAGTTTCGAGTCTCCCACCGAGCTGCCGTTGGCGAGCAATTTCATTTCAACGCTTAGAGCGCTGGGGCATCCTGCCTCGTCTACAACAGTGATGTCCGGTGTCGGGCTCGGCCCTTCATAGGTTGGAAGGGTTTCGGCCCAAATTCTATCAACGCAATCGCCAACTGGTTCGCCCCAGTTAGCGGCACAACCATGGCCGCGAGCAAAGGTCCTGGTATTTCTGAAAAGCAAGGCCAACTCGGCCATTTCTTCATCAGTGCTGTCTATCAACGGCCGTTCAGCGAAAGGTCGGAAAGCGAATTGCCCGAGGGTGCAAATTTCCAACTCAGTCTGAAATAAGATTGACTCTTGGCCGACCCCAGAGTGGCAGTTCTCAAGAATAAACGTCGCCAGGGTCTCGCCGTTTTGGCTGCTAAGGGTGCTTTCGCGAGTGTAGACGCTGACATCTATTTGGGCCTCACCGTCTCCGAAAGATTCACCACTCAACGTCATTGTCTTACGGTGGCTCCCCCGAAGAATGTCGAGGCTGACCCGTCCTCTTACTTCGAAGGGGGCGCGCGCGTACCACGTCAGAGATTGCCCATTTATTCGGACCGAAAACGGCCTATAGCGAGCTCCCCGAACAACCCAGTCCGCGTCAGTGTGAGCAATCGGATCAATCACGCAGGTGACTGCCAAACTGGATGGCAACTTTTCGTACGCGCCTGTCAGCTCTAGATCGTCACCTTCATCTGCGGCAGTTCCGCTTTCCATACCTATTTCAGCGGAATGCACCAGACCGGCAGGTTGTTCCCGCGAAGCCTCTTCATCGCGGCTCCCTAGGGCGTCGATATCGACTTCCGGTGCCCCCTCTACTGGATGTCGTGGGAACAAGAGCCCCACACCGTAACGGTTTCCAGGTTGACCACTTGATATGACCTCTTCGCCGGACGAAGCCACGTGCCAAGGACCGCCTGCCTCAGCGTAGTTAGCGAATACGATGGGACTATCTAGGTCAAGGGGCTTCCCCTGCCGCTCCGCCAGAGAAAGGGGCCCCAGTAGCTCTCTGCGAAGCTCACCCTGAACAACGTTTCTAGCGATCATCTCTTACCACCTTCGAGCATTCCAACCAAGGTATCTGCAGCCCCTAAAACAACGAGTAGTGCCCATTAGCGTGGTGTAAGAGGCCAGCCCGCTGGGCGTGGCTCCCGAACGTGAGGCGG
>NZ_BAAAIV010000003.1:0-209573 GCF_039526245.1 Arthrobacter rhombi
GCACTGAGCGCCTGAAAACGTTCACCGAAGGACACAACCGCTACACCACTTCCCGGGACTTGACCCGCGCTACCGCGACTGGTTCAACACCAACGTGGAGAACAAGGGCAAGGCCTCCGCGTTCGAATCACCCCTTGAGGTCAGCCGCAGTGACCTGCAGGACAACACCTGGCTGACGGCCAACGTCTTCATGGGTTCCACCGGTTCGAAGGTGGTTGCCTCGATCGACGGCAAACGGGCCGGCAAGCCCGCCCGGACCCAGCAAATGCAGGGTGAGGCGCAGAACGTCGGTGCCGAATTCAGCGATCCGGCGGCCGCCCAGGTCCAACTGGTCCACGGCGGCAGCCTGGCCGACCGGTCGATGCACCTCTGGCGGCTGCGGCTTCCCGAGTCGCTGAAGCCGGGCAAGCACACCGCGTCGGTCACCACGACGGACGTCCATGGGCGCGACTTCACCGAGAAGCTGGAGTTCACGGTCACGGACTAGGGTCCACATTCGATACGGCGGGGCGCGGCACCGGAAGGTGCCGTGCCCCGCCGTCGTTCATGGTTTCGGCGCCACCTGATCGTCGGCGAAGTGTTCGACGGCCGGCTACACGCCGGTGACGCCGTCGATCCTCTCGCGCAGGAGGTCGGCGTGGCCGCAGTGCCGGGCGTATTCGGCGGTCATGTGCTGGTAGACCCAGCGCAGGCTCACCTCCGTGCCCATGAACGGTGCGGTGTCCGACAGCCGGCGTTCCAGACAGTTAGCCCGCGCAGCCGCAACCTCGTGCTGCCACGCCGAGACGGCGTCGGCAAAGGTGGACGTGGGATCAACTTCGAATCCGCCGTCGTGCCCTTCGGGCGTCTTGCCGTCCGGGTAGATGGACGGGAGGTCCTCACCGGCGAGGACACGGCGGAACCAGTTCCGTTCGACCGCCGCCAGGTGCTGCACCAATCCCTGCAGGCTCAAAGCGGAGGGTTCCACCGGCGTGCTGCGCAGGGCCTGGTCATCAAGGTCCTGGCACTTGAGCAGCAAGGTGGCCCGGTAGTAATCGAGCCACCCGTCCGCTGTCTCGCGTTCGGAAGCGTTCAGGGGAGGCATGCCTCGTTCGGGAATCGTCATGGGCCCATGCTGTCATCCGCCACCGTCTATCTGGCAGCCATCTTCAACTCGATCCACAGCACGGCGTCGGTCAACGGGCGCTGGGCCGCCTTGGCCTGGAGTCGCTGCATCGGCGGAACCGCGGTGTCGATGCAGGCGCCAACATCGGCGGAGACGGCCTGCACGGCAGCGGAGCGTTGGCCGTGCCCCACCTGCTGCGCCCGGCGCTTGACGCCCGTTTCGCCGGCACTGCCTGCGGCACAGGTCGCGATGGCCGCGGTGAATTTCGCGACCGATCCGGAATCGACGCGTGCTGCCATGGTCCGGTACCCGCTGGCGTCGGAGGCGTTGTGCGGGAAGAGCTGCCGCGCGGTGATCTGGACAGTGGTTCCCGTCGGGATCGCGGCCAACCGCTTCATCATCACCGGGTAATGCGTGGCGGATGCGGCCTGGGCACCACCGGCGGCCAGCAGCAGTCCGCCGATCGTGAGCAGGGCAAGCGGAACGGTCGTCAGCAGGGAGCGGAAACTGATGTCGCGGTGTCCTTTCGGGTGGTTACCGGCCGGGATCCCGGACGGAGGAGGGCGGGCAGGTGATCAAACGTATCGCGGACGGCCGCGTGATCGCATCAACTGCGTCGGTCCCCCAGCCTTCGGCGCAAGCCCCGCTCACCGCGTCGCATCACGCCGGCATGAGCTGCGGTGAAGGCCGGGCGGGCCAGCGGGGAAAGCAGCAGCATCCAGCGCCGCGTGGGCCGCACCAGCCACTGGATGTCCACGGTGGTCCGCTCGCCGGCGGCCGGGACCAGGGCGACCCTGCCGATTCCCGCGAGGTCCCCCCCGGCCTCGAATTCGATGAAGTGCGGTGCCTGCACGCGCGTGGGCCGGATCTCCAGATGCAGGGTGTAGCCGAGCCAGGCCCGGAACGCCACGCGGGCCGTGCGGCCGACCAACCCGTCGCCGGCCGCCGGATCGGAAACCACGGCATCGGCGGTGCACTGCGGCCACCAATCGGGCCAGCTCATCCGCGGATCGGCCACCACCGCCCAGACCTGTTCGACGGGTGCGCATACACTCCACCGGCTGTGCAGATCGTACCGGGCAGGAACCATCCCCCAGTGTTTCGGATGGCGGCCGTCCGGGCAACCAGGGCCACCCGGACCAGGTGAGCCGCATCACCCCGGGCCCCTGAATCCAATCCGCCACCGTTCCCCGCTGCGAACCCCCGGCAATGCGATCCGGGGAGCAGCCCCTGACCGCCCATCCACGCAGGAGGAACCACCGTGAAGAAGCACACCGGGAACATCGCCCAGCGCATCGCCGGCGTCGGCACCATCGGGGTACTCGCCGCAGGACTGGCCGTGGTCGCCGCACCCGCCGCTCAGGCCGCCGAGCCGACACCTTCCTCGCCGGCGCTGATCCAGGGCCCCCTGATCGACGGCCCGTTGATCGAGGGTGGCCTGCTGGGTGGGGATGTCCTCTCCGGAGGCCTGCTCAACGGCTCGTTGAACCAGCTCATCCGCGACGCGTTGAAGTTCGGCCAATTCCAGTAGACGCCGGACCACGTCCAGCAGCTCCCACTCCGCGACGCCACCCGCCGCGGGGTGGGAGCGCCCCGTGGTGCCCGGCCATGACCGGCCGGCGCGCCCAGCTCCCGAAGCAAGGATCGTTTCACCATGCCTGAACCCACCCTGCCCGTCTCCCTCCCGCTGACGCCCGCCCAACGCGGCATCTGGTACGCCCAGGTCCTGGACCCGGAGAACCCGCGTTTCCAGATCGCCCAGTATGCGCAGATCGACGGCGACCTGGATACGGGTTTGCTGGGCACCGCAGTGGAACGCATGGTGGCCGAAACCGACGCCCTGAACATGCGGTTCAGCGACGGGGCCGACGGCCCGGTGCAGGTGCCCACCGCCCAGGCGGCCCGCTTGCGGGTGACCGATCTGCGCGCAGCCGGTGCCGACGCCGAGGCACAGGCCCGGGCGCTGATGGACGCTGATCTGGAGCGTCCCCGGGCCGTGGACGGCGATGCCCTGCTGCACCTCGAGGTGTTCCGGGTGGCCGATGAACGCCACCTGTTCTACCAGCGGGTGCACCACCTGATGCTCGACGGCTATTCGGCGGTGCTGATCCTGCAGCGGGTAGCCGCCGGATACTCGGAGCTGATGGGCGACGCCGACGCCGCGGCCGATGGGCACCGCACCGCAGGCACCGCATCGCTGGCCGACCTCGTGGAACATGAGGCGTCCTACGAGGGTTCGGACGCACTGACAGCCGACCACGACTACTGGCAGGACTTCCTGGCGCGCACCGACGGCGGCCATCCGCTGGCCGGCTACCCCGACGGAACGGCGTCCACGATCGTGCGCCATGCCGAGGACCTGCCCGGCGACGTCGTGGCCCGGTTGGGTCAGACGGGGACCGCGCCGGCGATGCTGTTGGCCTCGCTGGCGGTCTACCTGCACAAGATGACCGGCGAACGCACGGTGTCGATCGGCCTGCCGGTTACCGCCCGCCGGGGCAAAATCGCCGCCTCGGTCCCCTCCATGACCTCCAACGTGGTCCCGGTCGCCGTCGAGATCCGCCCGGGAGCCGTGGTGCGCGACGTCGTGGCCGAGGCCGGACGGGCGCTGCGCTCGGCGCTGATCCACCAGCGCTACCGCCTCGGCGCCCACGACGCCGGTCCGCGCTATCTCGGCCCGTCACTGAACATCCTGCCCGTCGTCAGCGGCCTGCGCTTCGGTCCCTCCGTGGCGTCGATGGGCATCCTCTCCACGGGCCCGATCGATGACCTCTCGATCGTGGTCCACGGCCTCCCCCGGGACGCCACGGCCCCCGGGAACAACGACACGGCACCCGCCACGCTGTCCCTGCAGGGCAACGCCGGGCTGTACGACGGCGCTGCCCTGCGATCGCACGCCACGCGACTGCTGCGCCTGGTCACCGCCATGTCCGGGGCACCAGACGCCCAGGTCTCGACCGTCGAGGCCATCAGCGACGCCGAACACCGCATCCTGCTGGACGCCGGGACCGCCGAAAGCCGCACCCTGCCGCAGGGGACCGTCGTCGAGCAGTTCGCCGCCAGCGCGGCAGACCGGGGTGACGCCGTGGCGGTCGTGGCCCAGGACGGGGAGATGACCTTCACCGAACTGGACCACGCCTCCAACCGGCTGGCCCACTACCTCCGCCGTTTCGGCGCCGGCCCGGGAGCCCTGGTGGCGGTACATCTGGAACGCTCCACCAACCTGGCGGTCTCCCTGTTGGCCGTGCTGAAGTCGGGGGCCGGCTACGTCCCGGTCGATCCCGATTACCCGCCGGCCCGCGTCGATGCCATGCTCCACGCCTCCGAACCCGCAGTCACGCTGACGTCCGCCGCCCTCGCGGCCCGTGAGGGCGAGCCCCTGCCCGGCCACACCATCGCCGTCGATTCGCCCCTGGTCGTCTCGGTGCTGGCCACCAAACCGGAGACCGCGCCGCTCCCGGCTCCCGGCCCGGATGACCTGGCCTACGTGATCTTCACTTCGGGTTCAACGGGTACCCCCAAGGGGGTCGCGATCGAGCACCGGTCGCTGACCAACTTGTTCCTGGCCCACCGGGCGTCCCTCTTCGAACCGGCAGCCCAGCGGTTGGGGCGGCCGCTACGCGTAGCCCACACCGCCGGCATCTCCTTTGACGCGTCCTGGGATCCGATGCTGTGGCTGCTCGCCGGGCACGAGCTGCACATCGTGGACAACCTCACCCGGAGGGATCCGCAGGCGCTGTCGACCTTCATCGAGGCTGCCGGCATCGACGCCATCGAGACGACCCCCTCCTTCGTGCACGCACTGATCGAGCATGGTCTGCTCGAGGAGCCGGCGCCCGACGTCATCGCGCTCGGCGGCGAGGCGGTCGACGCCGAGCTGTGGTCGACGCTGGCCGCGCACCCCGCCGTGCACGCCTTCAACTTCTATGGCCCCACGGAAACCACTGTCGACAGCCTGACCGCTCCGATCCACTCCGCCGACGAGCCGCATCTGGGATCCCCTGTCGCCAACACCCGCCAGTACGTCCTGGACTCCGGACTGAGCCCGGTGCCGCCGGGAGCCGTCGGCGAGCTCTACCTCGCCGGCACCAACGTCGCCCGCGGCTACCTGGGCCGCCCCGAGCTCAGCTCCGAGCGCTTCGTCGCCGACCCGTACGGCCAGCCCGGGGAGCGCATGTACCGGACGGGGGACGTCGTGCGTCGCTCCCGGGAACGCGGTATCGAATTCCTGGGACGCTCCGATGACCAGATCAAGATCCGTGGCTTCCGCGTCGAGCTGCCGGAGATCGAGGCGTCACTGCGCGCCCAGCCCGGCGTCAGCGGTGCCGCCGTCATCGCCACCCAGAACAAGGCGGGATTCGACCGGCTCTCCGCCTACGCCACGGGCCAGGACATCGAGGCCACCCAACTGCGCGAGGCCCTGCGCGGAAGCCTCCCCGACTACATGGTGCCCGCGTCCATCGACGTGCTGGACTCCATCCCGCTGACCGTGAACGGCAAGCTCGACAAACGCGCCCTTCCCGCGCCGGCCGAGAACCGGGCCGGCACCCGGCCGCGCTCCGATGCCGAGCGCGCCGTCGCCGCGGCCTTCGCGGAGGTCCTGGACCTCGAGGAGGTCGGCGTGGAGGACGACTTCTTCGAACTCGGTGGACACTCGCTGCTGGCCACGCGCCTGCTGGCCGAATTGACCGAACGGCTCGGATCCGCCCCGTCCTTGCGTGAGGTCTTCCAGCACCCGACGGTCGCTGGCCTGGCCGCCCGCTGTGGGGCCACCACGCCGGACGTCCCGGCACTGGCAGCACACCCGCGACCGGACCGACTGCCCCTGTCGGCCGGACAGGCCCGGCTCTGGTTCATCAACCAGCTGGACCCCACCGACGGCAGCTACAACATCCCCGTGGTGTTGCGCCTGCGGGGCCGGCTCGACGCCGTGGCCCTGCGCCGCGCGGTCAACGATGTCGTGGCCCGCCATGAGGTGCTGCGCACCATCTACCCGCACGGCGGGAACGACGCCGGATCCCCCGAGGCGGGCATCGACACCACCGCGGGCCCGGCACAACAGGTGCTCCCCGCCGATCGCGTCACCGTGGACATGCCGCGGGTCCAGGCCACGGAGGCCACCGCGCAGGCGGCCATCGCCGCCGCTTCGGCCCGCGGCTTCGACCTCACCACCGAGCTCCCGTTGCGTGCCGCGCTCTTCGGACTCGACGCCGACTCCCACATCCTGCTGCTGAGCATCCATCACATCGCCGCCGATGGCTGGTCCATGGCCCCGCTCGCCGAGGACCTCTCACTCGCCTACAACGCACGACTGGCGGGAAACGCACCCGACGCCGCCGCCCTGCGCGTCCAGTACGCCGACTACACACTGTGGCAACAGGAACTGCTGGGACAGGCAGCGGATCCCGCCAGCACCCTGGCCGAACAGCTGGCCTTCTGGACCGGCGAACTGGCTGGCGCTCCGGCGCAACTGGGCCTCCCCGGCGCAGTGGGTTCCGACGCCTCCGCCGTGACGGCCGCCGGGACCGTCGGGCAGGAACCCGTGCACATCGATGCCGCGACGGCGACGCTGCTCCGGGGTCTGGGACGCGACCACCGTGCCAGCCTGTTCATGGTGCTGCAGGCCGGGTTCGCCGCGACGCTGACCCGGATGGGAGCCGGCGATGACCTGCCCATTGGCACTCCGGTCGCCGGGCGGACGGACCCGGCACTGGAACAACTCGTGGGATTCTTCGTCAACACCGTGGTCCTGCGCACCCGGACCGGCGGCAACCCCACGGCAGCGGATCTCATCGAACGGGTCCGGGACACCAACTTGCGCGCCTATGCCCATCAGGACGCACCCTTCGACCACGTCGTCGAGGCCATCCGGCCCGAACGCATCGAGGGCGTCAACCCGCTCTTCCAGGTCATGCTGACACTCCAGAGCGGTTCCACCCCCGCCATCACCATGGACGGCCTGGACGTGGCCGCCGAACCAAACCCCGAATCAGGAGGCTCGAAATTCGATCTCCTGCTGGATCTGGCCGAGGACTCCGGGACCGGCAACGACCAGGCCAACGGCGGGGCACTGTCCGGCGGACTTTCCTTCGACCCGCGGCGGATCGACTCATCCGTCGCCCGCGGCCTGGCACGGCGCTTCGAGCAACTCATCGTCGCCATGGCCCACGCCCCCGGCACCGCCTTGGGAGACCTCCCACTGCTTCTCGAGGGCGAAGCGGAGGCCCTCGAACTCCATGCCTCCGGCGCCACCCAGACCGACGGCCCCCAGACCCTCCCCGAGGCCTTTGCGGCAACGGCCGCCGCGCATCCCACGGCCACGGCCGCCAGCGACCCGGACCGCGCACTGGACTTCGCGGAACTTGCCGCCCACGTGGATGCCCTGGCACGCGGACTCGCCGCCGTGGGTGTACGCCCCGGCGACCGGGTGGCCTCCGTCCTGCCGCGCAGCGTCGACGTTCCCGCCCTGACCCTGGCCGTGCTGCGCTCCGGTGCCGTTTTGGTCCCGATCGACGCGACCTACCCTGCCGGGCGCATCGCCCGGATCCTCGATGACAGTGCGCCGGCAGTCATCGTGGGCACAGCCGACGTACGGTCCGGCGATGGATCCGCTGGCGATCCGTCCTCGTCCGGGCGCCTCGGGATCCGGGAACTGTTGGATGCCGGGCGGGAGGACGACGCTCCTGCCCCGCACCCCGTGCGCTCCGAAGACCCCGCCTACATCGTCTACACCTCCGGCTCCACGGGAACACCGAAGGGCGTCATGGTCCAGCACGGTGCCCTCGCCAACCTCTTCGTGCACCACTCGATGACCCTCTTCGCGGACACCGAACCGCTGGGGGCCACGGTCGGGCACATCGCCGGGCTGGGCTTCGACGCTGCCTGGGACCCCATGCTGTGGATGGTCGCCGGTGCACATCTGCTCATGGTCCCCGACGACGTACGCGCCAATGCCGAGGAACTCGTGCAACTGGTCGCGGAGCAGGGCATCACCGTCTTGGAGACCACCCCGTCCTATGCGCGCCAGCTGCTCTCGATGGGACTGGCGGCTCCCGCAACAGGATCCCGGATGAGCCTCGCCCTCGGTGGCGAACAGGTCCCGCAAGAGCTGTGGTACGACCTGGCAGAACACCCTGGTCTGATTGCGCACAACCTCTATGGGCCCACCGAATTCGCCGTGGACTCGATCACCAGCCCGATCAGGCCGGGAACCGTCACCATCGGCCGCCCGGCCGCCAACATCCACGCCCGCGTCCTGGATGCGAGGCTCCGCCCGGTTCCGGCCGGCGTCGTCGGCGAGCTGTACCTCTCGGGAGCCGGGGCCGCCGTCGGATACGTGAACCGGCCCCGCGAGACCTCCGCATCGTTCGTGGCGGACCCTTGGCTCGACGGTGGACGCATGTACCGCACCGGCGACCTGGTGCGCGGCAACGCCGACGGCACCCTGTCCTTCGTGGAACGTGCCGATAGCCAGGTCAAGATCCGCGGCTTCCGCATCGAACCCGGGGAAATCGAACGAGTCATCGCATCGGGCCCGGGCGTGACCCACGCCGCCGTCGTCGCCGACACCGGCCGCGGCCGGATCACGGCCTACGTGGTCGGTTCCGGCAACCACGACACGTGGCGCCAGCACGCCGCACGCCACCTTCCCTCCTATATGGTCCCCGGTTTCTGGGTCGGGATGGAGGACATCCCGCTCACCGCCCACGGCAAGCTGGACCGGGCCGCCCTGCCCGAACCGACCACCACCG
Organism: Arthrobacter rhombi; assembly: GCF_039526245.1. Classification (NCBI taxonomy): domain Bacteria; kingdom Bacillati; phylum Actinomycetota; class Actinomycetes; order Micrococcales; family Micrococcaceae; genus Arthrobacter; species Arthrobacter rhombi. The sequence continues at coordinate 8,857 of NZ_BAAAIV010000003.1, forward strand.
CCCCGATCGCCGGACGCGCACCGACGACCGAGACCGAACGCCTGGTCTGTGCCGCCTTCGCCGGGGTCCTCGGCGTCGACGAGGTCCCCCTGGACGGCAACTTCTTCGAGCTCGGCGGACACTCCCTGCTGGCAGTGTCCCTCTCCGCAGCACTGCGCAGCGCTTGCGGCATCGAAATGCCCTTGCGCACGCTCTTCGAGGCGCCCACCCCTGCGGGCATCATCGAGCGCACCACCCCATCCGACGCCATCGTCCGGTCGGGAAAGGGGACGGGAGCTGCACGTGAGGATGATCGCCAACCGGTCCCCCGCCCCCTCGAATGGCTGGCCGCCGCCCCGGAACGGCCCGAACGGCTGCCGCTCTCGTGGGCGCAGCGACGCATGTTCTTCCTGAACCAGCTCGATCCCGGCAACGCCGAATACAACATCTCCCTGGCCGTCCGACTGACCGGCGCCCTGGACCGTGAGGCGCTCGACGCGGCGTTGGCCGACGTGGTGCACCGCCACGAAGTACTGCGCACCATCTACTCCGCCGACGGCGCCGAACCCGAACAACAGGTGCTCGACGCCGTGGCGACCGGCGACATCCTGGGGCACGAACGCGCGGAGTCCGCCGGGAAGCTCCGCGGAGCCTTGGCCCGCGGGGCAAGAACCGGTTTCGATCTACGCACCGACCTCCCGCTGCGGGCGAATCTCATCGAGACCGGTCACGGCGAGCATGTCCTGCATCTGGTCATCCACCACATCGCCTCGGACGGCGCTTCACTGCAGCCATTGGCCCGTGACATCTCCACCGCTTATGCTGCCCGACTCGGCGGCTCCGGTCCCGCATGGACCGATCTCTCCCTGCAGTACGCCGACTATGCCCTGTGGCAGCGCGACGCCCGACAGGACGACGAGAATCTCGCAGAACGACTCAAGAGCTGGGCCGATGACCTGGCGGATGCCCCTGATGAGCTCGAACTGCCCACCGACGGGCACCGCGCTCCCGAGGCCCGCCAACCGGCAGCACAAGCACGCTTCACCCTCGACGCCCACACCACCGCAGAGCTGTCGCGACTGGCCTCGCGGCACAACGCCAGCCTCTTCATGGCCCTGCACGCGGTGTTGGGCGGCTACCTCACCCGGCTCGGAGCCGGCGAGCGCATCGTCATCGGCTCCCCCACCGCGGGTCGCCCCGACCCCGAACTCGAGCAGATCGTCGGCTTCTTCGTGAACACGCTGCCAATCACCATCGACCATTCCTCGCGGCCAACCCTCGACGCGGCCATCTCCCTGGCCCGCACCGCAGTGCTCGACGCCTTCGACCGGGACACAGTGCCCTTCGAACGACTGGTGGAGGCAGTGAACCCACCACGGGAACTCGGGCGACACCCGCTGTTCCAGACGATGCTCACCTACGAGGCGGAACCCCCGGCAGCACTCGAGCTCCCCGGGCTCGAGGTCTCCATCGAGAACGAGGACGGGTCGGGGTCCGCCAAATTCGACCTCTCGTTCACCTTCACTCGATGTGACGACGGCTCCCTGGCCGTGACCCTCGAATACAACTCCTCGTTGTTCAGCCACCAGGCGATCGACCGGATGACGGACCAGCTGCTTCGCTTTGCGAACACTGCCGCGCTTCGGCCGGAAGCCGCCTTGGATGAGCTGGACCTGCTCGACGCCGCGGAGGAGACGTCGCTGCAGGCTGCCACGGCGAATCCTGCTCCGCCGGAAGCCGGCGCCGTCTGGCACGGAATCCTCGATGACCTCGACGAGACGATCGCCCGGCACGGCGGACTCACCGCCGTTGTCTCCGCAGACCGCCGCCTCACGTTCGCGGACCTCGATGCCGGGGCCTCCCGCATTGCCGACGCACTCGCCACCGCTGGTGTCGGGCCGGGTGATGTGGTGTCCCTGCTGCTGCCCCGCGACGAACTTCAGCCGGTCGCCGTGGTGGGTACGTTACGCACCGGTGCCGCTGGCAACCCCATCGATGCCGAGTACCCCGACGGCCGGATCACTGACATCCTCACCGATGCGACCCCCGCCGTCGTCCTCACGTCCCGGACCTTGGAAGAACGAGCCCGGACGGCGCTGGTCACTTCCGGATCCGCCGCCACCTTGCTGTTCATCGAGGACCTGCTGGCACGGAATGGTGGTTCCCCTGCCGGGGCCTTCCCGCAACCGACCCCCGAGGATTTGGCCTATGTGCTCTTCACCTCGGGCTCGACCGGACGTCCCAAGGGTGTCGAGGTCAGCCACGGGGCATTGGCCAATTTGCTGCGCAGCCACCGGACGATGCTCTTCCCCACCACATCCCCCACCGAGGCGCAGTCGCACCTCAGGGTTGCCCATACCACCGGCTTGGGCTTCGATGCCGCCTGGGATCCGTTCCTGTGGATGGTCGCCGGTCACGAGCTCCACCTCATCGGGGCCGACACCCGGCGCGACCCGCAGGCACTGGCCGACTACCTCGACCACGAGGACATCGGCGTGTGGGAGAGCACCCCCTCGCACGTGCGCCTGCTGCTGTCCCAACCGGGATTCCAGCGCCTGCTGGAACGCTCGGGAACCGATGGCAACGCGCGCCTTCATCTGGCCCTGGGCGGGGAGGCGTTCGACGCCGACCTCTGGGAGCGCCTCGCCACCCACGACGGCGTGGTGGCCCACAACCTCTACGGCCCCACCGAGGCCACCGTGGACGCCCTGCTGGCCCGGGTCAGCTCCGGAACCACGCCCCATCTCGGCTCCCCGGTCGCGGGGACGGCGGCCTATGTCCTGGACTCCCGGTTGCGCCACGTTCCGCCGGGCGCCACCGGCGAGCTATATCTCTCCGGCACCGGTCTGGCCCGTGGCTATCGTGGACGTACCGCGTTGACGGCCGAACGCTTCATCGCGGACCCCCACGGGGGATCCGGTGCGCGAATGTACCGCACGGGCGATCTCGTCACCCGGCAAGCCGACGGCACGATGGCCTTCCGTGGACGCAACGACGACCAGGTCAAGATCCGCGGTCAACGCGTCGAACCAGGAGAGATCGCCAGGTCCCTACGCGCCGTCCACGGTGTCGCCCAGGCGCTGGTGGTCGCTGACGGGGTCCCGCCCACGCAGCGCCTCGTGGCCTACGTCGTCGCCGTGGACGACGGGCCGGCAGCTGCCGGTTTCGTCGACACCCTGCGGCGCGAGGCCGCCTCGACACTGCCGGCCTACATGGTCCCGGCGGTCTTCGTGCAGGTCCCGGGCATCCCGTTGACCCCCCACGGAAAGCCCGACCTGCGCCGGCTTCCAGAGCCCTCGGCTTCCGCTTCCACCGGTGGGCGACCACCGAGCACGCCGCACGAGGCCGCCGTCGCCACGATCTTCGCCGACGTGCTCGGCGCCGAGCGGGTCGGGGTCGACGAGTCGTTCTTCGACCTCGGAGGACACTCGTTCGTGGCGCAGGAACTCATCTCCCGCGTCAACGACGCGCTCGGCGCCGATCTGGCAGTCCAAACGCTCTTCCGTGCCCCCACCGTGGAAGCCCTGGTCCACGAGGCCGGGCGGGGTGCCGGGGAATCCGTGGCCGACAGCCTGCGGCCGCTGCTACCGCTGCGCACCAGCGGCACCCTCGATCCCCTGTTCGCGGTGCACCCCGCCAGCGGCGTCGCCTGGGGCTACTCCGCCATGCTGCGACACCTGGATTCCGGGCGTCCGCTCTATGGCCTGCAGCTGCCCGGAATGGCACCCGATGAAGCCGACCCGTGGACCGCTGAGACGCTGACCGGGTTGGTGGACCTCTACATTGCAGAGATCCGCACGGTCCAGGCGCACGGCCCCTACCGCCTGCTCGGCTGGTCCTTCGGCGGCAATGTGGTCCAGCGTCTGGCAACCAGGTTGCAGGAGCTGGGCGAGGAGGTCTGCCTGTTGGCGATCCTCGACGCCTATCCCAGCCGCCAGGACGAGAATGCCGACGTCGGTGACGGCGGTGCGGGGACGCTGCTGGCCAACTTCCTGGACGCGGTGGGCCACCCAGTTCCCGACGACGGTACCGAGCTCACCGGCGAGCGCGCCCTGGAGGTGTTGCGGGAGAACGGCAATCCACTCGGAGCGGTGCCCATGGCATCCCTCGAAGCCATGATGGCGAACTTCGGGCGTCTGGCGCAGTTGATCCGCGAGGCCCCCGTGGTGCCCTTCAGCGGGGACCTGCACTTCTTCACCGCCACCCAGGACGTCCCGCAGGACCGGCCCGACGCCGGCGACTGGGCGCCCTATGTGACGGGAACGATCATCGATACCGACGTTCCCGAACGGCACTCCCAGCTACTGAGCGAACGTGCCCTTGCTCACATCATGCCGGTCTTGGCAAACCTTCTGGTCGCCCGCCCCGAAGACCATGCGTAAGAAGGAAACGCCCTGCAGTACCAAGGAGAGTGACATGGTCAACCCATTCGACGATGAGTCAGCACAGTTCCGCGTCCTGGTGAACGAACGCCAGCAACATTCGCTGTGGCCCTCGTTTGCCGATGTGCCCGAGGGCTGGGTGGTCATGCATGGTCCGGATGCACGTGAGACCTGCTTGGACTACGTCGAACGCAACTGGGCAGACATCACCCCGCAGCATGCCGGTGAACTGGCCGCCTCGCAGTGATACGCCTCGAGGCAGTCACCCAGGCCTACGGCTCATTCCGTGCCCTCGATGGGCTCAGCCTCTCGGCGGGGCCGGGCGAGGTGCTGGGCTTGCTGGGTCCCAACGGCTCGGGCAAGACGACCGCCGTCAAGGTCATTTCCACGCTGCTGACCCCGAACTCCGGTGTCGTGACCGTCAATGGGCACAACGCCGCCACCGCACCGGACGCCGTCCGAAGGTCCATCGGTTTGTCGGGCCAGTACGCCGCAGTCGATGAGAAGCTCACCGGCTACGAGAACCTCCACATGGTGGGCCGTCTCTACGGGCTTTCCCGCCGCGACGCCGCGACCCGCGCCCGCGAACTGCTGGAGCATTTCCGGCTGGAAGCAGTCGCAGGCAAGCGCGCCGGACAATACTCCGGTGGCATGCGCCGGCGGCTGGACCTGGCCGGGGCGCTCGTGGCACGCCCACCGGTTGTCATCCTCGACGAACCGACCACCGGGCTGGACCCGCGCGGCCGGATGGACACCTGGAGCGCCGTGCGCTCGTTGTCCGCCGACGGCACCTGCGTCCTGCTGACCACCCAATATCTTGAGGAAGCCGACCAATTGGCCGACAACATCGCAGTCCTGGACGCCGGGCGCGTGATCGCCGAGGGAACTGCCCAGGAGCTGAAGGACCGCGCCGGCTCCGCGCGCATCGACGTCGTGACCGCCAACAGCACCGACGGCGAACGCGCCGCACGCGTGCTCGAACGCGCCAGCGGGAACACCGAACCCGCAGTGGTCGACGCCGGCGGAAACCGGCTGGGAGTCCCCGCACCCCGCGGGGAGGCCACCTTGGCCGCGGCCCTTGCCGAGCTCGCCGCGGCGGGGATCCCCGTGGCCGAGATCTCCCTGCGACGCCCCACCCTCGACGACGTTTTCCTCCGCCTCACCGGCGCCAGCGCGTCCAGCGCGGCGCCCGCAGACCCAGCGGATGGCGACGACGACACGAGCGCGGACCACCACACCCCGCTACCGGTCGGAGTTGCCGTCGGCGGTCGCGGCCGCCAGGAGGTGGGCAGCTGATGTCAGTCCTCGTCTCCGCAGGCGTCGATAGCGCCGTCATCGCCCACCGCAACCTGCTCAATTCGTGGCGCACCCCCGGCGCTCTCATTACCGGGATCGTCCAACCAATCATCTTCGTCCTGCTGCTGGCCTTCGTCTTCGGTGGACGGCTCGGCGGCGATTCCTACCGCGAATTCCTCATCGGCGGGATCCTTGCCCAGACCCTGACCTTCAACTCCTCCTTCACCGCTGTCTACCTGGCCAAGGACCTGCAGCTGGGGCTGATCGACAGGTTCCGTTCCCTGCCCATGTCACGGGTGGCCGTGATCCTGGGCCGAACGACGGCGGACCTGGCCACCAGCGTCATGTCGATGGCCGTCATCCTGGTCTGCGGACTGGCCATCGGCTGGCGGGTGGAGACCGGGCCCTGGCCGGCTCTCGGGGCGGTCGCCCTGCTGCTGGCGTTCACGTTCGCGGTGTCGTGGATCGGCGCCGTGATTGCCCTGACCGCCCGCAGCGTTGAGGTCGCCCAGAGCCTGGGATTGATCTGGCTCTTCCCGGTCACGTTCATCTCGGGAGCCTTCGTCCCGCTGTCCTCCTTGCCAGGAGTGCTGCGCACCATCGCGGAGTGGAACCCGGTCACTGCCGTGGCCACTGCGGTGCGCGACCTCTTCGGCAACGGCCTGCCACCGGGATTCGACATGGGGAGCAGCTGGCCACTGCTGCACCCCGTCGCCTACGCGCTGTTCAGCTGCGTCGCCATCATCATGGTCTTCGCCCCGTTGGCGGTGTGGCAGTACCGCCGGATCGGGCGCTGAGCCGGATGCCCAGCGGTACCGCACCACCGGCCGTCCTCCAGGCGATCGCGCACGTCGGGGAGTTCACGGCGGCTGCCGCGGAACGCGGTGGCCTGCACCGGTTCGTTTCCACCGCCGATTTGGTCTCCGCCGGACGTCTTACCGACCCCGAGGACGGTGCGCGAGCACTCGCCGCTCGCGCCTTGGCCCGCCTGCTCAGTGCCCGGGTCCTTGGCCTACCGCCGATCAAGGCCGCCGGGCTCACCGCACATGCAGCACCCTGCCGCTCGTGCGGAGGTACGCATGGGAAGCCAGGCCTGACGGGGGTGGCCGTCAACTGGTCACGCTCGGGAGCCTGGGTCATGGCTGCCGCCGCGGCTCCGGCTGCCGGGCAGCTGGGAGTGGACATCGAGCGCGTCCCCGACCACCTGTTCGATGGCTTCGACGCACAGAGCCTGTCGCCGGACGAACGCTCGTCTCTTTCCTCGAGTGACCTCGGCGGCCGGATACGGCTGTGGGTCGCCAAGGAGGCCCTGCTCAAAGCCTGCGGATACGGGCTGTCCATTCCGCCGGCGGCCGTGCGCACCACCCGTGTTCCGGGAATCGACCCCGCACATGCAAACGGGGCCGACACCCGTGCACTGGACGGATTGTCAGTGCACGAGGTGCCGGCCCCGGAGGGTTATGCTGCTGCAGTTTCCTGCAGTAACCAGCTTCAGCTGCGGGCCGTGGTCCCGAACCGCCTGTTTTCCAGCTAGGCGACTGCTGGCGGAAGCATCAGCCCGGCTCCGGGAATCGCATCCAGCAACGAGCGCGTGTACTCGGTCTGCGGAGCATCGAAGACGTCGTCGGTGCTGCCCGTCTCGACGAGCTTGCCCTTCTCCATGACGCAGACCCGGTCGGCGATCTGGCGCACCACTGCCAGGTCGTGGGTGATGAACAGATAGCTGAGCCCCAGTTCGGACTGCAGGTCAGCCAGCAGGTTCAGCACCTGGGCCTGTACCAGCACGTCCAGCGCGGACACTGCCTCATCGCAGATCACCACTTCGGGATCCAACGCCAGTGCGCGCGCAATGGCCACGCGCTGGCGTTGGCCACCGGAGAGCTCATTCGGGAAGCGCTGCATCATCGATGCCGGCAGGGCGACCTGGTCCAACAGGGCCCTGACCTTCGCCTCCCGCTCCTTCCGGGTGCCGATGCGGTGGACCCGCAAGGGCTCCTCGATGGTACGGAAGATGTTGTACATCGGATCCAGTGAACCGAAGGGGTCCTGGAAGATCGGCTGCACCCGGCGCCGGAAGGCGAACATCTCCTTGCGCGAGAGCGACGTGAGATCGACGCCGTCGAACAGGATGCTTCCCTCGGAGGCATCCTCCAGGCCCAGGACCATCCTCGCAACGGTGGACTTGCCCGAGCCGGACTCCCCGACCACGGCCGTCGTCGTGCCACGCTTGATCGAGAACGACACGTCATCCACGGCACGGAACTCGGTCGATTTGCCGAGCTCGCCGCGGATCTTGTAGTTCTTCACCAGGTTCCGGACCTCGATGACATCGTCGGCGGCCGGGTTTTGTTCGGTGACCAGCACATCGTCGGATTCCACCCCCCGTTCCTTGGCGGACTCGATCCGGCGTGATGCCAGGGAAGGAGCCGAGGACACCAGGCGCTGCGTATACGGGTGACGCGGATTGGTCAGCAGCTCGACGGCGGGGCCGGCTTCCACGACCTGGCCCTTGTACATGACGATCACCTTGTGCGCGCGTTCCGCCGCCAGCCCCAGATCATGGGTGATCAGCAGCACGGCGGTACCCAGATCGGTGGTCATGGTGTCCAGATGGTCAAGGATCTGGCGTTGGACGGTGACATCCAGGGCCGACGTCGGCTCGTCGGCGATGAGCAACCGCGGACGGCACGAGAGCCCGATCGCGATCAGGGCACGTTGGCGCATGCCGCCGGAGAACTCGTGCGGGTACTGGTTCGCCCGTTCCTCCGCCCGCGGCAGGCCGGCCTCGGTCAGGACCTGGGCCACATCCTTTTTCTGGTGCGGCAGACCGTTGGCACGCAAGGTCTCCTTGACCTGGAAGCCGATGTTCCAGACCGGGTTCAGGTTGGACATCGGGTCCTGCGGCACCATGCCGATGGAGGAACCGCGCAATTCGACCATCCGCTTCTCGGAGGCGTGGGTGATGTCCTCGCCGTCGAAGATCATGGAACCGCTGGCGACCCGGCCATTGCGGGGCAACAGTCCGATGGCCGCCAACGCTGTCGTGGACTTGCCCGATCCCGACTCCCCGACGATCGCCACGGTTTCACCGGGCAGGATGGTCAGGTTGGCCTTGCGCACCGCGTCGACGTCGCCGTTGGCGGTCCTGAAGCTGATCGCCAGATCACGCAGCTCCAGCAGCGGACGGGGCATGGAGGCCTCGTCGATGGTTTCAGTAGTCATGGTTTCACCGTTCATCGTTTGCGCGCCTTCGGGTCCAGGGCGTCCTGCAACGCGTCGCCGAGCATGATGAAGCTCAGGACCGTCAGGGACAACGCCAGGGCCGGCCAGAACAGGGCCATGGGGTTCGAGCGCAGCGAGCTCTTGGCAGAGAAGATGTCATTGCCCCACGACATGACATCCGGCGGCAGCCCGATGCCCAGGTAGGACAGCGTGGACTCGGCCACGATGAAAACACCCAGCGAAATCGTCGCGATCACGATGACCGGAGCCAACGAGTTCGGGACGACGTGGCGGATGAGCGCACCGGCGCGGCTGACGCCCAGCGAACGAGCAGCGACCACGAAGTCGGCATCGCGGACCTCGATGACGGCAGCCCGCGTGATGCGTGCAATCTGCGGCCACCCGAAAGCAGCCAGGATCAGCACGATGGTCCAGACGTTGCGGTTCTCCCGGAAGAACGGGATCTGCACGACGACGATCGCACCCAGGATCAGCGGCAGCGCGAAGAAGATGTCGCCCAGGCGCGCGAGCACCGCGTCGACCCAGCCACCGAAGAACCCGGAGACTGCCCCGACGGTTCCGCCGAACACCACGATGGCCAAGGTGGCGAACAGGCCGATGGTGAGCGACGACTGGGTTCCATACATGACACGAGCCAGGATGTCGCAACCCTGCTGGGTGAAGCCGAGCGGGTGGCCCGGAGCCGGCCCGCCGTCGGAATTCTCCAACATGCATTGCGCGTTGGGCTGCTCGTTGGTGAACAGCCCCGGGAACAGCGCCACGAAGATCACCGCGATGATCAGGAACGCGCTGATGATGAAGAGCGGTTGCCTGCGCAGGTTGCGCCAGGCCTCCAGCCACAGGGAGACCGGAGCCTCCGTTGAAACGGCACTGTCCGTGGCCTGCACCGGGGTGTCTTCCGGGTCAGCCACATAGTGCTCGATCGGGTATTTGGAAATCTTGGCACCACGAACGGTGGGCGCGTTTTGGAAGTTCTCAGGCATATCGGATCCTCGGGTCGAGCCACGCGTACAACAGGTCCACCAACAAGTTGGCGAGGACGAAGACCACGATCAGTACGGTGACGATCGAAACGACAACGGGGGCCTCCCCGTTGAGCACGGCGCGGTACAGGGTGTTGCCCACGCCGTTGACGTTGAAGATTCCCTCAGTGACGATGGCACCGCCCATCAGGGCGCCCAGGTCGGCACCCAGGAACGTCACCACCGGAATCATCGAGTTGCGCAGCACGTGCACCATGACGACGCGACGGCTGCTGAGCCCCTTGGCAGTGGCGGTGCGGACGTAGTCGGCACCTGAGTTTTCGATGACTGCGGTGCGCGTCAAACGCAGCACGTAGGCGAACGAAACCAACCCCAGCACGAGCGCCGGCAGGACCAGTTCCCCGATGGACGCATCGCCGCTCACGGTCGGGTTGGCCCACTGCAGCTTGACGCCCACCACGAACTGCATGAGGAAACCGAGCACGAAGATCGGCACGGCGATGACGACCAGCGAGAAGACCAGGACGGTCGAATCGAACAGCTTGCCCTTCTTCAGTCCGGCGATGAGGCCGATGACGATGCCGAAGACGGCCTCGAAGATGAGGGCCATGATGGCCAGTCGTGCGGTGGTGGGGAAGACCCGGGCCAGGATGTCGGTGATCGGCTGGCCGGCGAAGTTGGTCCCCAGGTCAAAGGTGAAGATCCCCTTGAGGTAGAGGAAGTACTGGACCCAGAAAGGCTGGTCCAGGTTGTATTGTTCGCGCAGCGCTGCCTCGACGGCGGGTGTGCAACCCTTTTCGCCACAGATCGCAGCTGTGGCGTCGCCGGGCAGCGAGAACACCAGGAAGTAGATCAGCAGCGTGGCACCCAGGAACACGGGGATCAGCTGCAGGAAACGGCGGAGCAGGAATCTGGCCATCAGGCCTCACCCACCCGGGTGTGGCGCGCCCGTTCCGGGCACAGGGAAAATAACATCAACTTAACCTTTGGGATGTGGCAGGACCGCGGGGCCCGCTCCCGGGTGGGGAGCGGACCCCGCGGAGGGCTTGGAAAGACCAGGAGCCCTATTTGCCGGTGATCGCGTAGTACAGGGGCACGCCGTTCCAACCAAACTTCACGTTGGTGACGTTGCTGCTCCAGCCGCCCTGGGCGACCTGGTACCACAGGGGGATGGCCGGAAGATCAGCCAGGAGCATCTCCTGGGCCTTGTTCATTTCCTTGTTACCGTCTTCGACGGTTTCGGCAGAGAGGCCCTTGTTGATGGCCGCGTCGAACTTCTTGTTCGCGTAGACCGCGTCGTTGGAGCCGGCACCGGTGGTGTAGATCGGGCCGAGGAAGTTCGCCAGGGACGGGTAGTCCGCCTGCCAACCGGAGCGGATGGCGCCGGTGAGCTTGTGCGCGGTGGCTTCCGTACGGGCTTCCTTGAAGGTCGCGTACGGCTTGCCGGCGACGGCGATGTCCAGGTTGTTCTTGATGTTGTTGACCACTGCCTCGACCCAGGTCTTGTGGTCACCCTTGTCGGCGTTGTAAGCGATGGTCAGTTTCTCGCTCTTGTCGTACGGCTGGATCGAATCCGCCTTCTTCCAGAGTTCCTTGGCCTTCTCCGGGTTGTAGGCGAGGTTCTCGTTGCCCGGGATGGAATCGGAGTAACCCTCGAGGACGGGGGCCGTGAACTCCTTGGCCGGGGTGCGGCCACCGTTGAAGATGACCTTGGTGATCTCGTCGCGGTTGATGGCCATGGACAGGGCCTGACGGCGGAGCTTGCCGGCTTCACCCTTCCAGTTGTCCAGGTAGTACGGGATCGCGATCGTCTGGTTGCCCGCGTACGGGGACTCGATCGACCGATCACCCAGGTCGTTCTTGAAGTTCTTGATGTCGGAGGTCGGGATGACCTTCAGGACGTCCAGGTTGTCGGAGATCAGGTCCTGGTAGGCGGTGGTGTCGTTCTGGTAGATCTTGAACGTCACGCCAGCGTTCTGGGCCTTCTGCGGTCCTTCGTAGCTGTCGTTCGGCACCAGCTTGATCTGCTGCTCGTGCTGCCAGGCGTTCTCGCCGTCGAACTTGTAGGGGCCGTTGCCGACCGGGTGCTCGCCGTACTTCTTCGGGTCCTTCAAGGCCTCGGCGGGCATCGGGTAGAAGGCGCTGTAGCCCAGGCGCAGCTTGAAGTCCGACTCGGGCTGCTTGAGCTTCACGGTGAAGGTGCTGTCGTCGACCACCTTCAAACCGGACATCTTCTCGACCTTGGAGCCCTCGGCGGCCGCCTTGTCATAGCCGTCGATGCTCTCGAAGAAGTAGCTGCTCAGCTGCGCGTTCTTGGCTGCGGCACCATAGTTCCAGGCATCCACGAACGAGCTGGCCGTGACGGGATCGCCGTTGCTGAACTTCTGGTCCTTCTTGAGCTTGATGGTGTAGTTCTGCGAGTCCTTGGTGTCGATGGACTCGGCCACCTCATTCTGGGGCTTGCCATCGGCGTCGTAGCTGATCAGGCCGGCGAACACGAGGTCGAGTACGGCGCCGCCGCCGACCTCATTGGTGTTCGTGGGGATCAACGGGTTCTGCGGTTCGGAGCCATCGGCGATGATGACCCGGCTGGTGTCGCCGCCGCCAGCGGCGGACTTGTCGCCGCCACCGCCACAGGCACTCAAGCTCAGCGCCACAACGGCTGCGACGCTGAGGATTTTAGAAGTGCGCGAATAACGCATACTTTCTCCTTGTGATACCGGCGGCGGGAGGTTTTCCGGGCACCGCAACGGCTGTTCGATTATGAGGTTCAAGTGTTCTGAAACACTTGCTAGCCAATAGCGTAGGGCATCCAGCGGCCCAAATGTGACCCCGACCATCATTTCGGGTGTCCCAACACACACGGCCAACACCGCTCGATCCGCGCCATGACGCCCATCCGGCGTTGACAAGAATTACACAGACTATTTTTTCTCCGAGGGAGCGCGCAGGTCGGCATGTTAGGTTTCGGCCATGACAGGTGATCGACGCCCCCAGCACCAGCGCCCACCTTTCCGGGCCCGCCGGTTCGCCGCCGGCGCATTGGGTGCGTTCCTGATTTTTGCCGGGACCAGCCACCTCAGTTTCGCCCGGAAGGAGTTTGCCCAGCTCGTTCCCGACTGGATGCCCCTGGACAAGGACGACGTGGTGGTGCAGTCCGGAGTGGTCGAAATCGCCCTCGGCACCGGGTTGCTCACCCTGCCCGCCAGCCGCGCCCGGCTGGGGATGGCCATCGCCACGCTCTTCATCGCGGTCTTCCCCGGAAATCTTGATCAATTCATGCACCGCAAGACAGCCTTCGGCCTCGACAGCGACGCCGGCCGGCTGACACGCCTGGCCTTCCAGCCGCTCCTCGTCCTGTGGGCCCTCTGGTCCACGGGTGCCTGGCGCGAACTCCGCCGATCCCGTTCCGGGCATCGAGGCACCTCCCGCTAGGGCAGCGCCGACACCGCATGCTGACAGGCCGGTGAGCCAGACGTAGGCTCGGGCACCAGCGGACAGACATCACCACACGGAGGAAGTGCCCAGCATGCCCAGCTCCCCTGAACCCGCCGGCCGCGCTGACGAGTCGAAGGAAAGTGACGGCCCCGACACGGAACACCGGATCCCTGAAGGCGTCGATTCCGCGACCGTGGAGGCGCTGGGCAAGCTTTCGGAAGCGCTGGAGCTGACCGAGGACGCCCGGGGCAGCCTGTATAACTTCCACCGCAAGACGGGCGCCGCTGATCTGGCCCTCGGCGAGGCCGTGGAGATGCTCATTGCCGCCGGGCACGGGGAAATCGCCGCCCAACTGGAGCGCGATCTCGTGGGACGCAACGTGATCGAGCACCGGTGGACGTTCCAGATCATCGAGGACTACGACGACGGCTACTACGCCAAGTTCCGCTCGCTTGAGAACAGGGCCCGTCAGGAACTTGCCGGGGGCAGACGGCATTTGCATGAGGCGCGCATGAAGGAAGAACGCCGCACCCCTGGCCGGCGCCACCACGAACCCCACCCCTGAGGACTCGCATCGTGCGGCCCTCCCGATCGGCGCCGACGGCGGGTTGGGTCGGTCAGGGCTGTACGCCCGCCAGCTGCTGGATGGCCAGACCGGCGTAGAGCGCAGCGCCGTCGGCGAGGACGTGATCCCCGAACACCGCACGGGCCGAGTGGTTGAACGGTGCCGTGGCCGGGTCGACACCATCCGGAACCGCCGAGAGGAACGCGAAGGCGCCGGGGACTTCATCCAGCACGCGGGAGAAGTCCTCGGATCCTCCCAGTGGATGCGGCATCTCGAGGTAGCGGTCTGCACCCAGCAATTCTTCAGCGACGGATCGCAGGAACCGGGCCTGCCGGCCATCGTTCGTGGTCACCGGGTATTCGGCGGCGTACTCGACGTCCACCTCGAGGCCATGGCCGGCGGCGATGCCGTGCAGCAATCGCGGGATGGTTTCGCGCAGCCGTTCCTGCGCCGCGGGTGAATACGACCTGATCGTCGCCTCGAAGTAGGCCGTGTCGGCGATCACATTTCTGGCGGTCCCGGCGCGCAGGACGCCGATGGTGATAACCACCGGATCGAAGATGTCGAATTGCCGGGTAACCAGGGCCTGCAGCGCGGTCACCATCTCGGCCGCCGTAGTGACGGGGTCCTTGGCCAGATGTGGTGCCGAGCCGTGGCCACCGGCCCCGCGGACGGTGACGAACAGCCCGTCGGCCGCACTCATGATCGGCCCCTCCCGCGACAGCAGCATCCCGCCCGGAGCCAACGCGGAGGCCACGTGCAATCCAAAGGCGGCTTCCACGCGGCGGCCCGAGGCATCCAGGACGCCTTCTTCGATCATGATCGATGCTCCATCGCATCCCTCTTCCCCCGGCTGGAACATCAACACGACATCACCCGCCAGTGACTCCCGGCGGGACGCCAGCAAGGAGGCGGCACCGGCGAGCATCGAGGTGTGCAGGTCATGCCCGCACGCGTGCATGGCACCGGGGATCTCCGATGCGTAGTCCAATCCGGTGTCCTCCTGGACCGGCAGCGCGTCCATGTCCCCGCGCAGCAGCACGGACCGGCGTTCGGCTCCGGCCGCACCGCCGCGCAACACGGCAGTCACCGAGGTGCAGGCGGTGCCCGTGGACACTTCGTAGCCCAGCGGCTCCAGCCAGGCCAGGACCTTCTCCTGGGTACGGGGAAGCTCCAGCCCGATTTCGGGCTGCCGGTGCAGCCGATGCCTCAGATGCGCGAGGTCGCCATGCAGGGACCGTGCGTCATCCAACAGGGAAGCGGATGAAGAGGAGGGACCGGTCATGGGGTGCCTTTCGCCGTCGTACTCGGCACCACCTGCATGGCGCGACGTGCTTCACGTTACGCCAGCGACGCGCAGTGCGGCAGGGGCCCGGCAGGTCAGCTTCCGGTGGACCAGCCGTGGAACCACTCGATGTGCTCGCGCAACAGCTCGGCGGCCCGTTCGCCCTGGCCGGCGGCCACCGCGTCGAAGATGCCATGGTGCTGCTCGCGCAGCACCGCGGCGACCGGTTCCCAGGCCTGGTCGCTGCGCACTGCCCCGCTCACGTAGTCGCTGATGGCCAGACGCAGTGATTCCATCATCGCCTCGATGACCGCGTTGCCGGCCAGCCCGGAGAGCAGCACGTGGAAGCGGGCGTCGAGTTCGTGGAAGGACTCGCGCTCCAGCTGCGGATCGTCCATGTCAGCCAGCAGCCCGCGGGCCTCCCGGAGCACTGCGGCACTGCGCTCGGGGTCGGCGTCCAGATCCGCGACGCGCGCCGCCCAGGTCTCCAGCAGGATGCGCGTCTGCACGATCTCCTGGACGCTCAAGCGTGCCGAGGCAACGTGCATGCGCAGTGCGGTGGCGATGCCGGCCGCCGGTTCGGAGATCACCACGGCTCCGGCACCGGGCCCGGATCCAGTGGCGGTGCGGACCACGCCCATGACATCGAGAATGCGGATGGCATCGCGCACGGAGGCCCGTGAGATGCCATGGGCCTCGGCCAGGGCGCGTTCACCGGGCAGTTGGTCGCCGACTTTCAGCGCGCCGGTCCGCAGCTCGTCCTCGATGTCGTCGAGGACGAGCTCGTAGGCCTTGGGCCTACTGGCTGCGGGGGTGTCGGTCGCGCTGCTGCGCTCGCTATCGGAAGGTTGTGCCACCCCGGCATTCTCCCATGTGGCGGCCGCGTGGCCTTCTTTTTTCATCAGGGGGTCGGGAGCATCCAGCTCAGGACCGGGGTGGACTGCAGATACACCAGGCAGCACAGGATCAGCAGCATGGCCACGGACCAGCCGGCGACCTTGCGCAGGATGACTGATTCCTTCCCCTCCATGCCCACCGCGGTGGCGGCGATGGCCAGGTTCTGTGGGCTGATCAGCTTCCCGACCACACCGCCTGCGGTGTTGCCGGCGACCAGCAGGTTCGGGTCGATCCCCGCGTTGATGCCTGCGGTCTGCTGCAGCTTGGCAAACAGTGCGTTGGCGGAGGTGTCGGAGCCGGTGACCGCGGTGCCGATCCAGCCCAGGACCGGCGAGAGGAAGGCGAAGCCCGCTCCGGCGCCGGCCAACCAGGTGCCGATGCTGATGGTCTGTCCTGACAGGTTCATCACGTAGGCCAGGGCCAGCACGCAGATGATGGTCGTTGCCGCCCAGCGCATGTTGACGATGGTGCGCCAGATCTCGGCAATGCCCCGCCCGACGGTGATCTTGTATCGGCCGCCGTCGTCCCAGATCGAGTAGACGATCGCCACGATGAGCCCGGTGATCAGCAGCAGCGTGCCGGGGCTGGAGAGCCACTGGAAGTTGTAGGTGGTCGACGAGAGCGCCTCGCCGCTGGAATTGACGACGTGCTCATGCAGCAGTGGCCACTTGACCTTGACGTCGGTGGCCTCGAGCAGCTTCGGGATGCTGATGCCCGCGGTCCACAGCTTGGCCAGGCCGAAGATGACGATGACCAGCAGGTAGGGGAACAGCGCCATGAAGATCCGCGATCCCCCCAGCGGGGTCGCGGCGTCCTCTTCGGTGTGCGTGGCCCCGGATCCACCGACGAGGACGCGCTCGCGGGCAGCTTCCGTGCCGACCGGGGACCAGAAGCGCAGGAAGATGACGGCGGCTGCCAGTCCTGCCAGCGAGGCGACGATGTCGGTGAGCTCGTAGGCGAAGTACGTGGCGGTGAGGAACTGGGCGATGGCGAAGGTGAACCCGACGATCAGGGTGGCGGGCCAGCATTCCTTGACGCCTCGCCATCCATCGAGGATGAACAGCAGCAGGGTGGGGACGAACAAGGCCAGCAGCGGGGCCTGGTGTCCCACGATCGCGCCGATATGCGCGGGGTCCAGGCCAGTCAGTGCGCCGGCGGTGGTGATCGGGATGGCGACGGCGCCGAAGGCGACCGGTGCCGTATTGGCGACCAGGACAGCCGCTGCGGCGCGCAGCGGGGCCATGCCCAGGGCGATGAGCATGGTGGCCGTGATGGCCACGGGGGCGCCGAAGCCGGCCAGGGCCTCGAGCAGGCCGCCGAAGCAGAACGCGATGAGGACCGACTGGATGCGCACGTCCCCGCCGCCGATGGCGTCGAAGACCCGGCGCAGGTCATCGAACCTGCCGCTGACCACGGTGACCTGGTACAGCCAGATGGCCATGACCACGATCCAGACGACCGGGAACGCGCCGAACACCCCGCCCATGACTCCTGACATCAGGGCCAGGCCCACCGGCATCTTGAACGCGAAGATCGAGACCAGCAGGGCCACGAGCAGCGACCAGGCCCCGGCGACGTGCGCCTTGGTCTTGACGAGCGCCAACAACGCGAAGAACGTCACGAGCGGTAGCAGGGCCACGAGTGCCGACAAGGCGACGCTTCCGGCCACCGGGTCGGTGGGGGGTGTGAATGTGTCCATCGTTCGGTCCTTACACGCGAGTGACTGGCTTCCGTGGTCAGACCACTATGGTCTGACCACGGAAGCATAACCTGTACAGTGGGCTCTTGTGAACCCCGTCACAGCGATTCATTGTCCCGACCAGCAATTCCCCCCGGCCACTAGACGGGTCACCCCCACCGACCTATAGTGGTCAGACCACACCGGCTACGGCGTCGTCCCGACGGCACCACGGAAGGCATCACCATGAAAATCGCCCTCTTCGCCACCTGCATCGTCGATGGCATGTACCCCAGCACGGCACGCGCCACGGTCTCGATCCTGGAGCGGCTCGGCCATGAGGTCGTCTTCCCTCCCGGTCAGGCCTGCTGCGGCCAGATGCACATCAACTCCGGCTATTTCAAGGAAGCCCTGCCCGTGGTCGCGAACCACATCAAGGCCTTCGACACCACCGACTACGACGTCGCCGTCGCCCCCTCGGCCTCCTGCGTCGCCTCGGTGAAGCACCAGCAGCCGATGATCGCCGAACGCGCCGGTGACACCGGGCTGAAGCAGCGGGCCGAAGACGTCGGGGCCCGCACCTACGAACTCTCCCAGCTGCTCGTCGACGTCCTGGGCATCACCGACGCCGCCGCGCAACTGGGCAGCTGGTTCCCCACCTCGGTGACCTACCACCCGTCCTGCCACGGCATGCGGCTGCTCCACCTGGGCGACCGCCAACTGGACCTGCTGCGCACCGTCGAGGACATCCAGCTCACCGACCTGCCCTCGGCCGACCAGTGCTGCGGTTTCGGCGGCACCTTCTCGATGAAGAACGCCGAGGTCTCCTCGGCCATGCTCGAGGACAAGGCGGCGAACGTCACCTCCACCGGTGCCTCGCTGTGCACCGGCGGCGACGCCTCCTGCCTGCTGCACATCGGCGGCGGCCTCTCGCGCACCGGAGCCGCAGCGGGCACCCTGCACCTGGCCGAGATCCTCGCCAGCACCCGGGAGCACCCGTACGACGCCGGTACCTCCTTCGGCGCGAAAGCTGAGGTGGCACGATGAGCCAGGTCTTCATCGGCATGCCGTCCCTGCCGGCCTACGGGCAGGGCAACCTCTTCGCCACCGAGTCCTTCCCCGACGCGGCCCACCACGAACTGCGCGACGACCAGCTGCGCAAGAACCTGCGCCACGCCACCACCTCCATCCGCGAGAAGCGCGCCCACGTGGTCGGCGAACTTCCGGATTGGGAGGACCTGCGCGATTCCGGGGCGGCGATCAAGGAAGCCGTCATGGCCGATCTTCCGGCCATGCTCGAGCAGTTCGAGGCGAACTTCACCGCCCGCGGCGGGACCATCCACTGGGCCCGCGACGCCGAAGAGGCCAACCGGATCGTCGAGGGCCTGATCCGCGAGCAGGACACCGACGAGGTCGTCAAGGTCAAGTCCATGGCCACCCAGGAAATCGGCCTCAACGAGTACCTCGACGAGCACGGGATCAAGGCGTTCGAGACGGACCTGGCCGAATTGATCGTCCAGCTCGGCCACGACAAGCCCAGCCACATCCTGGTGCCGGCCATCCACAAGAACCGCAGCCAGATCCGGGACATCTTCCTGAAGGAAATGCAGGACGTCGACCCGCATCTCTCCAACGACCCCCGCGAATTGGCCATGGCTGCCCGCGCCCACCTGCGGCGCAAGTTCCTCTCCGCCAAGGTCGCCATCTCCGGCGCCAACTTCGCCCTCGCCGATACCGGCACCCTGGGAGTCGTCGAGTCCGAGGGCAACGGGCGGATGTGCCTGACGCTGCCGGAAACACTGATCACCGTCATGGGCATCGAGAAGCTGTTGCCGCACGCCGATGACCTCGAGGTCTTCATGCAGCTGCTGCCGCGTTCATCCACCGGCGAGCGCATGAACCCCTACACGTCCTTCTGGACCGGAGAATCCCACGACGACGGACCGAAGAACGTCCACCTGGTCCTGTTGGACAACGGCCGCACCGCTGCCCTGGCGGACACCTATGGCCGGTCCGCGCTGCACTGCATCCGCTGCTCGGCCTGCATGAACGTGTGCCCGGTGTACGAGCGCACCGGTGGCCACGCCTACGGTTCCACCTACCCGGGGCCGATCGGCGCGATCCTCTCGCCGTTGATGACCGGCATCAAGGCCGAGGAGAACAACTCCCTGCCCTACGCCTCCAGCCTCTGCGGCGCCTGCTACGACGTCTGCCCGGTGAAGATCAACATCCCCGAGATCCTGGTGCACCTGCGTGGCGAGGACGTCGATTCACGTCGCGGCCAGCGCCGGGTCCCCTCGGAAATGGACCTGATGATGAGGGGCGTCCAGTGGGCGTTCTCCTCCGGGACGCACTTGGGCCTACTGGAAAAGGCACTGCCATTGGGCAAGCTCGTCGCCGGACGCGATAAGAAGATCAAGCGCCTACCCGGCCACCTGGCCGGCGGGTGGACCAGTTCACGCGACATCCCCGCCCCGCCCTCGCAGTCCTTCCGGGACTGGTGGGTCAAGGAGCACGAGCCACCGGCCGCCGGAACACCGGGGCCGACCGAGACCACCGGCCAGGAGAAGTGATGGAAGCCCGCGAAGAGATCATGGACCGCATCCGCGCGGCGCTCAAGGACGCCCCGGCGGTGCCCGAGGTGCCCCGCAACTATCGCAGGACCGCCGATCTGGGCCACGACCAGGTGCTGGAGATGCTGGTGGACCGGCTCGAGGACTACAAGGCGACCGTCAAGCAGATCACGTCAGCGGACCTGCCCTCCACGGTCGCCGGGCTCCTCGGCGATGCCACCAGCTACGTGGTCCCCCACGGGCTGCCCGCAGAGTGGCTCGATCACGATTCGCTCCGTGAGGACGACCGCCGGCTCACCGATGCCCCGGGCCACCGGCTGACGGTCGAGGACCTGGACGGCATTGCCGTGGTCACCTCCTCAGCGGTCTCGATCGCCGAATCCGGGACGATCATCCTGGACGGCTCCCCCACGCAGGGTCGCCGCGCGATCAGTCTGGTTCCCGACCACCACATCTGCGTGGTGCCGGCGTCGACGGTGGTCCAGTTGCTGCCCGAGGCACTGCCCCGGGTCGATCCGACCCACCCGCTGACGTGGATCTCCGGGCCGAGCGCCACGAGCGACATCGAGCTGGAGCGCGTGGAGGGCGTCCACGGCCCCCGGAACCTGGACGTCGTCATCGTCACCGACCTCTGACACCATGGGGCAGTTCGGTCAGAACTATCCACAGCCACTGCCCCAACTGTCGACGGCGGCAAGCTCGGTCGCTAGCGTGTTGCCATGAGTGCGCCAGACATAGACCAGAGGGTGATGGACCGCTTTGCACCGCTCACCGGCGACGCACACTTGACGATCCTGCTCGGGGCTGGCGCTTCCGCACCCTCCGGGCTACCAAATTGGGATCAGTTCGCCAGAAGAGTCGCCGTGCTCAGCGGACTCGTTGGAAACGAGTCCGCGGCCAGTATCCTGCTCTCACATCAGGACCAGACGATTGTTCTCGAAGCAGCCAGAGCACGATCGGGAGAACGGTGGGGAAAGCTTCTCAACGACGCACTGTACAGCGGCCTTTCGGCAGACCCGACTCCTTCGCCCTTACACCTGGCGGCGGTAGGTCATTACCTGGCTGCGCCCGCCACAACGACACTGAGCACTCTGAACTTTGACACGCTTCTGGAAAGCGCGGTCTCCGACACCGGCGAACCAGTGGTGGTCAGCTTTGGCGGAGGCACGAGGGATGCGTTGCCCACGGTCCACCATCTACACGGCGCAATATACGGCGAGGTCGCCTACAACACGGTTGTCGGATTCCGCGACTATGCAGAGTTGGTGGCCGATGAAAAGGCGTGGCAATGACAGTTCCTCAGTGATGCGCTTGCACGCGGACCGCTACTTTTGGCAGGCACTTCATATCGGGACCCCGATATTCGACACTGGCTTCACCTCATCATCCGCGACGAAAATCCCAAACACCCGGCCCTGGTGACCATCGTCAGAGAATGATTGGGACTCGATCAAGAGACGTTTGCCGCGGTCGACGACGCACTGGCCTCCGAATGGGAGGCCATCGGGCTCACGGCCCTTCGAATGAACGACCTCTCCGATGTCGCATTGGTGATCCGTGAGCTTCAATGTGTTGGTCTCAACAATTACGAAACGCCGAATCGCAGGGCTCGACGGGTATGGACTTCTCACTCGCGACGCTTTGCCCGTTTGCAGACCGAGTACAGCAATGCACTCATCGCCGACGCAGAAATGGTCTCGACCGTTCTGGGCGCCAAGGCACAACAGGCCACCCTATGGTTGGCGAACGGACGGGGAATGCTAGCTCGATGGGCGACGGAGGGCACCCGGTACCGGAGCACCCACCATCTCAAGTTCGTTCCGACGGGCTACGACAGCCCGTGGATCGCCGGAGAAGCCATCGGTTCCGAAGAAGTAAAGCTCAAAGACATCAGCCGCGATCGGCGTCTGGCGCCGAAGTGGCAATCAGTCCTCGCAATGCCCATCTTCGCCGGCGATGGCCGACCACCAGATTTCGCCACCGCCGTCCTCACCTTCGGGCTGTCCAAAGCCGCGCCCACGCTTCTGAAACGTCAAGAACAGTGGTCGAACGTAGCCGAAGAACTCAGCACGATATGGGGAGCCCGGATCGCCGATATCGCATTCCCGAAGTGCGCTGGCTAGCCTATAATCAGTCCAAGGAGGCACCATGGCTATCAAAAGCGTCGCAGCTACGCGCAACGCAAAGACCGGGTCATACACGGTGCGCGTGCAAAAGAGCGCGACGAGCGGAAAGTTTGTTGCCCAGTCCGTGAAGCCGGGGCGCATTGAGATTCAGGCCCAGGCAAAAAAGAGCAGCTGAACTCGAGTGAGCCCCGGAACCTGGACGTCGTCATCGTCACCGACCTCTGACACCATGGGGGCATGAACTCCAACGCCCCCGACACCGCCGCCATCGTCGAGCTGGCTGCCCGCCACGGGCTGGGCGTGGCCGCGGACGGCATCACCTTCAACGAGGCCGGACTGGACTACCGCGTGGCCTTTGCCCACGAACAGGACGACGTCGGGAAGCGGTGGGTCCTGCGCATGCCCCGCCGCGAGGATGTCTCGGCGAAGCTGGACGAGGAGCGGGCGATCCTCGATTTCGTGCGTCCCCGGCTGCCCGTGGCAGTCCCCGAGTGGCACATCCACGAGCTGGACCTGATTGCCTATCCGCTGCTGCCCGGCTTCCCGGGGCTCACCCTGGATGACGAGGGCGAGCCGGTCTGGCATGTCGACACGGAAGCGGAGGCCTATGCCGACTCCCTGGCCCGGGTGATCGCTGCATTGCATGCCCTGGACCCGGACGAAGCGGAGGCGGCCGGCATCGCCCGGGAGCACCCCGAAGATGTCCGCGCCCGCTGGCGTGCCGATCTGGAACGGGTCTGCGCCGAGTTCGAGGTCTCCGAGAACCTCCTCGGCGGATGGCGTGCCTGGCTGGCCGACGACGGGTTGTGGCCCACCGCGACCGTCTTCACCCACGGCGAGCTCTACCCGGCCCACCTGCTGCTCGACGAGCACGAGGAGGTCGTCTCGGTGCTGGACTGGACCACGGCCAAGGTCAGCGATCCGGCCATCGACTTCGCGTTCCACTGCATGATCTCCTCGGCCGACACGTTCGAACGCACCGTCGCGCTGTACACCGAACTGACCGGCCGCACCGAGCCGCGGCTGGCCGAACGCTGTGCCGCACTCCTCTCGGCCGGACCGCTGAACTACGGCATCTACGCGCTGGTCACCGGCGACCCGGAACACCGGGCTGCCGCTGCCGAGATGCTCAACGCTCCGGAGACCACCGAATAGCCTGCCCAAGGAAAACCCATGCAGCAGAACGTGCACTTCCTGACCATCGCCACCGCAGACCTGGACGCGGCGCGCGCCTTCTACACGAGGGCCATGGGCTGGACTCCCCAGTTGGACGTACCCGGGGAGATCATCTTCTACCCGGTGGCACCCGGCCTGCTGCTGGGGCTGTTCGACGCGACGAAGTTCAACGAGGACCTGGGGCTGGATGAGGACCGCTCCCGCGTCTCGGGGCTCACGCTCGCCCACAACGTCGGCTCCCCGGACGAGGTACGCGAGCTGGCTGCCAGCATGGAGGCAGCCGGCGCGACGGTCTTGAAGTCACCCCGGCCCGGGGCGTTCGGTGGTGTCTTCCACGCCCTCGTGGAGGACCCGAACCACGTGATCTGGGAAATCGCCCACAACCCCGGCTGGCACGTGGACGATGACGGGACGATCCATCTCTCCTGATGTCGACCTAGCGGGAACAGTCCCGGCGGGACCGATCAGCGCACGCGCTGCCCCGCAATCCAGACCCCGTCGATCTGGCGGGTGGCTCCCAGATCGTGTGTCGGGTCCCCCTCCACCAGGAGCAGGTCGGCCCGCAGGCCGGGACGGATGGCCCCTCGATCGCCCAACCCCCACAGGGCGGCCGGACGGCTGGTAGCGGAGCGCAACGCTTCGGCGGGGCTCATCCCGGCCTCGACGAGCAGCCCGAGCTCGTCGTGCAGCGACGAGCCGTGTGCGACCCCGAATGGCGAGGCAGGGTGGGAGTTGGCATCCGTCCCGGCCAGCACCTGGACTCCGGCGCCCAGTAACGCCGCCACCGACGCCACGCTGTGCGCGTAGTCCGCCTCATCGCCGTGGGTGCCCATCGTCCGGGCCATCTGGACCGCACCACGCATCATGACCAGCGTCGGGACGACGACGATGCCGCGCTCCCTGATGTCGGCGGCCGTCCCTGGATCCAGCGGCGCGTCAATCGGCACGTGGGTGATCACGTCCACCCCGGCCTCGGCGGCCAGGCGGACCGACGCCACCGTGGTGGCATGGGCGTAGGTGCGCAGTCCGTGCCGGCGGGCGGCTTCCCCCAGCGCGGCGACCGTCTCGGCGCCCAGGGCTGCCGGCCCCATCTGGGCGGGGTCCTCGACGATGATCTTGAGGTAGTCGGAGCCCTCGGACACCCGCTGGGCGACAAAACGTTCGGCGTCGTCGGGTCCACTCACGGCGGTGTCCTCGGGAAAACCGAGCATCCGGGTCTGGATTCCACCCGGTCCCGAAGCGGGGCTGCCGGCGCTGCGGATGTCGGTCAATCCGGGCAGTCCGCGCAGCCCGTCAACCAGTTCGGGGCTGGGGGTGGCCATGTCGAGCATGGTCGTGATGCCCCAGTGGGCGGCGGCCTCCAGATCGGCCCGCCCGGTCAGGTGGATGTGGCAGTCGATGAGACCGGGCAGCAGCGTCGCCCCGCCCCCGTCC
Organism: Arthrobacter rhombi; assembly: GCF_039526245.1. Classification (NCBI taxonomy): domain Bacteria; kingdom Bacillati; phylum Actinomycetota; class Actinomycetes; order Micrococcales; family Micrococcaceae; genus Arthrobacter; species Arthrobacter rhombi. The sequence goes on from NZ_BAAAIV010000003.1 coordinate 33,912, forward strand.
ACGATGTCGCCGTCGGCGGGTCCGGCGTGGTCGGTGACCGCGTCGTCGGTGACTGCGTCGATCAATCCGTCGACCATGGACACCGTGCGTGGCGGGGTGAGCCGTTCGCCGTCGAAGATCCGGACGTTGGTGATGGTGCTGGCAGCAATTCGCATGCTCGCCACGCTACTCCCGGCGCACCGCCCCGGTGGCCGTGTCGATGACCCATGACTGGTCCCAGGCCTGCCCACCGGCACTCACCGACCAGTGCACGACGGCGGTGCCCGCGGCGATGTCTGCCGCGGTCACCGTGTACACGGGGGTGAAATAGAGGGCGTGCTCCCCCGGGCCCAGCGCGGCCGGAGGGAACAGCGGGGCCATGCTGCCGTCGTCGTTCCCGTCGAAGGTGCCCGAGAGCTCCGCGGTGACGATGGCGGCGGTGGTATTCGTGAAGCGGCCGGTGAACGCCAGGATGTCCCCGGCCTTCAGCCCGGGGGCTGGTTTTCCGTAGTTGAGGACTTGGGCCTCGCGCGTGCCCAGCACCTGGGCGCCACCGGCGTAGCCCTGGCCGATTTCCTTCCAGGTCTGCACGCCCCAGTCCCCCGCCTCGGCGCCGATGACGTGCGAGTCCCCCACGCTGGTCCACCGGTTCGGCCGGCCCGGCGTGATGGAGCGCAGCACAATGACCAGGGCACCGTCGTCGTCCTCGGTGAAGGATGCCGCTGCGGCGGCCAGCGCGTCCTCGGTCAGGGCGTCGGACCCGATGCGGGTGAAGACCAGTTCGGAATAGCCCTCGCGCTCGAAGAAGACGCCCAGCGATCCATCTGCGAGCAGCGCCGCGGTGGAGTAGGAGGAGCTGCCCGGGCAGAGGGTGGCCACCGGGGTCCAGGTGGCTCCGTCGTCAGACGAGGCGCTCAGCACGGTGTTGCGGCGCAGGCCGGTGTCGCGGTTGTTGGTGGCCAGCAGGGTGCAGCTTCCGTCGGGGCTGGTGCGCAGGATGGAGCCGTTGTCGCCCGGGTCCGGCAGCGTGGGGATCGGCTGCAGGGCGGTGTAGCTGTGGCCGCCGTCGGTGGAGCGGGCGGACAGGCGGGCTCCGGGGGCGCGGGAGTTCAGCAGCACGGTGCCGTCGGGCAGGGCGACGACCTTGTTCTCATTGGCCTCCCCGGGCGCGGGTTCGCCGAGGGTCCAGGTGTCGCCATGGTCGTCGGAGTAGGCGCTGGCCGCGCGGATGGTGCCGTGCAGCAGGATGACCATCTGCTGGATGAGGCGTCCGGCGTGGGGGCCGGCGTCGAGCTGGATGCCGTTGCCGGCGGCGGCGAAGATCCCGGTGATTCCGGGGCGTTTGAGCTGTGCGGTGAGACGGCGGTGCACCCAGGTGGCGCCGTCGTCGTCGGAGACGGAGAGGTCCACGTGCTGGACATCGTCCTCCGGTTCGAGGCCTTCGACGGCCTCGAAGAACCCGGCGTGGGTGCCGGCGGCATGGAAGCAGAAGATGCGTCCCGTCTGGCGGTCCACGAGCAGGCTGGGATCGCCGAACCCCTGCAGGCCGGCGCCCGTGCGGATGACCTGTTGCGGCCCCCAGGTCAGGCCGTGGTCGGTGCTGCGGCGGAGCAACAGGTCGATGGTGTTCGGCAGGTCGTCCAGGTTCGGGCGGCCGTCGTAGGCGGCCAGGACGGTGCCGGCGGTGGACACCGCGAGCGCGGGGATCCGGTATTGGCGGTAGCCGCCGTGGCCGCGGGCGGCGAGGACCTGTTCGGTGGGGGCCGTCATGGGGCCGCCTGTCCGGCGGAGACCCGGACGCAGCAGCCGCAGGGTTGGCCCGGGGATACCCGCTCGGCCACCCGGTCCGGCGCCAGTGCCTCCAGCGCACCGCCGATGAAGTCCTGGTTCATATCGCACACGGTGTCGGTGTGGCGCGACGACAGGGCATGGAACGGACAGTTCGCCAGGTCCGCGGACCCGTCGTCGCGCACCTGCGGACGGTAGCCGTAGGCCTGGAGGAACTCGTCGATGCCTGCCTGGTCGGCAGCCAGACGCAGTCCGGCAGCGCGGGCGGCTTCGGCCAGGTGGCTGTCCACCGATTCGCCGTCGGCCCGCGCGGCATCGATCGCCTCAGCCATGATGTCACCGGCCAAGGGGTATTCGCGCTGCGGAACACTGGCGTTGAGTTCGGCGTGGACGACGCCGTAGACCTTCGAGGGGCGGCCGGCCCCGGGGCCGCTGGCACCGTTGAGCCGGCGGTACGACACCTCCAGGAGCCCCTGGTCGGCCAGCTTGTCCAGTTGGAAGGCCGCCGCCTGGCGGGTGATGCCGATGGCCTCGGCGACGTGCTCGCGACCCACGGGTTCACCGCTGCGGGCGACCTCTTCGTAGATGCCCGAACGCACCGGGTCGGCCACGGCGGCGACGGCTTCGACTTGTTCCTGGTGCTGCATCCGTTTCATGTGCCCATCATATCTCTAAAACGAGAAAGTATTGACTTAGAAAACATCCGGGTTCTAAAGTGAATTACCGTCACTTTAGAAAGGACCCAGCCATGGCCGCCCCCACTGTCCCCGCCGCCGCCCGGCGTCAGGACACCAGCACGCATCAGGCCTTCCTCCTCCTGCGCACCATCTTCACCGTCGCGCCGATCCTCTTCGGGATCGACAAGTTCACCAACATCCTCACCGATTGGACGCATTACCTCGCGCCGCTGGCCACCGACATCATCCCCGTCAGCCCCACCGTCTTCATGTACGGCGTCGGGGTCGTCGAGGTCATCGCCGGCATCGTGGTCGCCCTGCGTCCCCGGTTGGGTTCGCTGGTGATCGTCGCCTGGCTCGCGGGCATCATCGTCAATTTGTTGCTGCTGCCGGGATTCTTCGACGTCGGTCTCCGCGATTTCGGGCTGCTGATCGGGGCCCTGGCGCTCAACCGCTTGGCCACCACCGAAGCCCCGAACTGGCTGGGCAGACAGCATAGCGGCACGGTCGCGCACTGACCGCACACCCGCCGATCGCGCCCCGGACCACGCCTGGACATCGCAGGCACCGGGGCGTCCCGCCGTTCCCCCGAGCGAGCCGATGCGCTAGCGTGAGCCGAATATATAGGGGGAACCATCGTGAATCGCACCACCGGCCTGCTGACGTGCCTCGTCGCCTCCGGCCTGCTGCTCTCGGGGTGCGCATCGTCCGCTCCGCCCCCGACGATACCGGTCGCCGAAGATCTGGACACCGGATCCACCGCGCCGTCGACTCCCGTTGCGGCCGCGGGCAGCACCGTGGGAACAAACACCCGGGACTGTCCCGACGCGGCACTCCGGTGGGGCCAAGCCGAACGCTCCCCCGCAGACGGAACCGCCGATTGGCCCGTTCCGGGGCGTTTCGTCGAGACCAGCAGCGGCACCATCCTGGAGGAGATCACCGCCTCACCCCCGCCCGTGGGACAGACCCCACTGGCCGGCACGCGGATGACGCCGGATCCCTCCTGGCCCCGCGACTCCGTCGTCCTGATTGACGACTCGACCGGGAAAGTCGTCGATACCATCCATGTCGGCGACGACGTGCTGTGCGCCCCCTGACCCGGGTCCTGCCTCCCGCCGTCAGCGCCCGGCGGCGTAGCCCTGGGCCCCGCGCGGGTTGGCCGCAGCGGCCAGCTGTCCGGTCAGCGGATCCCGCACGACGGCGGAGAGCCTCCCCAGCGCCCAGTCACCGGCACGGGTGACCACGTGGCCGCGGGCTTCGAGCCCCGCAATGACGTCCTCACCCAGCCGGTCCTCCACCACGGCCCCTCCCGGGGTCCAGGTGCGCGGCCAGAAGGAGCCGGGAATCGACGTCGTATGCAGGGCCGGGGCATCGACGGCCTCCTGCGGGCTGTAGCCGCCCACGATGGTGCGCAGCAGGTAGAGCAGCTGCCACTGGTCCTGCTGGTCCCCGCCGGGCGAGCCGAGGGCCGAGATGGCCTGTCCGTCCTTGAGCACCAAGGTGGGCGTCAATGTGGTGCGCGGCCGTTTGCCCGGGGTGAGCGTGGAGGGGCCGCCCTCTTCAAGCCAGGTCATCTGCAGCCGGGTGCCCAGGCAGAACCCCAGCGCCGGGATGGTGGGCGAGGATTGCAGCCAGCCGCCTGAAGGGGTGGCGGAGACCATGTTGCCCCAGTGGTCCACGACGTCGAGGTGGCAGGTATCGCCGCGGGTCTCCCCGGTGGGCTGGACGGTCGGCTCCCCGACTCCGGCGAACCCGGTCTTGGCTCCATCGGCGGCGGCTGGCGGCGAGTAGTCCATGCGCAGGGGCGGCACGAAGGCCGTGTGGCCGGGCACGGTCCCGGGGCGGAACTCGTGGCTGGCAGTTTCGGTGATCAACGCACGGCGTTCGGCGGCGTAGGACTCGCTGAGCAGGTGGTCCAGCGGAACGTCGGTGTCGCCGAAGTACGCCTCCCGATCGGCGATCGCCAGCTTCTGGGCCTCAAGGATCGTATGCGCTCCGAGCTCCGTGGACGGGTCCAGGTACTCGTCCTCGAAGCCCTCGAGGATGGCTAGCGTGAGCAGCAACGCCGGACCCTGGCCCCACGGGCCGGTCTTGGCGATGGTGTGCCCGCGAAAGGTGACGGTCGATGCAGGTTCGTATCCGGCCCGGAAGTCCTCGACGTCGTTGGATGTCAGGACCCCGGCGTGGTCTGTGCCCGAGGAGTGCCGGTGGGGCGCTGCGAGGAAGGCCTCGGCCTCCCGGCCGAGCGTGCGCGCCCAGAGGTTGCGGGCGGCGTCGATTCCCGCGGTCCGGCCTGCGGCCGTGGCCTCTGACGCCCGGATCAGCCGGTCCAGCAGTGCAGCGTACGGTGCGTTGCGCAGCAGGGAGCCCTCCGCGGGAACCTGGCCGTCGGACATCCAGTGGGCTGCGGAGCTGGGCCAGTGGTCGGCGAACAGCTCGGCCACGGTGGCGATGGTGGTGCGGACCCGAGGCAGGATCTCGTGTCCGTCGCGCGCATAGCCGGTGGCGTAGGCGAGCACGTCGGCCAATGGCCAGGTCCCGTGGTCGCGCAGGAGCAGGAGCCAGGCATCGACCGCACCGGGGACCGCTGCGGCCAGCGCCCCGGCTCCGGGGACGAGTTCCAGCCCCTCGGCCCGGTAATGCCCGACGGTGGCGGCGGCCGGGGCCGGCCCCTGGCCCATGAGGACCACGGGCTCCCTCGGGCGTTCGGCGGTGGCGAAGAGCCCGGTCATGTCACCGCCTGGCCCGTTGAGGTGCGGCTCGACGATGTGGAGCACGAAGGCCCCGGCGACGGCGGCATCGAAGGCGTTGCCGCCACGTTCGAGGACCGATTGGATGGAGGCGGTCGCCAGCCAATGCGTCGAGGCGCTCATGCCAAAGCTGCCGCGCAGGGTCGGGCGGGTGGTGAACGGATCAGGTGCGGTGTAGGTCACAGCCCCAGCCTAGATCCGGTCGGGCCACCTTTTCGTCTGGTCGAGCATCAGCTGCTCCGCCATGTGCTGGAAATCCCGGCCCGGGGTCGTCGTGGCCAGGTCCCGTCGTCGGACCTTGTCGATCCACTCCTGGGGCAGCCACGCCCGGCCGGTGAGCTGTTCGTGGCCGGGGTGGCGCACCGTTGCCCACAGCAGGAAGACGAGCTCAGCCAAGTTGGATTGCAGGATCCAATTGATGGGGCCATTCTGCGAGTCGCCCATGATCTGGACGTGCCCGGGACCAACGAGCGTCATCAACGAGATGCTTCCCCACCCCCACGTCAGCAGCGAGGTCGGCGTATGGAGGTAGAAACCATGGCTTCCGACCGACAGCGTGCCGCCGTCTATCTGCATCCACTGGGGTTGGGCCATGGCGGCTGCCCGCTTTCGACGGGAAGCGTTCCCCATGGCCTGCCCCACGGCCGCGCCCAGCATGAGGGGAACCGCGCCACGCCCCACAGCCAGTACGGTGCCCGAGTTGTGGATGTAGCTGCCGTCGCCCGCGGACCGGTAGTCGTGGAGCGCAAACGGGGAGAAGGCGTAGACGCATTCCTCGCCCGGCGCCAACGTGGGGGCAAACGGAGTGCCGGCCGGTCGGCGTTCGCCGATCCTGCCCTGGGCCAGCAGCAGCCCGATCTCCGCTGTCGCCCACAAGGCTTCGTCACGCTCATCCCACGCCGGTGCGCCGGCTCCCTGCTTCTTCCCCATGAAATCGAGCCTAATGCAGGGCCATGTCCTCCGCGCCAGAAGACGTCACACTCACGACAACTCGAGCAGGTCCCCGATCCCGCATTCGAGGGCGGCACATATGGATGTCAGGGTGCTGAACCGGATGGCCTTGGCCCTGTCGTTCTTCAACACCGAGAGGTTGACCAAACTGACGCCCACCAGTTCACTGAGCCGGGTGAGCGTCATGCCCCGCTCCTGAAGCAAAGCGTCCAAGCGACAATGCACGCCCGTGCCGATTTCCGCGGAACCCATCAGACGAGCCCGTCCACGGACTCCTGCAGGCTCCTCCCCCGGTGCACCAGGACGGCTAGGAGCAGGAGCGCCAATCCGAGGCCGATCCCCGGGTAATCCAGCAGGGACTCGCCCGCGACGTGAGCAGAGAACCATTCCCCCGTTCCGGACGCCTCCATCCCCGCATCAAAGGATTGCGGGAGCCCCAACCGCCCGAGAGCGATTTCCCGGGCGAACCGGGAAAGCCACTGCGAAAGCGCCCCGGAGGCGATCGTCAGCACGCCCACGATGGCCAGTCCGCACGCCGCCAGCCGGGTGAAGGATCGGCCGGTCCACAACCGGCGCAGCAGCAGGAGCACCAGGATGCAGGTGGCAGCGAAGACCAGGTACGGCAACCCAACACCCAGCGCATCCAACAACTGCACGTCGTATTGCGCGGGAACCAGCACGTCGACGACGCCAAAGGACAAGTCGCCGCCGGGCAGCACCGTCGCTGGCTTGCGGTCGGAGACAACGCCCGCCGAGGTGTAGAGATTGGGCCCGTCGACGAATGTGGTGGCCATGGCCCCGCCCAGCAGGGAGCCGAGCAGCCCGAGGGATGCCGCGGTGGCGAGTACCACCAGTCCGGCTCGCCCGCCGACCTTCAGGGCGATCGCTGGACCCCCCGGGCGGATGCGGGAATCACTCAGCGGCTGGTGGGTCATGACGTCTCCTGGCTTAACGATGTTCGATAACAACGAATATCGATAACATAGATGCTCCGGAGCTTCGAGTCAAGCCTTCCGCCCGGCAGAACGCACTCCCCGCCAACCAGCCCCACTGTAGGCTGCGACCATGACCATGTGGGTTCCCGATGTCCTCGGACCGGGCTTCGAACAACTCACCCTGCCGCTGCCCGGCGGCGCGGAGGCGACGCTGGTGCGTTTCACCGGTGGAGTGCAGGACTGGAATGTCCCGGAACTGGCCGGGGTTGACGTGCTCTACCTCCACGGCTGGTCCGATTACTTCTTCCAACACGAGCTGGCCGCTTTCTGGCACCGGGCGGGGGCACGATTCTTCGCACTGGACCTGCGCCATTACGGCCGCAGCCTGCGCCCCGGATCCACGCCTGGCCTGATCGCCAGTCTGACGGAGTACGACGACGAGTTCGATGCCGCGCTGGAGGCCATGGGACGTACCAGCGGATCGCGTGCCCCGCTGTTGCTCCTGGGACATTCGACCGGTGGCCTGACGGCGACCCTGTGGGCAGCACGCCACCCGGACCAGGTGGACGCCCTGGTCCTGAACAGTCCGTGGCTGGAATTCCAGGGCCACGATATCGGCCGGGCCATGGTCGCGCCGTGGATGCATGCCGGTGCGCGTTGGTGGCCGTCCGGGCGTCTGCCGACCATTGATCCGGGCATCTACACGCGGGCCGTCTCCAGCGCCTTCGACGGCGAATGGGATTACGACCTCGCCTGGCGACCGGAGCGTGGGTTCCCCTTGAACCGGGCCTTCCTCAACGCCGTCTTCGAGGGACAAGCAACCCTGGCACGTGGGCTCACCCTGGACCTGCCGGTTCTCGTCCTGCTCTCCTCCAAGAGCTACCTCCAACCCCGCTGGTCAGACGCCGCCACCAGTGCGGATGTCGCCTTGAATGTCGATGTGGTCGCCCAGCGGGCCTCGTCCGTGGGCAGCGACGTCACCATCCGCCGCATCAACGGCGCCTTCCACGACATCTTCCTCTCCCCCGGCCCCATCCGCTCCGAGGCGTATGCGCTGATGGGCGGGTGGGCGCAGGAGGCACTCGACCGAACCACCCGGGACCTCTGGTCTGCCCGGATCCGGGGAACCCAGGAGCCGGAGGTGCCCCCGCGTTCGGCTCGCAAGGAGTTCGTCGCCAACCTCCGGGCCTTGATCCACGGCCTGGGAGCCGAACGACGCTGAGTTAGCTGTCCGCCCCGTGCACCGGGTGCTTCACCTCCGGGCTGTCTCGACAGGCGACGCGGGAGCTGGTGGTGAAACCCATCCATCCGGCGCCGCGCCGGGTCGACGTCTCACTGGTCTGGCCGGAGGCCGTGCAGCCCTCCCAGTGCGCACGCGCCATGATGGAGCTGGCCGCCGAGCTCTATGCAGACGGGGTCCGTGCCTCCTGACGGCGCCGGGAACCGGTGAACCCCAGGCCCAGGTAGGCGAGGACCAGAGGAGCGTACGGAGTGAGCAGCAGCCCCTCGCGCACCCCCGCGACCCAGGACGCCACGGGCACCGCCACGGCCAGACACAGCAGGACGACTGCCAGGTATGTGGGCACGCGCCGGGCCACCCCGCAGCCCATGACCGCTGCGGCGAGCACGATCCACATCGTGATCAGCCAGTTCCTGGCCGGGCTTTCCGGGGTGCCGGCCATGATCCAGACGATCACGCCGAGCACTGCTGCCGACACGGAGAAGCCGACGGCCCGCAGCCCGGTGATGGTGGTGTTTTTCGGTTCTGGCATGTGTTTCCTCCAGTCGCTCAGGTGAGCTGGTCCAGCCGATCCCAGAAGGAAGCCCGCAGGGCCCTGCGGACGACCTGGATATCGGTCTTCCATTCACCGATTTGCTGGGCGCAGTCCTTCAGGAGCACCCTGTCGATTTCCGGTGGCAGCAGTGGGCGGTCGGCCTGCAGCTCGGTCAATTCACGTTGGGTGGTGTTGGCGTACCAGTTGTCCGCCACGCTGGCCCCGACCTCCCCGACGGCGTGCAGCAGGGCGCTGTCCCCGGCTTCGGGGTGCCCGGCAGCGGACGTGCCGGCCTCGTGGCCGGCGGAGTAGACCAGCTGGCGTTCAGCCGGCGGCACCTGGGGCACCGGTCCGGTCGAGCCGGTCAGATGGGTCGGCGATGGTCCGGGGACCGGCCGGTGCTGGGGCGGGGCCGAGGGAGCAGCTGAGGCGACCGGTGCAACCCCGCCGGGTTCCGCCGTCGTGCCCTGCAGGACGTGGACGCCGGGTCCGGGCAGCGGCCCGCTGGTCACCGACCGGGTGAAGGTGGATTCCAGCAGTGTGGCCGGCAGGTCGGTGATCCCGTCGACGCACAGGGCCAGGTGTTCGGCCACCGAGGCCAACCCGATCCGGGTCTCGGGCTTGCGCAGCCCGATGAGCTTGACCTGCACGCCGAGGTCCTGTGCCTCCTCGACGGCCTCGGCCAGGTCGTCGTCGCCGGACACCAGGTAGACCACCGACACGGCGCCGCTGCGGGCCAGGCCCACCAGGTCAAGCGCCAGGCGCAGGTCAACCCCCTTTTGCTCGCCACTGTAGGAGATCCGCCCCAGCCTGACCTTCACGCCGTCGACCATGCCGATGCGCTTGTGCTGGTCGGTGAACAGCCCGTCGCGGGAGGCGTCGTACCAGTAGGTGCGCAACAGGGGCAGGCCGGAATCCTTGCGGGCCACGGCCGCGATGCCCTCGGCCAGCTGCTCATACGCCACGCGGAAGGCCGAGCGCAGCGACGTGCCGGCGGTGTGCTGTCCGCCCACTGCCAGGAGAAATCCTGCATCCACGAAGATCGCGCTCTGAGTCGTCATGCTCCGCATCCTACGTGGCCCCGGCGGTCCGATTGGACCGGGGTCCAGCCCCTCAGACGATCGCGGCCAGCAACACCGAATCCCCCAGCCCGTCCCATCGCCCGGTCAGCTGGCCCTCATCGCCGTGCGCCGGGCGCGGGGTGAGGTAGACGGCCAGGGTCGGCCCGTCGGTGCTGATGGTCACGACGGAGCCGCCATCCGGGGTGTCCGCTGTGCTCGGCGTGGCCGTGGTGACCACCGGCTCGGCGGCGTCCGGGTCGCCGAATCCATGCACGACGACGGTGCTCGGCAAGGCGGCGAGGGTTCCCTCCACGTCGAGGTACTGGTCGGCCCCGGCCTGCCCGCGCAGGATGGTCGACGCCAGCGCAGCGGCATAGACCGGGTCACCCGTCGCGTCATAAACCCAGCGGTGGCCGAGCACCGAGTGCTCCATTTCCGCCACCAGGTGCCCCTCGGCCCCTTCGAGGGCGGCACCCCGGTAGGTCAGCGGGACCTGCATGACCTGTCCGTCGGGACGGCGGACTATATGGGTTTCGATGCCAACCTCCCCTGCAGGATCGTCGAAGCGGAAGGCACCGACCATCTCGATGGAGTCCGATGCGGAGACCTGCGACCAGGGCTGGCTGGCGAGCCAGGTGGTGACGACTTCTTGTTTTCCGGGAGTGAGCTCTGCGCGGTAGATGATGGCCATGGCTTCACCCTAGGTCAGGTGGGCCGCCGGTGGGAGGGGGCCGGTGGCCGCGGTGGGTAGTCTCGGGGGATGACGAGCATCGACTTGCTGACGGGTCCGCGCGGCCGCCGGTTCTGCCTGGAGGCAGTGACCGCACTGTCAGACGAGTTGTGGTCCCGGCACCTGAGGGCCGCGTGGGAGCCCCACAACACCAACCTGCGGGAGGGTTTCCGTGCAGCCGTTGCGGCCCCCGAAACACTGGCCGCCATTGAGCGGCTCGGTGACGACGGCCTGCTCACGGCCCTGGCACATGCTGTCGACCACGCCGCCTACTGGCAGCCGCCCGATGACGTGGATGAACTCGCCCTGACGCCGGAGGTCCTGCAGGCCCTGGGGCCCATCGCCCGGGAACTGGCCGAGCGGATCTGCACTTCCTGGTGGGACTCCCCCGTGGACACCAGCAGCCAGCGCGCCGTGCAGTGGATCGACGAGTACAACATGGCGGCCCCGCTACTCTCGGATGCCGCGGGGCGGTTGGCCACATGGCGCCGCCGGACCGTTGAGTCGGAGCACGTCGCCTCACATTGGTCCCGCTCTCTGCGGAAGCGCACCGGCGGCCCGTGGTGGTCTACACCCGCCCTGTCGCAGCTGGTCCAGACCAGCCGTGCGCTACCCGGGCTCGGGGCGGTGGGGCTTTTGCTGGTCGAGGACGGAGCCGGGTGGAACCGCGCCCGCGTCTGGCCGCTGGAACCATCCCCGGATGCGCGCGTGCTGGAACTCCGGGGACCGGATGACTGGGTCGACCTGGTGGAGCGCCACCCCCTGGAGGTCACGCAGACGTGGCGCAAAACAGCATATGAGACCACCGGGCTCGATGTCCTCTGGCTCATCCCCGACTTCGCCGCCGTGGCACAGGAGTACGACGGCGTCCACCTCACCGCAGCCGGATACCTTGCCACTGCCGGTCTGCCGTTGGATGCCGGTCGGGGCCTGACCATGCTGGCTGGGTGGGATCCCGACGCGACCTATTGGCTGGGCGATGTCCTGGAGGGCTCCGGCAACCCATCGGAATGGGAGAACCCCGTGGAAGGCTCCACCACCGAGTGGGTCCCTACAGCGACATGACCGCCTGCACGGGAGCATGGTCGGAGGGGTAGCGTCCTGCCCGCGTCCAGACGTTGATGCCCGCGCGGTGTACCGTCACCTCCGGAGTGGCGAGGATCCAATCGATCCGCGTCCCCCCAGCCACGGGTTCTTCGTAGCCGGGGAAGGTCCCCCAGTCCCCGGAGACCAGCCGGCGAGACGCGTACCAGCTGTCGGCAAAGGCGCCCGGTCGGATCAGCTCCGTGTAGGCCGCGGACGTCCCGGCGTCCGCATTGAAGTCACCGGTCACGATGACGGGCAGGCCGGCAAACCGTTCGGCCAACGCCACGATGGCCTCGGCGCTTTTGATCCGCGCAGGCTCCGATTCGTGGTCGAAGTGGGTGTTGATGTGGACGAAGTCCCTGCCGGATACCGCATCCCGGAAGCGTGCCCACACCAGGATCCGGGGGACGTCGTTGCCCCAGGTGGCAGATCCGATCTGCTCGGGGGTGTCCGAGAGCCAGACCTGGTCCCACGCGAGGAGATCCAGCCGGCGCGCGTCATGGAAGATGGCGCAATGTTCGCCGCCGCTATCGGCGTCACGGCTGTAGCCGACCATGTCGTAACCGGTTCCCAGCCCCTCGGCGACGGCATCCAACTGGTGGCGCAGGGCCTCCTGGACGCCGAGGATGGTGGGCTGTTCCAGCGCCAGGAGCTCGCGGAGCAGGGGCCGGCGCTCCGGCCAGTGGTCCGGATCCCCGGGGAGGGTTTCCGGGCGGTCGAGCCGGATGTTGAACGACATGACGTGCAGGCCCCGCCCCATCACGGGGCCGATCATCGTCAGCGGGGGCGCGAACTGCGCCGGGTGCGCTACGGGCTGTTCGGTGATGCGGTGTTCGGTGATGACGCTCATGCTGGACTCTCCTGGGACCATCCGGAACTGTCCCCTCCAGTCTCGCGCGCCCCGGTGAACCCCGCATGGCCATCCGGTGACCAACGGATACCGGTGATGCCAACGACGATCAGGCGTGCGGGGTTGCCCCCAGATCGCGGGCGTAGGAACCCACCACGTTCCCGTACAGCGGCAGGGTGTCCTGCAGCGCGAGCAAGGCGACGGTGAGCGCCTCGGTGGGCCGGCCGGCGTCGTGCAGGGCCAGGGCCAGGAAGGCCTCCCGGGCGCTGCCCACCGATGCCTCCGGCTCCATGGCCTCCAGCAGTTCGACGGCCTCGGCCGCCTGCCCGCTGTTGCGCAGCGAGCTGGCCAGCTGGATCACCGCCTGGGGACGGCGTTCGCCGTCGAGCCCGGCGTCCAGGGCCCGGCGGTAGAGCGGCACTGCCTGCTCCTCCAGCCCCAGGAAATCGTGCGCCCCGGCCCATTCGAACAGGGCCGCCGGGTCGCCGTCCGGCCGCTCGGCCATCAGGGCCTTCATGCCCGAGAGCACGCGTTCGGGGTCGGCATCATCCGCCGTCTTCCAGAACGCCTCGATCCGTTCATCCCACAGCTCATCCATGGGCCCAGCATGGCATGGCCTAGCGTTCTGGGTTGTGTCGCGGAGTGTAGGTGGCGGTCTCGACCGACCGGGCGACCACCGCCCTCATCTCCGCCAGCGTCGCCCGGGCGCCGGTATCCGCCCGCGCCTGGACGAGGAGATTGCCCAGCGCCGTGGCCTCGACCGGGCCGGCGATGACGGGCAGGCCCGTGGCGTCCGAGGTCAGCTGGCACAACAGGGTGTTCTGGGATCCCCCGCCGACGATGTGCAAGACCTGCGGTGCGTCACCGCATAAGCGGGCCGCCGTGTGGACCGCCAGGGCGTACCCCGCCGCCAAGGAATCCAGGATGCAACGCACGACGGCGGGAGGCTCGGCTCCCAGCTCGGCGCCGGCCGCTGCCACGGCAGCACGAATGCGCCCTGGCATGTTTCCCGGGGCGAGGAACCCGTCGGAGCCCACGTCGATGCGGGGGCCACCGGTCGGGAGCAGGGCAGCCGCCTCCAGGAGCCCGGCCAGGGATCCGGTGTCCGTTCCCGTCTCCTGCCAGTGCCGCATCGACTCCTGCAACAGCCACAGCCCTCCGGTGTTGCGCAGGAAGCGGATGGTCGAATCGACGCCGCGTTCATTGGTGAAATTCGCTTCCCGGCTCTCCGGGGTCCGCACCGGGCTCGCCAGTTCCATGCCGACCAGCGACCAGGTTCCGGAGGAGATGTAGGCGAAGGGCGCTCCCCCGGCCGCCGGAATCGCGGCGACTGCCGAAGCCGTGTCATGGGATCCCACGGCGATCACCGGAGTCCGCGGATCGAGCCCGGTCCCGGCGGCCACGCCCGCCAGCAGTGTTCCGTAGGCTTCGCCAGGTGAAATCAGGGGTGCGAAAAGATCGCGGTCCAGCCCGAGCCGATCCATCAGGGGTGTGGAGAGCGTGCCCGTGGAGGCATCGAGCAGGCCGGTGGTCGACGCGTTGGTCTCCTCCATGCGCATCGCCCCCGTCAGCCGGTAGGCCAGGAGATCGGGAATCAGCAGTGCCCGTGCGCCGGCCACATCCGGTTCGGTGGCGAGTTGGTACACGGTATTGAACGGCAGGAACTGCAACCCGGTCACCGCGTAGAGCTCGTCGAACGGGACCCTGGTGTGGACGCTCTCGACGCCGGCATCGCCCCGGGGGTCGCGGTAGGCACGTGGCGCTCCGGACAGTTCTCCATCGCGGACCAGCCCGTAATCGACGGCCCACGTGTCGATGCCGATGCCGGCGATGACCTCACCGGTCGTTGCGATGCGGGCGGCGACGAGGCCGAGCCCCCGCAGGACCTCCGAGTAGAGGCCTTCGAAGTCCCAGCTCAGCTCCCCGCCGTCGTCCACCACGGAGTTGGGAAAGCGATGCACGGTCTCGACCGTGATGCGCTCGGCGCCTGGCGCGCCGTCGAGCCGGCCCACCATGACCCGCCCGGAGGAAGCACCGATGTCGATGGCCACATACACGCGCCCGGCTGTTGGGGCCGTCTGCTCCAGTGGATCCACGTCAGCGCAGGAAGGCTGCCGCGACGCCGGCATCGACGGGGACATGCAGCCCGGTGGTGTGGGACAAATCGGCCGAACAGAGCACGAAGACCGCATTGGCGACGTTCTCGGGGAGGACCTCGCGTTTAAGCAGGGTGCGTTGGGCGTAGAACTCGCCCAGGTTCTCCTCCTCGACGCCGTAGACCGCGGCTCGTTTGGCGCCCCATCCCCCGGCGAAGATGCCCGATCCGCGAACCACTCCGTCCGGGTTGATGCCGTTGACCTTCACCCCGTATTCGCCGAGTTCGGCGGCCAGCAGACGCACCTGGTGGGCCTGGTCCGCCTTGGTGGCGGAATAGGCGATGTTGTTCGGTCCGGCGAAGACGGAGTTCTTCGAGGAGATGTACACGATGTCGCCGCCGAGCTTCTGCGCGATGAGCACCTTCGCCGCCGCCCGGGACACCAGGAAGGATCCCTTGGCCATGACGTCGTGCTGCAGGTCCCAGTCCTTGACCGTGGTTTCGAGAAGGGACTTCGAGAGCGAGAGACCCGCATTGTTGACGACGATGTCGAGCCCGCCGAAGGCCAAGAGTGCTGCCTCGACGGCCGTCTGGACTTCCTCCTCGCTGGTGACATCGGCTCGGATCCCGATGGCCTGGTCGGTGGTTCCGATGCCTGCGGCGACGTCGCGGGCCTTCTGCAGGTCCAGGTCGGCAATGACCACGCAGGCCCCCTCGGCCGCGAGCCGTTCGGCGATGGCCTTGCCGATGCCCGATGCCGCGCCGGTGACCAGGGCAATGCGCGTGGCCAGGGGTTTGGGCTTCGGCATGCGCTGCAGCTTGGCCTCCTCCAGCGCCCAGTATTCGATCCTGAATTTCTCCGCCTCGTCGATGGGGCTGTAGGTCGACAGTGATTCTGCGCCGCGCATGACGTTGATGGCGTTGATGTAGAACTCGCCGGCCACGCGGGCCGTCTGCTTGTCCTTGCCGAAGCTGAACATGCCCACACCCGGAACCAGGACGATGGCCGGGTCGGCGCCGCGCATGGCCGGGGAATCGGCCTCGGCATGGCGCCCGTAGTAGGCGCTGTAGTCCTGCCGGTAGGCCTCCTGCAGTTCGGTCAGGCGGTGGATGGTTTCCTCCACGCCGGCGTCAGAGGGCAGGTCAACGACCAGCGGCTTGATCTTGGTGCGCAGGAAGTGATCCGGACAGCTGGTTCCCCGCGCTGCCAATTCGGTGTGTCGGGTCGAGGCCAGGAATTCGAGGACCTCAGCGGAGTCGGTGAAATAGCCGACCTGGGGTTTGTCGGTGCTCGCCAGTGCGCGAATCGCCGGTGCCAGGGCGGCGGCCTTGGTCCGGCGTTCACCCTCGGGTAGGGGTTCGTAGCCGGGTAGGGCCGGGCCGAATGGTTCGGCTGCTCCGTTCGCCTCGATGTAGGACGCTGCCGTTTCCACGATCCACCGGGAGTTGGCCTCGGACTCGTCGCTGGTTTGGCCCCATGCCGTGATGCCGTGTCCGCCGAGGATGCAACCGATGGCCTGTGGGTGGGATGACTTGATCGCCGCGATGTCCAGGCCGAGCTGGAATCCGGGGCGGCGCCAGGGAACCCAGACCACCTTCTCGCCGAAGATGCGTGTCGTCAGTGCCTCGCCGTCGGCCGCGGTGGCAATCGCGATGCCGGAATCCGGGTGCAGGTGATCCACGTGGGCGGCGTCGACGAGTCCGTGCATGGCCGTGTCGATGGACGGGGCGGCCCCGCCTTTGCCGTGCAGGGCGTAGTCGAAGGCGGCGACCATTGCGTCTTCGTCGTCGACACCTGGGTAGGTCCCTTGCATCGCGCGCACCCGGTCGAGGCGGAGGACGGCCAGTCCCTCCTCGCGCAGCGTGCCCAGGTCGCCGCCGGAGCCCTTGACCCAGAGCAGTTCGATGTCCTCCCCGGTGACGGGGTCTGTTGCCGTTCCCTTGGCCGAGGTGTTGCCGCCTGCGTAGTTCGTGTTCTTCGGGTCTGCGCCCAGTCGGTTGGACCGGGCAATGAGGTCCCGTACTGCGGGGTGGGTCATGACGTGGTCCTTCGGTCGTTGGGGTGGTGTCGGCACGGCGTCACGCTCCCCACCCCAGTTGGGTGCCACCGGCACGGCTGGTGGTGATCTGCTGCTGGTATCCGGATTCGGCGAACGCGTTCATCGGGTGTGCCGGGAGGCCCCGACCCTCACGCCAGGCGGCGAGGGCCGGGCGGACGTCGGTATAGAAGGCGTCCATGTAGATCTCGTTGGCGCCGAGCACGTCTCCGGATTCCTGGGCTGCGCCCAACGCGTCCTGGTCGATCAGCAAGGCGCGGGCGGTCATCTCCTGGACGTTGAGCACACTGCGGATCTGCCCGGGGATCTTCTCCTCGACGTTGTGGCATTGGTCCAGCATGAAGACAACTCCCGTTGCCTCCTCCAGGCCACCGCCGCGGATGACTTCGTACATGATGCGGAAGAGCTGGAACGGGTCGGCGGCCCCGACGATGAGATCGTCGTCGGCATAGAAGCGTGAATTGAAGTCAAAGGACCCCAGCTTTCCCAGCCGCAACAGCTGGGCCACGATGAACTCGATGTTGGTTCCCGGAGCATGATGGCCGGTGTCCAGGCACACCGTGGCCTTCTCCCCCAGTGCCAGCGTCTGGGCGAACGCCGTTCCCCAGTCGGGAACGTCCGTGTGGTAGAAAGCCGGCTCGAAGAACTTGTATTCCAGTACCAGCCGGTGGTCGTCGCCGAGCTGGGCATAGATCTCCCCCAAGGAGCCGGCCAACCGATCCTGGCGTGCGCGGATGTCGCCCTGGCCGGGATAGTTGGTCCCATCGGCCAGCCAGATCTTCAGGTCCCGGGACCCCGTTTGGCCCATCACCTCGATGCACCGCAAGTGATGGTCGATGGCCTTACGGCGAATGGCGCCGTCGACGTGGGTCAGGGAGCCGAATTTGTAGTCGTCGTCTTGGAAGGTGTTGGAATTGATGGTTCCCAGCCCGACGCCGTGGTCTTCGGCGAAGCGGCGCAGTGCCCCGAAGTCGTCCACCAGGTCCCACGGGTAGTGCAGGGCCACCCGGGGGGCCAAACCGGTGAAGCGGTGCACCTGGGCAGCATCGGCGATCTTCTCCTCGGCGGTCCGCGGGGTCCCGGGGGTGCCGAAGACCTTGAAGCGCGTGCCCGAATTGCCGTAGGCCCACGACGGGACCTCGATGGCCTGCGTGGCCAGCCGGTCCGTGACGTCCGGGGGCAGCAGGTCCCCACCGGGGTTGATGTTCATGATGACTCTCCTGTAGGGGTGGTGCCAGCATCGAGCTGGTCCTCAAGATGGAAGATCTCATCCAGCCGGATGAAGCCCTCGTCCGGTGGACTGTCGAGGTCGACGAAGAATTCGCCCATTTGTTCCTGCCAGCGGGCATTGACGTCCGTGGCCGCCATCGCAGCCTGGGCGGCGGCCAGGTCTTCGGTTTCGAAGTAGCCGATCAACAGGCCATCGGCTCCGAGGAAGATCGAGTAGTTCCGCCACCCCGAGGCGTGCAGGGCGGTGAGCATGTCCGGCCAGACGGCAGCATGCCGACGCCGGTACTCGGGAATGGCGTCCTGTCTGACCTGGAGCTGGAAGCAGACTCTTTCCATGGTGGTCACGACCCCACGTGGCGGTGTTCGATGCCCAGCAGGGAGGCAGCTGATGTCAGCTGTGAGGCTCGATGTCCCACGCACAGGGCCCAGTGGTGTCCGATCCCGGTGGCGCTCCACGCGTCGACCCATTCACCGGGGTCCATCCCGAAGTCGACACGCGAGGTGGTGTTGCCGATCTGCAGCAATGGACCGTCGACGACGTTGCCCTCGCAGGTGATGAAGGTGTAGCTGCCATCGCGTTCCTCGCCGATGCCAAAGGCGGTGACGGGGCCATGCCGGACGTCGAACTCCACCGACACCCCCCAGCCGCGTTTGCCGTGGTAGACGCCCAGACCCCGCAGCAGCGGTTCACCGGCGCTGACGGCCAGGTGCGCTGGGCCGTCGTGTCCCATTTCCACGACACCGGCGGTGAAATCCAGGGCTTGGATCTCCGTGAAGGATCCTCCGGCGCCGAGGGCCTGGGCGGCCAGCATCGCCAGCGAGGTGCGCAGTTCGTATTCACCGGCCATGGGGATGCCGCGGGCCGTCAGCAGGGAAGCTCCCAGGATCATGCCGGCGCCCAGTCGCTCGTGGGTTTCGCCGGCCAGACCACGGTGGTAATAGGCCAGCGAGTCCAGGTCGAAGTCCGCCACCAGGCGATCCAGTCCCACGGAGACCCGCGCACCCCAGTTGAAGTCCTCGGCATTGACCGAATCGTCGACGGTGAAGATCTGCCGTGCGACGTCCACGCGTTCGAGCACCTCGGCATCGGTCACGGCATGGACGCGTTCACGCAGGTCATCGAACTCCAGGACCTCAACGTGCGAGCCGAAGGTCGTCGACACACGGGTCAGGTCGGTGGAGACGTCGAGCATGCCGGGGTAGAGATGCCCCATCAGCCCATGACGTGCCGTGCGGAGCCGCCCGCGGACGGCAGCGGCCATGACCCATGCGTTGATCCGTTCCCATGCCGATTCCTGGTGAAGGTGGCCGGAGACGGACCGGAACTCTATCCCGGCCCGGCGGAAGACGTTCGCGACTTCCGGGACGGGGCATTGACCGCAGTAGGCCAGCCATTCGCCGGTGCCGAAGGTGGCGTGGTCCATGGTTTCGGTGGGTTGCAGATCCACCACCAACACCGGGGCGCCGGTGCGCTGCGCGATGGGCAGCACCATGGAACTGGTCAGGTAGGTCGCCACGAACATGACCAGCAGGTCGCAGTCGGCCACGCGCAGTTTTTCCGCTGCGACCTGGGCATCGTGGGCATCGGAAACGAAGCCGACGTCGACGACCTCGGCGTCCAATGCGCCAAAGCGTCCCGCCACGTAGGCCGTGGATTCCTTCAGCTGGGGAAGCAACCCGGGGAATTGCGGCCAGTAGGCGCCAAGGCCTCCGGATACCAGGCCAATGCGCGTCTTGCGACGTGAATGCTGCGGCAGCAGTTGCTCCAGCGACGTGGATGCCGGCACGGTGGGCTCCTTCGAGAGTGTGGGGCCCGGGCGGAGATCCGCCCGGGCCGTGGTGTGGTGCTACGGCCTAGAAGTCGTAATCACCGATGTTCTTTTTGTTGAACACGGTCGGTGGGCCGACGACGACGATGCCGTTGGCCCCGATAGTGCGCTCTCCCAGATCGCCAGCGGTGAACTTGTCACCTTCGGCACCGGTGATGGTTCCGTCCACGAGTGCCTTGGCGGCATAGGCGGATACCTCGCCCAGTTGTGCCGGATCCCAGAGGGCGAATTCGGAGACCGTTCCGTCCTTGACGAAGGCGCGCATCTCGTTGGGCAGTCCCAGCCCGGTCAGGGCGACCTTGCCCTTGTACTGCGAGGTGGACAGGTAGCGAGCCGTCGCGGCGATGCCCACGGTCGTCGGGGAGATGATGCCCTTGAGGTCCGGGTGGGACTGCATCAGGCCCTGGGCCTCTTGGAAGGACTTGGTGTCGTCGTCATCGCCGTAGACCTTGGCGACCAGTTTGATGTCCTTGTACTTCGGGTTGGAGTCCAGCTCCTCCTCCATGTACTTGATCCATTCGTTCTGGTTGGTGGCGTTGGCAGTGGCCGAAAGGATCGCGATCTTGCCCTTCCTGCCGATCTGCTCGGCAATCAGCTTGGTCTGGATCAGCGCCACATCCTTGGCCACGACCTGGCTGACGAAAAGGTCCCGGCAATCGGGGTTGGTGTCGGAGTCGAAGGCGACGATCTTGGCGCCGGCACTGCGCGCTTCGCCCAGTGCGCCGCAGACTGCATCCGGGTCGTTGGCGGCGATGACAATGGCGTTGGTCCCGGCCTGGGTCTCGGCGTTGATGAAGGTGACCTGGCTCGACGCCGAAGCCTCCAGCGGGCCCACCACGTTGGATGAGGCGAAACCGGCATCCTTGGCACCGGACTTTCCGCCACCCAGGACCACGTCGGTGTAAGGGTTGTTCAGCTGCTTGGGAATGAAGGTGACCGTGGCATCGGATACCGCTCCGGAGGATCCCCCGGACCCTGCGGCGTTGGAGCTGGTGTCCGCGCCGGCACAGCCAGAGAGGGCCAGGGCGGCGACGGCTGCGACGGCGGCCAGGGAGGTGAAGCGCTTGGGTCGTGAAGTAAACATCTTCGTTTCCTTGTGTTCGTGGGCCTCGGCCCGGTCTGTGGAGCGGGATGGGTGGTGCGGGTGATGTGGGTGCAAAACGGGTGACGGCGGCGATAGTCGCCGGTGCGTTACCCGGGCCCTTCGGATGCCTCCTTCTTCATTCCGGCCACTTGGGTTCGAATGCTTCGCGCGTGCCGCATCCTGCCGATGCCGGCTCCCAGGCTGGGGGCCACCACGGAGGCGATGAGCAGCAACCCGGTGACGGTGACCAGGACGACGTCGGAGATCCTCCCCAACCGGAGCGCGTAGTTCAGGGACCCGATGAGCAGGACGCCGGCGACCACTCCGGGGATGCTCCCCTTGCCGCCGAAAATGGATACCCCACCCAGAAGGACCGCGGCGATGACCAGCAACTCCAGACCGGAGGCGTTGTCGCTGCGGGCGCTGGTGTAGCGCAGCGTCCAGAACACCCCGGCCGCGGCGGAGACCAGGCCGCTGGCGATGTAGAGCAACAACTTGGTCCGCTCCACGTTGATGCCGACGAACCGGGCCGCGTCCGTGCTGTACCCCATGGCGTAGATTCCGCGGCCAAACGCCGTTTTGTGCAGGAGCAGTCCGAAAACGACCACCAGGACGACGATCGGGATCATGACCGTGGGGATCCCCGTGCCGCCGATCTTGGAGGACACCCAGGCGGTCAGCGCCGGCGGGAAGTTCGCGACGGCGTTGTCACCGATGACCACCAGGGCCAGGCCGCGGTACAGGGCGAGGGTGCCGATGGTGACCGCCAGCGAGGGCAATCCCAGATACGCGATCAGCACTCCGTTGAGTGCCCCGGCCACGGCTCCGCAGAGGACGGCGATGCCGACGGCGACCCAGATCCCGGTTCCGGCGGCCCACAGCACGCCCATGACGGCGCTGGTCAGCCCGGCGATGGAAGCCACTGACAGGTCGATTTCGCCGGTGACGATGATCAGCGTCATCGGCAGGGCGATCAGGAGCGTGGGGATGACGTCCAGCAGCAGAAAGCCAGCAGTGACCGGGGTGGCGAACCGGGGGATGAACAGTGCCGCATAGAGCAGGAACGCAATCAGCACGAAGATCATGATGGCGTCGCGGCCAGCCCACCACCTCGGTCCGGCCTCGGTGGCTTCATCCGTCAGGGCAACGGTGGTGTCGACTGTGGTGGGGGCGCTAGACATGCCTTCCCTCCGTTTCGCGCAGGACCTTGGCTCGACGCAGTCCCGCGAGCCGGTCGATGAGGATGGATGCGATGATCAGGATGCCGACGATCGCCTGCTGCCAGAATTTGTCCACCCGGACCGCGGTGAGCGACGAGGTGATGGTATTGAGCAGGATGGCGCCAATGGCGGCTCCCGCAATGGTGCCGGATCCACCGAAGATCGCGACGCCACCGACCACCGCGGCCGCGACGACGTCGAGTTCCAGTCCCGTGCCCGTGGTGGCGCCGACCGCGTTGAAGCGGCTGGCATAGAGCACGCCCGCCAGGCCGGCCAGTGCCCCGTTGGCGACGAAGGCCATCAGGACCCGGCGTGCGACGGGGATGCCGAACAACAGGGCCGCGTCCGGATCGGATCCGATGGCGTAGAAGTCCCGGCCGGGCCGGGTGCCGCCCATGAAAAATGCCACGATGACCACGACGACGACGGCGAGCAGGGTAATGATCGGCATGCCCAGGAAGGTGTCGACACTCAGACCGCCGAATTCGGTGGGCCGATCGCCGGCGAAGTACTGGGTTCCGCCCGCCCATGCGTTGTTCAGTCCCCGGAAGACGTAGAGCGTTCCCAACGTGATGACCAGTGACGGGACCTTGGCCAGCGTGGTGAGCAGGCCGTTGACGATTCCGAGCACGGCACCGAAGACCATGCCTCCCAGGAACACCAGCGGGATGGGTATCCCGGGGGCCAGGTTGAAGATGCTTCCGGTCCCGAAGGCCACCAGCCCGAGCAT
This sequence comes from Arthrobacter rhombi, assembly GCF_039526245.1. Taxonomy (NCBI): domain Bacteria; kingdom Bacillati; phylum Actinomycetota; class Actinomycetes; order Micrococcales; family Micrococcaceae; genus Arthrobacter; species Arthrobacter rhombi. Next base: position 56,739 of record NZ_BAAAIV010000003.1, read on the forward strand.
TGAGCCGACGGACAGGTCCACGTTCCGGGTGATGATGACCATGGCCTGGCCGGCGGCCAGGATGACCATGATCGTCGCGTTGAGCATCAGGTCCTTGAGGCCCTGGGGCGAGAGGAACAACGGGTTGATGATCGACGTGATGACCACCAGGAGGATCAGTGCGGCGATCACGGGGATCTCGCGTTGGCGTACCGTCTTGGCAACCCATCCGCTCTTCGCGGTCCGGGCAGGTGACGTCGTGTCCGTTGTCGCGGCGGCGCGCGGGGCTTTGGTGGTGTTCATGCGGCCCTCTCCTGGGTTCCGGTGGCGGCAAGCATCACTGCTTCGGGGGTGGCTTCGGTGCCATCCAGCGAGGCGGTGATGCGGCCTTCGTGCATGACCAGTACCCGATCCGCCATGCCGAGGACCTCCGGAAGTTCGGAGGAGATCATGAGGATGGCCATTCCCTGGCCGGCGAGCTCCGAAAGAAGGCGGTGCACCTCCGACTTGGTACCCACATCGATGCCCCGGGTGGGTTCGTCGACGATCAGCAGCTTGGGATTCGTGGCCAGCCATTTGGCAAGCACCACCTTTTGCTGGTTGCCGCCAGAGAGCGTGGATACGGGCTGGCGGAGACTGGCGACCTTGACTTGGAGTTTCCTGGTCCATTCGCGGGCCGCCTGCGCCTCGGCGCGGGAGTTGATCAAGCCGAAGGTGCGGAAGTTCTTGCGTAGGGTCAGCGTGGAGTTCCGCCCCACGGACAGCCCCATGACCAGCCCTTGCTTCCGGCGGTCCTCGGGCACAAAGCCGATTCCAGCGGCGATCGCTGCCTGGGGGTCCGCGGCTCGGATACGCCGTCCGCCGATGGAGACCGTTCCGGCGTCGTATGTGTCGATCCCGAAGACGGCGCGTGCCACCTCGGTGCGCCCGGCACCCACGAGTCCGGCGAGAGCCACGATTTCGCCGGCCCTGACCTGGAAACCGATGTCGGCAAAAACGCCACGGCGTGTCATTCCCGCGACCTGCAGAACAGGCGCGCCCACGGCCGCTTCCGTCTTCGGGTACAGGGCGTCGACATCGCGTCCGACCATGTCCCGCACGATTTCATCGGTCGTGGTCCCATCGGTGGAACGGGTGGTGATGTAGCGGCCATCGCGCATGACGGTGATGCGGTCCGAGAGGGCGAACACCTCGTCGAAGCGGTGGGAGATGAACAGTACTGCGGCTCCCTGGTCCCGGAGCCCACGAGCCACCGTGAACAGCCGCTGCACCTCATGTCCGCTCAGTGCTGCCGTGGGCTCATCCATAACCAGAACGCGGGCGTTCAGGGAAATCGCCTTGGCGATCTCGATGAGTTGCTGGTCGGCAATGGAGAGGCCCTCGGCCGTCCTGGAGGGATCGAGTTTGACGCCGAGGTGGGCGAAAACCTCCGCAGCATCGCGTCGCATGCGTCCGTGGTCCACGAATCCGAAGCGGTTCTTCGGCTGGCGTCCGATGTAGATGTTCTCGGCAACGCTCAGGTCCGGAAAGAGCGTGGGTTCCTGGTAGATCACGGAGATGCCTGCTGCCTTGCTATCGGCAACCGTCTTGAAGGAGACCGCCTCGTCGGCGACCTGGAAAGTCCCCCGATCCGGGGCGTGGACACCGGCGAGGATCTTCACCAGCGTGGATTTTCCGGCCCCGTTCTCGCCGCAGAGGGCATGGATTTCGCCCGGAATGAGTTCGATGGTCCCGTCTGCCAGTGCGACCACGGGGCCGAAGGTCTTCAGTGCCCCGTGCAGCGACAGGACGGGACGCTGTCCACTGGGGGGTTGGTCTTCCATGGGGGCACCTTTGCTCATCGTGGATCCGTGATCTGAATCGTTTCAATTCAAGTGTGTGCTAGATCATAAGCACGGGTATCGTCGCCGGTCAATGAAATGAAACGGATATTGGCAAGAAAATTTGATTCGTTTCAATGCACGGTTACAGTTGATCGAGACCAGTTCAGGACAGGAGACAACCGTGGCCACCATCAGCGTCAAGGACGTTGCCGCTTTGGCCGGCGTTTCCGTCGGGACGGTATCCAACGTGCTCAACCGACCCGACCGCGTCTCCCCCGCGACTCTTGAACGGGTCAACGAATCCATCGCCAAGCTGGGGTTTGTGCGCAACGGTGCCGCCAGCCAGCTTCGCGCGGGCCTGAGTCGCAGCGTCGGCCTGGTGGTCCTGAACGCCGCTAACCCGTTCTTCTCCGACATGGCCCGCGGTGCCGAAGACCATGCCGCGCAGGAAGGCGTCAGCGTGCTGGTGGGGAACAGCGGAGAGGACGCCCAGCGTGAGGCGCGCTATCTCGGATTGTTTGAAGAACAGCGGGTCCGGGGAGTGCTGATCACCCCCGTGGGCAACGTCTCGCACCGCCTGGAACAACTCCGCCAGCACGGGATCCCCACAGTGCTGGTGGACCGGCAGACCCACCACTCGTCCTTCTCCTCCGTTGCGGTGGACGATGTCGAAGGAGGCCGGCTCGCCGTCGGGCATCTTGCTGCCACGGGACGCCGCCGTCTGGCATTCGTCGGTGGCCCCGCCGGCCTGCCCCAGGTGCGCGACCGCCTCGAGGGCGCCCGGAACGCCGCGCGTTCGGCGGGGCTCGCCGAGCCCGTGGTCCACCAGGTCACAGCCATGACGTTGCTTGCAGGACGCCAGATGGGCCAGTCGTTCGCCCAGCTGCCGTCCGCAGACCGCCCCGACGGCGTGTTTGCCGCCAACGACCTCCTCGCCCTGGGCATCATCCAGGGCCTGACCGCCGCCGGAGGCATCCGCGTGCCCGAGGACATCGCCGTCGTGGGGTACGACGACATCGACTTCGCCGCCTCGGCAGCCGTCCCGCTGACCTCCATCCAGCAGCATGCGACCGAGTTGGGCAACGCAGCAATGGGCCTGTTGCTGGAAGAAGCCTCGGCGGGCCCCGGGTTCGAACACCGTCAGCTGATCCTGAAGCCCGGACTGGTCGTCCGTGCGTCAACGACCCTGCGGGCCTAGACTTCACGGCAGAGGCACACCACTTTTCGCCCAGGAGGACACCATGCCCGTACCCGACCTCCGTCCCGGTGCCCCGTGCTGGATCGACCTGATGACCTCGAACCCGGAGCGCGCCCAGGCCTTCTACGCGACGCTCTTCGGCTGGACCTTCGAAGCCGGCGACCAGGAAACCCATGGCGGGTACATCGTGGCCTCCAAGAACGGCCAGCCGGTGGCCGGGATCATGAAGAACGACGGCGAGGGCGGCTACCCGGACGGCTGGACCACCTACCTGCGGGTCGAGGACCTCGAGGCGACCGCGGCCTCCGTCCCCGGCCACGGAGGCAAGGTGCTCATGGGCCCCCTCGACATCCCGGAGCAGGGGCGCATGGCCATGCTGCTGGATCCGGCGGGGGCTTCCGTGGGGCTCTGGCAGTTCGGAGGCCACACCGGGTTCCGACTCCACGGCGAGCCCGGGGCTCCTGCTTGGCATGAACTGCACGCGCGCCACTTCGCCGAGACCCTCGCGTTCTACCGCGACGTCTTGGGTTGGGACGCCTCGCTGATGTCGGACACCGACGAGTTCCGCTACGCCACCCTCGGGACCGGCGAGGAGGCGAGCGCCGGCATCCTGGACGCCGCCGCGTTCCTGCACTCCGGGTATCCTGCCGCCTGGCAGGTCTACTTCCAGGTCGACGACACCGAGCTGGCGATCACCCAGGCCCTGGGGCTCGGTGCCAGCGTCATCGACCCGCCGCAGGATTCGCCCTTCGGCACAGTCGCCTCCCTGTCCGATCCCACCGGGTCATCGTTCAAGCTCATCGAGCCGCCGACGGGCGGCTGACCCGCGCAAAGCGGCCCCGGCCGCCCACCGCGACGAACGATCTCACGTTGGCTCCTCCGGGGTGCCCAGCGGGTTGGACGGTCGCCCGCGAATCCCGGCCAGCCGCTCCATGGCCTGGAGCCCCGCGGGGGTCCCCGGCCAGTGTGTGCGCACGGGTTCCGGGCCGGCGGAACGAACAACCAGTCGCAGGACCCAGGCAACCACCAGCACGTCGTCGGCATAGCCCAGCACCGGGATGAAGTCGGGGACCAGGTCGATGGGACACAGCAGGTACAGCAACAGTCCGGCGACCAGGAACCGCGGCGCCCGGCCCGCTGTCCGATCCGCGAGGATCCGCTTCAGGAGCACCAGCAGATCGGGCACGAACTGCAGGGCGTCACGTAGGCCCACCACCCCGGGGTTGCGCCGGGCGTAGATCCACAGCATCAACAGGGCCAACACGTAGACGAGCACCAGACCCCCGATGATGCCACCGAGCATGCCCAGCCACGGGAGGGACTCGAGCCATCCCCCGGGGCCCGCGTCAACGACGGGAATGGTCCGGCTCAATCGCTGTGGCGTCCATAGCTCAGCAGCATGTTGCCCTTGGACGTCTGCTGGGAATCCTGCAGGACCAGCCGCGTGGTCGGGTCGCCGGTTTCGAACAGGTGCTTGCCGGCCCCGGCGATCACCGGGTGCACCATCAACAGCAACGAATCCAGCAACCCGGCGAACAGCAGTTGGCGCACCACCGAGATGCTGCCGCAGACGGAAATGTCCCCGCCGTCGGACTGGCGCAGATCCCGTACGAAGTCCTCCAGCGGCGCCTGGATGAGCGAGGCGTTCTCCCAGGCCAGCTCGCCGGTCAGCGTGCGGGAGGCGACGAACTTCTCGACGGGGTTGATGAAGGAGGCGAACGGGTCGTCCTGGCCGGCGTTCGGCCAGTACCCGGCCCACTCCTCGTAGCTGCGCCGGCCCAGCAGGACCGTGTCGGTCTGGGTCATCATGGTGCCCATCCCGGCACCGAGTTCGTCGTCGAAGCTGTCGAACTGCCACAGGTTCGGTGATTCGACCACCCCGTCGACCGATTGGAAAAGTCCCGTCTTGACCTCGCGCATGCTGCCTCCGTTAACAAATGTCGGGTGTGGCCGTTCCTGCTCGATCATCTGCGCTGGCGCCGTCGTCGTCAAGGAGCGCGAGCGCCGCGATCGCCCCTAGGGTGGTGCCTTGCATCACACCATCTACCGGGGAGCATCCTGATGAAACGCACACCACTGGCCGCCGCTGCGGTCCTCCTGGCCGTGGCCACCACCGCCTGCACCGGAGGCGGGGCACCGGCCCAGGCTCCGGCGTCGTCCTCCGGGTCGCCTGCGGCCAGCCAGGCAGGGAACGACGGCGGTGTTCCCGCCTCGCGGTTGGACGCCATCGGTGACGCCGGGGTGCTGAAGGTCTGCACCACCGGGGACTACCGCCCGTTCACCTACAAGGACCCGAAGACCGGGAAGTATTCGGGACTGGACGTGGACATGGCCCGCGACCTGGCGAAGCGCCTGGGCGTGAAGGCGGAGTTCGTGGACACCACGTGGAAGGACCTGATGCCCGACTTCCTGGCCTCCTGCGACATCGCGGTCGGCGGGGTGTCCATCTCGCTGGAGCGCGCCGGGCAGGCTGCCTTCTCCACGGCCACCCTGGACGAGGGCAAGACGCCGATCACCCGCTGCGAGAACGTCAAGAAGTACGACACGATCGCGGAGATCAACCAGCCCGGGGTCCGCTCCATCACCCCGATCGGCGGCACCAACCAGAAGTTCGCCGAAGAGCACTACCCGCGCGGGAAGATCATCGAGTTCACGGACAACAACACGATCTTCGACCAGATCATCGACGGCAAGGCCGACGTGATGACCACCGACGCCTCGGAGACCCGCTGGGTGGCCAACGAGCACCCCGAGCTCTGTGCGGTGCACCCCGACAAGCCGTTCAACTACTCGCAGAAGGCGTACCTGCTGCCGCGCGGGGACATCGCGTTCAAGGAGTACGTCGATGCGTGGCTGAACATCGCCGACCACGATGGCACCACGGCGAAGGCGGAGAAGCCCTGGTTCGGGTAGGGCCTCCCCGCCTGCGGTGTGGCTAGTTGGCGAACACGTCCTGCAGCTTGCCGCGGGCATCCCACAGTGCCACCGAGTCGCCGCCGTTGTTCAGGATGGAGGCGGTGCGCCCGTTGTAGTACTTCGTGGCCGAGTTGGTGCCGGGACCGGTGTAGAGGCGCAGATCGCCGTGGGGCGCGATCGTGTACCCGGCGCCGACGGTCAGGATGTTGTTGGCAGCATCGCGCAGGATGATCCCCGAGGCATCAATGGCCTTGTCCGTGGTGTTGCGCACCACCACATGCTCGCCCTTCTCCGGCTGCACGTCATCACCCGCGGGGTTGTTCACCGAGTCGACGATCGCCAGGCCCTTGGCCTGCGGGAACGCCGCCTGGCCCGCCTGCAGCCGCACTGCCTGCGCGGGGAAGTCCCCGGTGACCATGTCCACGCCGAGACCCACAGCGGCGGTCACGGATTCCGGTGAGCTGACCGTGTAGACGCCGATGTCCAGGCCGGCCGCCCGCACGCTGTCGACCTGGGCGGGGGTCAGCGCGCGGTAGCTGGTGCCCACCGAGTCCACGAACGTGGACCAGTCCTTCAGCGTGGCGGCGCTGGGGATGACGCCTGAGAGCTGTTGGAGCGGGATCTTCGGTGCCAGGGCGGCGAACTCGCGGTTCGACGACGGGTCGAAGCCCAGGACGTTGACCTTCCCGGCGGCCACGAGCTTCTTCCAGGCCGGGTGGTGGGCCAGCTTCCGGGCCACCACTTGTTCCACGGCTGGCGAGTTCTTCGGCGACTTGATCTCCAGGTACACCCCGGTCTTGCGGTTGGCGATCTTGGCGATGTCATCCAGATGCGGGATGCGTTCGCCGGTGAACTTCTTGCCGAAGTAGGAGCCGGCGTCGAGGGCGCGCAACTCCCGCCAGGTGAAGGAGGTGATCGGGTCGTCCTCACGACCGGGGAAGACCTGCGCCACGTTGGTGGTGCGGGCCGGGGTGTCGTCGTGGAAGAGGAAGGGGACGCCGTCCTTGCTCAGCTGCACATCGGTTTCGATGAAATCGGCGCCGGAGGCACGGCCTGCCTTGAACGCGGCGATGGTGTTTTCCGGGGCGGTGCCGGCAGCACCGCGATGCCCGATCAGGACCGGGTCACCCACCGGGGCCTTGGCGGCTGGGGGCACGACGGCGGTGGACCGCGTCGTCGAGGGGGCGGCCGGGGCTGCGGCAGCGGGAACGGCGGCGACCGAGGCCGCCAGGGTGGCGACAACCAGTGCGGGTGCAGCCAGCGTGCGGAGCGGCGTGATGGACAAAGCCATGGGTGTGGTTCCCTTCGAGGCAACGAATGCGTGGACTCCACCCATGCTGTCCAGCCGCGACGACGGTGGAATCAACGAGGGATGAACACGATGTGAAAGTCTTCAGCCGGAGCTGTGGCAAGGGTCCATGGGCCTCTGGTTTCCAGCGGTTTCCGGCGTATCCTGAAAGAGCCAGGACATCTTGTGGCAGTGACGAGGAGGTCATCATGAGCCTGTTCAAGCGGCGCCGTGTGCACGAGAAGATCATCGCCCCAGCGGCCCACGCCGCCCAATCCGCGGCAGGCGGGAAAACTGCGGGCCCGGTCTACAAATACCGGATCAACGAGGACCTGGCCAACAAGATCGCCACCCGGGCCTACGGTCTGGGCGCTGACGGCCGGCCCAAAATCCCGCGGATGCCCTTCAGCGGTTAGCCCGCTGCTACGGCTGCCGGGCCGTCACCCACCCAGGGTGCTGATGGTGAAGGCCGCCAGGAATCCCAGGGAGGCGATGAGCCCGGTCAGCAGATGGTGTTCCTCGAACGCCTCCGGGATCATCGTGTCCGCGAGCATGGCCAGGATGGCTCCGGCGGCCACTGCGGTGATGAATGCGACCACTTCCGCCGGCGCGTTCTGCAGCGCCGCGTATCCAACCAGCGCGGAAATCCCCGAGATCAACGCGATTCCTCCCCACACACCGAACACATAGCCGGCGCTGCGCCCGCCCTTCTTCATGCCCGCTGTACTGGAAAGCCCCTCCGGGACATTGGAGATGAAGACCGCCGCCAACATGGCCGGGCTGACGGCCCCGCCGCTGACCAGCCCCAGCCCCAGGACGACCGATTCGGGGATCCCGTCGAGCAGCGCACCGATGGCGATGGCAGTTCCGCTTCCCGGGTGCTGATCCTCCGAGGGTTGCTTGCCGTTGGAACGCTTGCGGTGCTTGGCACCGCGACGTTCCAGCAGGGCATTGGCCGCAACATAGGCCAGGGCCCCGGCGAGAAAACCGGCCACGGTCGGCCAGAGGCCGCCACCGTCTGCCGCCTCCGCCACGAGGTCGAAGGACAGCGCGGAGATCAGGACCCCCGCACCAAAGGACATGATGGAGGAGACGACCTTCGGGGGAATCGTCCACACCCAGGACAACCCGGATCCCACGACCAGCGCACCACCGGCAATCGTGCCCCACATCTGGGCCTGCAGCCACAGGGGCATGTCCGCACCCGCCTTTCACTTCCACCGGCCTTTTTCCCCAATCTAGCCCTCCGCCTCGTGGGCACCCAGATCGTCTCCCGGCAACGCGCCCACCGCGCGTACCCATGACGTAGGCGCCGCGGAGGGCAATACTGGAGGAAACCCGCCATCCCCCGAAGGAGCGTCCATGAAAGCCCTGACCGTCACGCCCGGAACCAAGGATTCGCTGGCCCTGAATGACATGGACTCCCCCGCGAAGGCCGATGGCAGCATCCTGGTCGATGCCTTGTCCATCGGCCTGTGCGGAACGGACCGGGAAATCATCAATGCCGAATATGGCACGGCCCCGGAGGGGCAGGATCTGCTGGTGCTCGGCCACGAGAACCTCGGCCGGGTCAGCGAGGCCGCGGACGGGTCCGGGTTTTCCCCGGGGGATCTCGTCGTGGGCATCGTGCGCCGTCCCGACCCGGTTCCCTGCGCCGCCTGCGCCGCCGGGGAATGGGACATGTGCCTGAACGGAAAATACACCGAACACGGCATCGCCTCGCTGGACGGCTTCGGCCGCGAACAGTGGAGGGGCAACCCCGAGGACATGGTCAAGCTCGACCCAGCTCTGGCTGAGGTCGGGGTCCTGCTGGAACCGACGACCATCGTGGCCAAGGCCTGGGAGCAGATCGAACGCATCGGCTCCCGCGCCTTCTTCGACCCACAGATCGTCGCCGTCACCGGTGCGGGTCCGGTCGGCCTGCTGGCGGCGCTACTCGGTGTGCAGCGCGGATACGAAGTCCATGTCTTCGACCTCGTCACCGACGGTCCGAAGCCGGGGCTGGTCAAGGACCTGGGGGCAACGTTCCACACCGACTCGCTCCCGGACTCCGATCTGGAACCGGACATCATCATCGAGTGCACCGGGGTTCCTGCGGTGATCGTGGACGCGATCGCCAACAACGGCAAAAACGCGATCACCTGCCTGACCGGCGTGTCCAGCAGCGGCAAGCAGACACCCCTGGATGTCGGGGCCATGAACCGGACGGCGGTCCTGGAAAACGATGTCGTCTTCGGCACCGTCAACGCCAACCGGCGCCACTACGAACAGGGTGCCGACGCGCTGGCGAAAGCCGATGCGGGGTGGTTGGCTCGATTGATCAGCCGCCGCCACCGGCTGGACGACTATGCTGCGGCGTTCGAGCACCGCGACGGCGACGTCAAGGTCGTCATCGACATCGCGGCCTCCTAGTCACGGAGCGGCAGGGGCGGGCCGCCAGCCGATAGCGTGGGGGCAGACCTGCCGATGACCGCCCGGTGCCACCGTCCGAAGGAGCCCGCATGCAACGCAACTTCCCCCAGCTTTCCGAACTACGCCCGCTGCTGAAGTTCGGACGTCCCGGCCTGGATTTCCGGGCCAACCGCTTGGCCCGGGCGGCGGATGTCTGGGACCTGCGCCGGATCGCCCAGCGTCGCACGCCGAAGCCGGCCTTTGACTACGTGGATGGCGGTGCGGGCCGCGAGGTGACGTTGGAGCGCAACCGACGGGCTTTCGCTGACGTCGAACTGCTCCCGGGAATTCTCGGCGGCCATGCCGCGGTGGACTTGTCCACGACCATCGCCGGCGCCCCTTCGGCCTTGCCGGTGGGCATCGCCCCCACCGGATTCACCCGCTTCATGCATGCCGAGGGCGAGGAGGCCGGGGTCGGTGCGGCGGCAGCCACCGGCATCCCCTACACGCTCTCGACCATGGGCACCCGGTCCATCGAGGAGGTCGCCGCCTTCCAGCCGAACGCCCGGCGTTGGTTCCAGCTCTACCTGTGGAACGACCACGAGGCCTCGCTGGAGCTGGTCAATCGTGCTGCGGCGGCCGGTTACGACACCCTCATGGTCACCGTGGACACGGCCATCGCCGGCCAGCGGCTCCGCGACGTACGCAACGGGATGACCATTCCGCCGCAGCTGAACCTCAAGACGGTGCTCGACGCCTCCTATCGGCCCGGGTGGTGGTTCAACTTCCTGACCACCGATTCGCTGAAGTTCGCCTCGCTCAGCGGGACCTCGCACTCGCTGCCGGACCTGATCAATTCCATGTTCGACCCCACGCTCTCGCTCGATGACCTGCGCTGGCTGCGCTCGGTCTGGCCGGGCCGGCTCTTCGTCAAGGGGGTGCTCACGGCACAGGACGCCCGCAAGTCACTCGACGCCGGAGCCGATGGCCTGGTGGTCTCCAACCATGGAGGCCGGCAACTGGACCAGGTCCCGGCCAGCCTGCACCAGGTGGCGGCCATACGGGCGGAGGTGGGCCCCGACGTCGAACTCATCCTCGATTCGGGCATCATGTCCGGCGGGGACATCGTCGCGGCACTCTGCGCGGGCGCCGACTTCACCCTCATCGGACGGGCCTACATGTACGGCCTGATGGCCGGCGGACAACAAGGAGTGCAGCGCGTGCTGGACATCCTGGCCGAGCAGATGCGCGTGGCCACCACCCTGCTGGGGGTCTCCAGCATCGCCGAGCTCGGGCCACAGCATCTGCAGCTGGAGGGCCGGGGAACTGCGGGGGCCCTTACAGCCCGTCCTTGACGGTGAGCACCTTCAACGCCGCGGCGTCGATGGTCTTCCGGAACTCAGGATCGGCCTTGGCCTGGGCCACCAGGCCTTCGGCAATGGCCGGGATGGCGTCCTGGTTGACGCAGAGCATCATGGTGCCCCCGGCGTCGAAGAACTTCTTCGCGCGGGTGGCATACTTCCAGTCGCGGAACTGGGTGGCGTCGCACATGTCGTCGGAGATGACGATGCCCTCGAAGCCCTGGTCCCCGCGCAGCATGGAGTTGATGACCGTATCGGAGAAGGCCGCCGGGTTCTTCGGGTCGATCTTCGAGTAGTAGGCGCTGGAGAGCATGATGAAGTCAGCGCCGGCATCGATGCCTGCCTGGAACGGTTCCAACGACGAGTCATCACGCGTGGTCACCGTGTCGGTCACCCCATGGGAGACGTCGGTGTTCTGGCTGACCTTGCCCAGCCCCGGGTAGTGCTTCATCACCGGGGCCACGCCTGCGGCTTCCATGCCGGCGGCGAAGGCCGAGGAACCGGCGGTGACGGCCTGCGGGGTGTGGCCGTATTCGCGCCCGAACGCCCCGATCGGCGCGTTGCCGGTGCCGATCGACTCCGGGACCGTGTCCGCCACCGGTGCCAGGTTGACGTTGATGCCCGCGCCTGCGAGTTCCTTGCCCCACCCGGTCGCGCGCTGTTGAAGGGTCTGCGGATCCCAGGATCCCTGCGTGATGCCGGCGGGGATGGTGGAGAAGCCCGTGCCCTTCAGGACCTGAACCTTGCCGCCCTCCTGGTCGGTGGAGATGAATTGCCCGACACCCCCGGTGACCTGCTGCGTGGCGGTCGCCTCGATCTTCTTCACCGCCGCGGCGGTCGCGTCCACTCCGGCGGTGCTGCGTCCCTTGAGGAACGTGTTGCCGATGTGCTGCTGCTTCATGATCGCCAGCCCGGATGCGCCGGCACCGGTCGCGGGGACGCCCATCATGAGGACCTGTCCCACCCGCTGCTGCAGGGTGAGCTTCTCCAGGCGCTGCTGCGCCGCGGAATCCGCCGGGGTCGACGAGGCCTGTTCGCTGCCCGCGGAGGACGACGACGGTGCCGGGTCAGTGCTCCCGCTGGCCGAGGCGGTGGTGGTGTTCGCCGACGCGGTGGCCGGACTCGAGCCGCCAGCACCGCTGGAGGCAGCCGGGGTGCCCGAGGCGGAGGAGCCGGATTCCGGCGTCGTGCAGGCGGCCAGCGGCAGGGCCGCGCAGATCAGGACGGCCGTGGCCGCGGTCCTCAAGCGTGTTCTCATCGTGCCCCTTCGGGTTCGGTGGCGTGCTGGCGTGGCGGTTTCCAGTCTAGGTGCGCCCCGGCTCCCGCCGACCCATGCGCCCCAGCCGGGCTCCCAGGTCGCGCAGGACCGGTCGCAGTTCCGGGGGTTCGAGCACGGTGGCCTCATGGCCGAGCAGGGCGACGTGGAGCGCCACGAACTCCAGCGAATTGCCGCCGGCGGTGAGGATGCACGCGTCCTCCCCCTCGGCCTCGACACTGGCGACGGTGGCTGGGAGCTGCGCACGGACCGTCTCCGCCGGAGCCTCGATCCGCACCCGGGCGATGTGGGCATAGGGATTCTGCGAGATCGCGGCCTGGACGAATTCGGCGGGGTCGGGAGCCTCGCGCCGGGTGAACCGGAAACCGGTGGCGTGGACCGTGCCGATCCGGTCCAGCCGGAAGGTGCGCCACGCGTCACGCTCCAGGTCGAAGGCCATCAGGTACCAGCGCCGCCCGGCGGAAACCAACCGGTACGGCTCCGCCCGGCGTTCGGCGGATACCGCGTCGGGACCCGCAGCCGTGTAGGCAAAGGTGACCACCGCGGGGGTGCGGATGGCATGCGCCAACTCCAGCAACCGGGACGACGGCACCAGTTCACCGCCGCGCACCCCCTCGAGGGAGAGCGTGGAGCTGGCCACCGCCTCCACCGGGGCCCGCAACCGGGCGGGCAGCATCTGGTCGAGTTTGGACAGGGCGCGCAGGGCGGCCTCCCCGACACCGGACACGGACCCGCCGGCGGCCAGCCGCAGGCTGACGGCCACCGCCACGGCTTCACCGTCGTCGAGCAGCAGCGGCGGCAGGGCCTTGCCGGCACCGAGCTGGTACCCGCCGCCGACTCCCTGGGTGGCACGGATCGGGTAGCCGAGGCGGCGCAGGCGTTCGACGTCACGGCGGATGGAGCGGGTGGTGACCCCGAGTTCGGCTGCCAGTTCGGTCCCGGTCCACACCGGCCGTGACTGCAACAGGTTGAGCAGACCCAGAACCCGTCGAAGCGTTTCGTCCATGGCCACAGCCTCCCACAGGTAGCGGACAGAAGCTGTCCTACATTGGCCGGAGACTGGTTCCATGAGCACACCAGCAGAGCAGTCCACGACCGCGAACCGCATCGATTGGACCCACGAACTGACCGAACAACTCGCCTGGCATTGGGAGCACCAGCTGCGTCCCCGGCTCGAGGGCCTGACCGATGACGAATACCGCTGGGAACCCGTCCCGGGATGTTGGACCGTCAGGCCCCGCGGCCAGGCCGGACCGGATGCACCCGGCCTGGTGGCCGCCGGCAGTGGGGAACACGTCATCGACTTCGCATTCCCCGAACCCACGCCACCACCGTTCACGACCATCGCCTGGCGTCTGGGACATCTCATCGTGGGGGTTTTCGGCGAGCGCAACGCCAGCCATTTCGGCGGCCCGGAGGACACCTACAGGTCCCACGACTACGCCGGCACCGCAGCGGGGGCGCTGGCCCAGCTCGATGCGGCCCACTCCCGCTGGATGACAGGAATCGCCAGCCTCGACGAGGAGGCCTTGGCGGAGCCCTGCGGCCCGGCGGAAGGGCCCTTCGGCGAGCTGCCGATGGCCACCCTGGTGCTGCACATCCACCGCGAGGTCATCCACCACGGCGCCGAGATCTCCCTGCTGCGCGACCTCTACACGCACCGCACCCGCTAACCGCACCCGCCCATCCCCACGAAAGGATCCACCATGCCTGCCATGCCCGGCCCCGTCGCCGACGAGAAATCGGCACTGCTTGCCTTCCTGTCCCAACAACGCCAGAACCTGCGCACCATCGCCTTCGGCCTGACGGATGACCAGGCCCGCTCCACCCCGACGGTCTCCGCGCTCTCCGTGGGCGCACTGATCAAGCACGTCACCGCCTGCGAGGCCAGCTGGGTGGACCGCATCGCCGCCGCGCCGGGGCATCCCGCCGCCGACCAGATCCCCTTTGAGCAGGCGGTGGCGACCTACGCCGACCAGTACACGATGACGGCCGAGGACTCATTGGCCGGGTTGCTCGCGGACCTGGACGCCCAGGAGGCCGCCACTCAACGGATCGTCGCCGCGGCGGAACTGGACGCCCCGGTCCCCGTCCCGCGCAGCGCTCCCTGGTTCCCCCAGGACGTCGAGGCCTGGTCGGTGCGCTGGGTGCTCTGCCATGTGATCGAAGAGGCGGCCCGCCATGCCGGCCATGCCGACATCATCCGCGAGACCCTGGACCGGGCCACGTGGTTCGAGCTGATGGCGGCCGCGGACGGGATGGCCGAAACCCCCTGGCTGAAGCCGTGGAAACCGGCCAACGCTAGGAGTTCCCCAGCACCGCCAGCACCAGCACAACCGTGACGCCCAGGAACGGCAGGCACAGCAGCGCATTGAGGACCCGATGTTCGCTGAGGATCGCGACGAACTCGCGCAGGAACGCGCTGGGCACGTAATAGCGGGCGGTGGGCGATCCGACCACCTGGGCATCGACGTCGTACTTGCGGGCCAGCAGGGCGGCGCGCAGCACGTGGTAGTTGTTCGTGACCACCAGCTGGGATCCGGCACGGCCCGCATCCTTCTGGACCTGCCGGGAGAAGCGCAGATTTTCCCGGGTGGTGCGGGCCCGGTTCTCCGGGGCGACGTCGGCGGCGGGGACCCCCGCGTCGATCAGGTACTCGGCCATGCCCTCCCCTTCCGGCCGCGACTCGTCGGCGCCCTGCCCGCCGGAGGGGATGAGGACCGGTTTCGGCTCCGGCGCCGCCCGGTAGAGCTCCACCGCCTTGTCCAGCCGGCTGGCCAGCAGCGGCGGGACCTTTCCCCCGATGAGGCGGGACCCCAGGATGGTGATGGCCGCCGGGGAGACGTCATGCTCCATCCGCCCATAGGCAATCGCGTAGGCCAGGAAGACCACGAACACCACGCCGAGGTAGCTGCACAGGAAGAAGAGCAGGAACGCGAGCCCGATGGCCAGCGGGTTGGCGGAGAACACCAGCAGCAGGGCCAGCACCGGCAGCCCCAGGATGGCCACCCCCAGCAGCAGGGTCAGCAGGTTACCCAGCCGGCGGCCCTCACTGCGCAGCATCGTGATGCCGTTGGCGATGAGGAAGCCGGCGAGCACCAGCACTGCCAACGGTGCCAACGCCAGGATCGCGAGCCAGACATAGTCGAACGGCGGGAAGACGCGGGCGATCAGCCCGGTCGCCCCACCGATGGCAAACCAGACGGCGGCGACCAGCACCACCCCGTTGCGCAGCATCCTGCGGTCCCGTCGCCGCAGCCAGACATACAGGGCCCCGAGCAGGGCCGCCACCATGAGTGAGGTCACGAACCCACCCTACGCAACCGCCGCATCTAGACTGGGTCTCGTGCAGCAGACCCCGGGCCACGGCCCCACCATCGACTCCCTGTACTACTACCCGATCAAGGGACTGAGCCCGCAGCGGCTCGACGCGGCGTCCCTGGCGGCCGGCCACGGCTTCGCCCACGACCGCACCTACGCGCTGGCCCGCGCCGACGGCCGGTACGTCCCCGGCGACCGGCAGGCACTGGGCAAACGCGAATTCCACGTCCTGATGCGCGAACCGGCCTTGGCGGGGGTGCGCAGCGAGTACTTCCCGGACACCGACACCGTGGAATTACGCTCCATCCCGGGCGTCGACACTGCGCTCCCGGCCACGGGGCACGACGGCGGCGCCCTCCTGCGTGCGGACCTGTCCACCGCCGCGGGCCGGGGAGAGCTGACCGCGTGCATCGCCACCCTGCTGGGCCTGCCCGCCGACCGGCAGCCCGTCTTCGCCGAGGAGCCCGGACGTCGCTTCCCGGACCTGTTGCGCAGCGATGACCCCGCGGACATGCAGGCGGTCTCGATCATCAACCTGGCCTCCATCCGCGAGCTGGCCCGCGCCGCCGGGACCGAAGTCGACCCGCTGCGCTTCCGCGCGAACATCTACATCGACGGGCTCGAGCCGTTCGCCGAGCGGGACCTGCTCGGCAGCACGCTGGAAGCAGGAGGCATCCAGCTGGAGGTCTTCAAGGAGATCGGCCGGTGCACGGCCACCGAGGTCAACCTCGAGTCGGCGCGGCGGGACGTACCGGTATTGAAGACGCTCCAGGAGGCCTTCGGGCACACCAACATGGGCATTTACGCGCACGTGCGCACCGGTGGCACCCTGGTGCCGGGCACCGCCGTCGTGCTTCCCGGCTAAGGCATGGGCCCTACCCGCTAACCATGGCTTCCGGGCAGCGTCGCCACTAGCATCGGGGACAATGCAGCACCCCAGCCCGGACGGAGTCACCCCATGGCCGAGATCCCCACAACGTCCCTGCGCACCGGCGCCTACATTGACGGGCAGTTCCGTCCAGCGGTCGCCGGGGAGACGTTCGAATCCCTCGCCCCCGCCACGGGGGCGAAGATCGCCGACATCGCCGCCTGCGGACCGGAGGATGTGGATGCCGCCGTTGCCAGCGCACGTACCGCCTTCGAAGCCGGGACGTGGAGCCAGGCGGACCCCGCCGAGCGCAAGGCGGTGCTGCTGCGCCTCGCCGACCTCATCGAGGCCGCCACCGACGAGTTGGCGTGGCTCGAATCCATCGACGCCGGTCGGCCGATCGCCAACTGCCACGAGTTCGACCTGCCGGACACCATCGGCACCATCCGCTGGTATGCCGAGGCAGTGGACAAGGTCTTCGGCAAGGTCTCCCCCACGGGTTCCGGAGAACTGGGCCTGATCGTCCGCGAACCGATCGGTGTGGTCGGCGCCGTCCTGCCCTGGAACTTCCCCGCAGCGATGCTGGCATGGAAAATGGCCCCGGCCCTGGCGGCCGGCAACTCGCTGGTGGTCAAGCCTCCGGAGCTGGCCTCGCTGTCCACGCTGCGGATCGCCGAACTGGCCACCGAGGCCGGGGCGCCCGACGGCGTCTTCAATGTGGTCCCGGGCCTGGGGCACATCGCGGGCCGGGCGCTGGGTCTGCACCCGGACGTCGACATGATCACTTTCACGGGCTCGACCGAAGTCGGCCGCGAGTTCCTGCGTTACTCGGCGGACAGCAACCTGAAGAACATTGCGCTGGAGTGCGGGGGCAAGTCCCCGCAGATCGTGTTGGCCGACAACGCCGACCGGCTCCCCGAGGTCGCCGAGGACCTGGCGGAGGCCGCTTTCTGGGCGTCCGGGCAGAACTGTTCGGCCGGCTCACGGATCCTGGTCCACGAATCGATCCGTTCCGAGTTCGTCGACGAGCTCGCCCGGCAGGCGCGGGTCCGTACCGTCGGGGATCCCTCGTCGCCGGAGACCGTCACCGGCCCGCTCATCGAGGCATCTGCGCTGGAACGGGTCCTCGGCTACATCGACGGAGCCCGGTCCGCCGGCGCCCGGATCGTCACCGGCGGCGAGGCACTGCTCGCCGAGACCGGCGGTTGGTACATCGCCCCCACCGTCATCGACGACGTCGAACCCGACATGCAGGTCGCCCGCGAGGAGGTCTTCGGACCGGTGGTCGCGGTCATCGGGTTCAACGACGAGTCCGAGGCGCTGCGTCTGGCGAACGATACCGAGTACGGGCTGGCCGCGACGATCTGGTCGCGCGACATCGACCGGGCCCTTCGGTTGGCCCGCGGCGTCCGCGCCGGGACCGTGGCCATCAATGGCTACAGCGAAGGAAACATCACCACGCCCTTCGGCGGCTACCGGACCTCCGGTTTTGGCGGCCGGGACAATGGCTTGGAGGCCTTCGAGCAGTACACGCAACTGAAGACGATCTGGCTGACGATCAGGTAGTTGCCACCACAGCCACCGCCAGCACACCCAGGACGATCACTGCTCCTGCAGTGGAGAACACCGCAACCGCATCGGCGGCTATGCGACCGCGGGCTATCCCGTGCGCACGAACGTCGTAGCGCCGTCGCTGCGTGAAATAGATGGCCAGCGCCCCGCCGGCGGCGACGGCCACCAGCAGCAGGATCGGCCAACCGTAGTGCGGCATCCAGCGCAGGAAGACGGCACTGACGACGAAGAGCGAGAGCGTGGTCCGCCCCCACGACATCACCGTGCGTTCCGGCTGCAGACCGGGATCGTTGTGGGCGCGGGTGATGGGCGTGGACATCCTCTGCCTAGCCCGACACTGCCAGGACGATGACGATGACCGCCGCAGCCAGGGCACCGCCCAGGCCCAGAACGGGAATGATCGCCGGGAACGGCAGTGGACGGTGGTGGCGCATGCTCGTCTCGACCCGGAGCCAGCGGAACACGGCCCCGGCGCTGATCAGGAGGCCAATGCAGATCACCATGATCGAGATGGCCTGGCGCAGATCATGCGGGAAGGAGTCGAAGGCAAACGCCTCCAAGGCGATCCCGCCAGCCAGGAACGCCAGCGAGGTGCGGATCCAGGCCAGGAAGGTGCGTTCGTTGGCCAGCGTGAACCGAGGATCCGGTTCATCTCCACCGGGCAGGACCTTGCCCGCCAGCCATCCGCGCTGCGCCGGCTCCTGCTCGTTGCCTGGTTCGGCCACCATCGTCCTTCCCGGGTGGGCGCGCTTTCGCGCCCGGTGTCGCTGGTTATCCTACCGGCCAGCATGCGCGACTCAGCCGCACCAGTACTGCCGGGCAGGGTGGCCGGGCATTCTCCGTCCGTTCCGCGCCGCTAGGATTCGCCGAAGCCCGTCTCGACGGCGTGCCGGACCACGTCGAGCGCCTGCTGCGCCTCTGGACCCGATGCGCTGACGTGCAGTTCCGCGCCTTGACCGGCGCCCAGGGTCATCAGCATCATGACCGACTGCGCATCGA
Organism: Arthrobacter rhombi; assembly: GCF_039526245.1. Lineage (NCBI taxonomy): Bacteria > Bacillati > Actinomycetota > Actinomycetes > Micrococcales > Micrococcaceae > Arthrobacter > Arthrobacter rhombi. The sequence continues at coordinate 75,731 of NZ_BAAAIV010000003.1, forward strand.
CCCCGTTGATCTCGATCTCGACGTCCAGGGCACCCAGCTCCGACGCCAACGCCGCCGCCGGACGGGCATGCAGGCCCAGCGGATTGACGAGTGTGAACACTGACGTCAGCGGCGCCGGGGCCCCAGCGTCCACCTCCGGCCCGGACGGGCCCGGTCGGGCCGACCCGGCGGGACTCCACGCCGATTCCGCTGCACGAAGCACGGCGTCCTGGTCGGCCCCTCCTTGGGCCGCAACAGCCGCCGCCACCGCGCCCTCCACCAGGGGCGCATCCGCCAGGCAGGCCGCGGCGGGCCGGTCCAGGAACTCGATGGCGGCCTCGGCCGTCATGACCGCCGATCCGAGATCAGCCAGGACCACTACCCCGTCACCGCTCTCCGCCTCGCCCAGTGCCGCCATGATCCGGTCCAACGAGGTGCCCACGCTCCCGTCGTCCATGCCCCCGGCCGCGACCAGGACCACGTCGTGCGCCATCTGGGATGCCAACTCCACCACGCCCGCGGCCAGCTGGGCGCTATGGGAGACCACCACCAGGCCGACGGTCATGAGGCAATCCCTGCGGCCGCGTCCGCAGCGGCGCGCAGGATGAGCGCCGACGAAGCAGCCCCGGGGTCGCGATGCCCCACGGCGCGTTCGCCCAGGTAGCTGGCGCGCCCCTTGTGCGCGATCAACGGATCGGTGTCCACGGCCCCTGCCTCGGCAGCGGTGGCCGCCGCCTCCAAGACGGCCAGCGCCCCCTGCCCCTGCGCGGCGGAGGCGGCATCCACAGCAGGGGTCCAGGCATCGATCATCGTCTTGTCCCCCGGCGCTGCCTTGCCCCGGGCGACGACACCGTCGCGCGCAGCGGTCAGTGCCGCCACGAGGGCACCGGCATCGAGGGTCTCGGCTTCGCCCACCGCGCCGGCCGCACGCAGATAGGCAGTGCCGTACAACGGGCCCGCGGCGCCACCAACGGTGGACATCAGGGTCATGGCCGCCAGCTTGAAGGCGCTGCCCGGGGTGGGTGGGGCCTCCGCGTCCAGCTTCGCCACCAGGGCCTTGAAGCCGCGGTCCAGGTTCTCCCCGTGGTCCCCGTCTCCGATGGCCCGGTCCAGTTCGCCGAGCTCCACGCGGTGTTCTGCCACCGTGGCAGCGCTGCGTCGCAGCCAGTCGATGGCCCAGTCGGCTCCCAGGGTGTCGGCCATCTACTTGCCCCACCGCAGTGCCGGGGTGGCAACGGGTGCATCCCATAGCCCGGTCAGCTCGTCGTCGAGCCGCAGGACCGAGATGGAGCAGCCCTGCATATCCAGGGCGGTGATGTAGTTCCCGACCAGGGACCGGGACACCGACAGCCCGGCATCCTGCAGGACCTGGACCGCCCGCCGGAAGACGATGTACAACTCACTGGTCGGGGTCGCGCCCATGCCGTTGACGAACAGCAGGACCTTCTCCCCCGCCACGGGCTTCAGGTCCGCCAGGATGGGTTCCAGCAGGCGATCGGTGATGCCGTCCGCCGGTTCCAGGGGAATCCGGTGCCGGCCGGGTTCGCCGTGGATGCCGATGCCGATCTCGATTTCGTCATCGGCCAGCTCGAAGCTCGGGACCCCCGCGTGCGGGACGGTGCAGGCACCGAGCGCCACCCCCATGCTGCGCACGTTGTCGTTGACGCGGTTGCCGATGGCGGCGACGTCGTCGAGCCCATCCCCCCGTTCGGCCGCGGCCCCGGCGATCTTCTCCACCAGGACCGTGCCGCCCACGCCGCGACGCCCGGCGGTGAACAGCGAGTCCTCCACGGCGACGTCGTCGTTGACCAGCACCGTGCGCACCTCGATCCCCTCCGCCTGGCACATCTCGGCGGCCGTCTCGAAATTCAGGACGTCGCCGGTGTAGTTCTTCACGATGTGCACGACGCCGGCGCCGGTGTCGGCGGCACGTGTCGCCGGAATGATCGCGTCGGGGGTGGGCGAGGTGAACACCGGTCCGGGAACGGCGGCGTCCAGCATCCCGTACCCCACGTACCCGGCATGCAGCGGATCGTGGCCGCTGCCACCACCGGAGATCAGCCCCACCTTGCCCTGCTGCCCCGTCTTGCGGGTGACGAAGAGTGGATCCCGGTGGATGGACACCAGATCGGCATGTGCCAGCCCGAATCCGTCCATCGACTCCTGGACGACGGCTTGGGGGTCGTTGATCAGCTTTTTCATGTCAGCACACTCCGGGATCTCGAAACTGCGGCACGGGTCCGACGACCGGCTGGCCGTCGGACCCAACCCTTGCCAGCAGACTACTCGGGGCCCCCGCTCCGGGATAGGTTCGGCCCGGATCGGAGTCCGCCAAAGACCTGGCGCAGGAATAATCCCGGCACGCCTGCGTTAACTTGAGTAACACACACTCAACTCTCTACACTTGAGCGCAAGACGCTCAAGTTACCTTTGGAGGATCAATGCCAACGTTCTTCGGACCAACCGGGTCGGGCAACGGCTCATTTGATGACTTCCTGGCCCGCTACCTGCAAGGCCAGCGCGCCCCACAGGCAGGCCGTCCCATCGACATCACCCGGTTGCTCAGCCGCCGGACCCACGAGCTGCTCGCGCAGGCGGCCGGATTTGCCGCCGAGCACGGCCACGCCGAGATCGATGCCCTGCACCTGCTGCGCGTCATGCTCGAACAGGAAGGTCCCGTAGCGCAGTTGAACGCAGCCGGCATTGACGTGGCGGCCATCGTCCGCGACGCCGAACAGCGTCTTCCGCAGACCTCCGCCCGGCACGATGGCGGCGCCCCGTCACTGACGGCCTCGGCCCAGCGGGCCCTCTTGGATGCCCGGCAGGTCGCCCGCGCCTTCGGCTCCACCTACATCGACCCCGAACACCTGTTCGTCGCCTTCGTCCTGAACCAGGACTCCCCCGCCGGCCAGGTGCTGGCCGCCTCGGGAGTCACCCCGGAATCGCTGCAGCACATCGGTGCCGCCGCCGCGCAGCAGGCCGCAGCTGCCGGGCAGCCCGGTGCGGCCCCCGACGCCGCGGGAACTGCTTCCGCCTCCGAGACCCCGATGCTCGATACCTACGGCACCGACCTCACCGCCCTGGCCAGCGAGGGCAAGCTGGACCCGGTGATCGGCCGTGAACAGGAGATCGAGCAGACCATCGAGATCCTGGCCCGCCGCACCAAGAACAACCCCGTGCTCATCGGCGAGGCAGGCGTCGGCAAGACAGCCGTCGCCGAAGGCCTGGCCCAGGCCGTTGCGGCCGACGACGTCCCCGCCCAACTGCACGGCAAGCGGGTCATCTCCCTGGACCTGCCCGGCATGCTCGCCGGCACCCGCTACCGGGGCGACTTCGAGGAACGCCTGACCAAGACCATGGACGAGATCGCCTCGAACGCCGGCGAATACATCGTCTTCATCGACGAGCTGCACACCGTCGTCGGGGCCGGCGGCTCCGGCGAGGGCGGCGGCATGGACGCGGGCAACATCCTCAAGCCACGCCTGGCCCGGGGCGAACTGCGCCTGATCGGTGCCACCACGCTCGGCGAATACCGCACCATCGAAAAGGACCCGGCGCTGGAGCGCCGTTTCCAGCCGGTCACCGTGGGGGAACCCACCCAGGAGGACGCCATCAAGATCCTGACCGGCCTGCAGGACCGGTATGCCGAGCACCACCACGTAACCTACACCGAAGGTGCCCTGCGCGCCGCGGTCGAGCTCTCGGCCCGGTACCTCACCGACCGGTTCCTGCCGGACAAGGCGATTGACCTGATCGACCAGGCAGGCGCCCGGCTGAGCCTGCGCCGCGGCCCGGCGGTCGATGTCGAGGCGCTGCGCGCCGAGCTGGCGGACCTGGAGTCGCGCAAGAGCAATGCGGTGGCCGGCGAACGCTTCGAGGAGGCCGGTCAGCTGCGCGATGAGATCGCCGGGCTGACCGAACACCTGGAGCAGGTGGCAGCCACCGGCACCGCCCCGCGGGCGGCGACCGCCGAGGTGGTCGACGAGGGACAGATCGCCCAGATCATCTCCCGCGCCACCGGCATCCCGGCATCCCGCCTCACCGAGGGCGATCGCGCCCGGCTGGCGAAGCTGGAAGACGAGCTGCACTCACGGGTCATCGGCCAGGACGATGCGGTCTCCGTCATCGCCAAGTCGGTGCGGCGCAACCGCACGGGCATGGGCGACGCGTCCCGGCCCGTCGGCAGCTTCCTGTTCCTGGGCCCGACGGGCGTGGGCAAGACGGAGCTGGCCAAGTCGTTGGCCGTGTCCCTCTTCGGGAAGGAAGACGCCCTGCTGCGCTTCGACATGAGCGAATTCGGCGAGCGCCACACGGTCTCCCGCCTGGTCGGGGCGCCTCCGGGCTACGTCGGATACGGCGAGGCCGGGCAGCTGACCGAGAAGGTCCGCCGCAATCCCTACTCCGTCATCCTGCTCGATGAGGTGGAGAAGGCGCACCCCGACGTGTTCAACCTGTTGCTGCAGGTCCTGGACGACGGACGCCTCACCGATGGGCAGGGCCGCACGGTCGACTTCCGCAACACGGTGGTCATCATGACGTCCAACCTCGGATCGGAGTTCCTGGCCAGCAAGACCGGGGCCATGGGCTTCAACCCGCAATCCGGCGACACCACCGGCTTCGGCTCCGAGAAGGCACTGCGTGACCGGGTCATGGGCCGGCTGCGCGAGACGATGCGGCCGGAGTTCCTGAACCGGATCGACGAGATCGTGCTCTTCCGCAAGCTGGAGAAGGCCGAGCTGCGCCGGATCGTGTCACTGCAGCTGCGCGACACCGAGGCACGGCTGACGGCCCAGGACATCTCCTTCACCATCGACGACAGCGCGGTGGATTGGATCGCCGAGCACGGCTACGAGCCCGAATACGGGGCGCGCCCGCTGCGCCGGGTCATCCAGCGCGAGGTCGATGACGCGATCGCCGACCTGTTGGTCAGCGGACAGGTGCACGACGGCGGCTCGGTCACCGTGGCGGCCCACGGGGACCAGCTGCAGGTCACCGGCACCGCGGCCAGCGCACCACTGGCCGCGTAGCCCGCACGATCACCACCGGACGCCCCCGCTACCTGCAGGACAGGTGGCGGGGGCGTCCTCGTCCGCGCCCAGGTGCTGCGAATCCCACCGGCGGCAACCCGCGACGCAGTGTGTCGCCCGCGGCAGCCACCGCCTTGACGTTGACCTAGGCAACGGTGTTGCCTGACTGGGGGGTCAACGGCCGTTCGCCCCTCCGTTTTCCCCCGGAAGGCCACGTCCCGTGCCGCTTCGCTCCGTCCCCGCGTGGGCCACCACCTCAGTCCTGGCCCTGTGCGGCATGGTCGTCTCCCTCCAACAGACCCTGGTGGTCCCGTTGCTGCCGGAGTTCCCCCACATCCTGGGCGTCTCGGCAGATGATTCCTCCTGGCTGGTCACCGCGACCCTGCTCAGCGCGGCGATCTTCACCCCGATCATCTCCCGCATGGCCGATATGTACGGCAAACGCAAGATGCTGCTGCTGGCACTGGTCGTCATGACGATCGGCTCGCTCGTGGCAGCCGTCGGCGGCACGTTCCCCGCACTCATCGCCGGACGCGCGATGCAGGGCTTCGCCTCCTCGCTGATCCCGGTGGGCATCTCGGTGCTGCGCGACGAACTCCCCAAGGAGAAGGTGGCCTCGGCCGTCGCCTTGATGAGTGCCACGTTGGGCATCGGTGCCGCCCTGGGCATGCCGCTCTCCGGCTTGTTGTTCAACGCCTTCGGCTGGGAGTCGCTGTTCTGGGTCTCGGCAGCCCTGGGCGCGGTGTTCATCGTCGGTGTCCTGTTGCTGGTGGAGGAATCGAAGATCACCACGCCGGGACGCTTCGACGTGCTGGGGGCGTTGGTGCTGTCCCTCATCCTGACCGCGGCGTTGCTGGCGATCTCCAAGGGTGCGAGCTGGGGCTGGTCCAGCCCCCTGGTCCTGGGACTGTTCGCGCTCTCCCTGGCCCTGCTGGCCGGATGGATCCCCCTGCAGCTGCGGATCAACCAGCCCATGGTCGACCTGCGCACCACCGTCAAACGCCCCGTCCTGCTGACCAACATCGCCTCGTTCTTCATGTGCGTGGCGATGTTCGTGAACATGCTCGTCACCACCCAGCAGCTCCAGGTCCCCAGCGGCACGGGGTATGCCTTCGGCCTCTCGGTGCTGATGGCCGGCCTGGCCATGGTGCCCTCCGGGCTGGCCATGGTGGTGCTCGCCCCCGTGGCCGGCGCGATGATCAACCGCTGGGGCGGCAAGACAGCCATCGTGTTCGGCAGCGCGATCATGGCCGCCACCTATGTGGGCCGCGTCTTCTTCGACAACAGCGTCTGGGAGATCATCGTCGGCGCCACCCTGGTCAACGTCGGCGTCGCCTTCTCCTACGCCGCGATGCCCACCCTGATCATGGCAGCGGTGCCCATCACCGAGACCGCGTCGGCCAACGGCGTCAATGCCCTGGTCCGCTCCATGGGCACCTCGGTGGCCAGCGCCCTGACCGGGCTCATCCTCTCCGCCATGGTCATCAAGTACGACGGCGTCCCCGTCCCCTCGCTCGATGCGCTGCACCTGTCCTTCTGGCTGGCCGCGGTGGCAGCGACGATCGGCATCGGCATCGCCCTGTTCATTCCCGGCGGCAGCCACACCGTGAAGGCGGCAGATGACGTCGAGGAAACCCTGGTGCACGGACGCCTGTCGATGCAGGGACGCACCGGCCTGCCCAGCCCCGCAGTGGTGACGTTCGTCCGTGAGGACGGGGTCCCCGGGGACTGGGCCCGCACCGACCGCGACGGCCACTTCACCGCGGCACTGCCCGGGCCGGGCCGCTACGTGGTGGTGGCCAATGCCGGCGGCTGGGCGCCACGGTCCCAATGCGTCGACTTCTCCGGCGGCGACACCGAGCACGACCTCGAGCTGCTCGACCAGCTCTCCCTCGAGGGGCTCGTCGAGCGCTCCGGGCACCCGGTCGGCGACGCCCTGGTGACGTTGAACGCCGGGGTCGGGGACTTCGTGGCGGCGACCCGCACCGACGCGGACGGCCACTACGTGCTGGACCTGCCCCCGACCGGGACCTACATCGTCACCGGGGTCGCCCCGGGCGGGGCGGCCACCGCCTCGGTCAAGGCCATCCTGCGGGCCCGTTCCGAACGCGTCGACATCAGCCTGCCCGTCAGCTAGTCGAGTTCATCCGGATCCACGCCGCCGCGGCCGATCCCCGCATAGACGCCCGGGCGTGCCGAGCGCAGCCAGTAGGCGCCGATCACGCCGGCGACTCCGGGGAGCACGACGATCGCCGGCAGCAGCCAGCTGAGCACCCCGGTCTGCTCGAGTCCGATGAGCACGTCGAAGTTGGCCACGATCATGCCGAACAACACGGTCAGGGCGACACCGGCTGCCAGCGGTGCCACCGTCGTCGTCCAGATTCCGTGGCCCGAGGGGGTGCGGCGGAAGAACCCGACGACGGCGAAGGACGTCAGCGCCATGAGCAGGACCAGGCCGAACGCCCCCATGTTGGTCAACCAAGTGAACAGCGTCAGGACCGGGAACAGTGCCCCGTATTCGTGTCCGGTACCGGCGATCGCGAAGACGATGATGACGATCAGGGCAATCACCGACTGCACGAGGGAACCGGCCACCGGGGCACCCGTGCGTCGAGAGACGCGCGCCAGGGCCGCCGGCAGCACGCTCTCGCGGCCCAGGGCGAAGACGTAGCGTGCCACGACGTTGTGGAAGGCCACCAGCGCGGCGAGCAAGCTGGTGATGAACAGCAGGTTCGCCAGGTCCACGAACCAGGTAGCGGCGTGGTCGGCCAGGAACACGAACATCAGGTCGGGCCCGAACTCCTGGGACCTGCCCACGACCTGGCTGTCGCCCTCGGCCACGGCCATGGCCCAGGCGGAGAACGCGTAGAACACGGCGATGACGATGACGGCAATATACGTGGCCCGCCGCGCGGTGGTCCGCGGGTCCTTGGTCTCCTCGTTGTAGATGGCACCGGATTCGAACCCCATGAAGGCGGCGATGCTGAAGGCCAGCGCCGCCCCGACGCCGGTGGTGAACAGCGAGGACGGCTCCAGCGATGCGCCACTGATGCCCTCCGGGGCGTTGCCGAACGCGAACACGTCATAGATGATGACGACGAGGAATTCCAGGGCGACCAGGATGCCCAGCACCTTGGCCGAGAGGTCGACCTTGTTCACCCCGAGGATCCCCACCACCAGCCAGCCGGCGAGCGAGCAAAGCCACCAGGGGATCTGGGCGCCGGTCAGGTGGGCCACGAAGGAGGAGAGTGCGAAGCCGAACAGCCCGTTGATGCCGATCTGCATGGCGTTGTAGGCGATCAGCGCGACCCAGGCGGAGCCGACGCCGGCCGGCTTGCCCAGCCCGCGCGAGATGTAGGCATAGAAGGCGCCGGCGTTGTGGACGTGGCGGCTCATGGCCAGGTAGCCGACGGCAAAGAGGATGAGCACCACCCCCAGCACCACGAAGGACAACGGGATGCCCAGCAAGCCGGTGACCGCGTAGTTGCTGGTCACTCCGCCGGCGACGACGGTCAGCGGGGCGGAGGCGGCGATGATCATGAAGACCAGCGCCGGGATCCCGAGCCGGCGTCGGCCCAATCCGGCGTCGGCCGCCGGGGCCCGTCGGACCTGGTGTGGGGCGTTGCTGGTGGACACGGTTCCTCCTGGTGGCTGCTCTCCGGATCGTGACGGAACCGGTCTCGATTCCACTGTGCCCCGGGTCACGTCCGGCGGCTTTGGCTTTGCGTGTCGCCCTCTTGTCCCCCGGCGCAGGGGCCTCTGCCGATAGCGTGGGAGGGTGAACAGCGAAGCCGAACAGATCATCCATGTCAGCGCCGTCGTCGTGCGCAATGCAGCCGGCGAGGTCCTCACCGTGCGCAAGAGGGGAACTGAACGGTTCATGTTCCCCGGGGGCAAACCCGAAGCCGGGGAATCGGCGGCCGAGACGGCTCTGCGCGAATGCGCCGAGGAGATCGGCGTCCGGCTGGAGCCAGAGGGTTTGCGGGAGATCGGGGTCTTCCGCTGCGCCGCCGCCAACGAGCCCGGATTCGAGCTGGTGGCCACGGTCTTCGAACACCCCTCGCAGGCCGAGCCGACCGCGACGGCGGAGATCGCGGAACTGCGCTGGCTCGACCCGACGGCCGCATGGCCGGCCGATCTGGCCCCGCTGCTGACCGAACAGGTGCTGCCGGCCATCACCGGTCGGGCGCGGCCCCTGCCGGGAAACCTCGTCGTCTTCACCGGCTCCAAGACCGGTGAGGGGGAGGCCTATCGGCTGGCCGCCGGCCGGCTCGGCGCGGGGTTGGCCCGCCGGGGCGTCGGCATCGTCTACGGCGGCGGACACGTGGGGCTCATGGGCCAGGTCGCCGATGCCGCCCTCGACGCCGGCGGCCCGGTCCACGGGGTCATCACCCAGGCCCTCGTCGACGGGGAGACCGCGCATACCGGACTGACCACGCTGGAGATCGTGGGCACCATGCACGAACGCAAGGACCGGATGGCATCACTCGGGGACGCCTTCGTCGCCCTTCCCGGGGGCGCGGGGACCCTGGAGGAGTTCTTCGAGGCGTGGACGTGGCAGCACCTGGGCATCCATGCCAAACCGGTGGCCCTCTTCAACGTCGATGGTTTCTGGGACCCGCTGCTGGCGATGATCGATGCGATGGTCGACCGGGGTTTCCTGGCCTCCACGTACCGTGACGCACTGATCGTCAGCAGTGATGTGGACGAACTCCTGGCACGCCTGTCCGTCTGGACCCCGCCGGAACGGAAGTGGAAGAAGTAGCAGCCGGCCGCCGCAACGTTCAGGCGGTGGTGCGCAGAGAACTCGGCGCGTAGCCGTATTCGGCACGGAACGCCCGGCTGAAATGCGCGGCATCGGGAAGCCCGCTGCGGGCACCGATGATGCCCACGGGAAGGCCTGACAAGAGCGGGTCCAGCAATTCCCGGTGGGCGTTCTCCAGACGCCGCCGGCGGATCCATGCGGCGACGGTGGTCCCGGTGGGTTCGAACAGCTTGTGCAGGGTCCGTGCGGAGATGAAGTGCGCCGCGGCAATGCCTCCCGGCCCCAGTGTGGGATCGGCAAGGTGCTGTTCGATGTGGTCCTTGATCCGCTGGAGCTGCAGCGTCCGTTCGAATCCGGCAAGGCGGGGCCCGCTGTGCACCTCGGTGGCCAGGATGGTGCCGAGCAGGTCCACGGCATTGCGGGCCAGCCGGTACCCGATGGTCTCGTCCACCGCGGGCAGCACGTCACCGATCCGGGCGATGCAGGACACCAGCGCACCGGCGACCGGGTCGTCGGCACCCAGCCGCTGGGCGGTCAGCACCGAGAGGTCCACGTCGTCCAGCCCGATGAGGCGTTTGGGGAACATGAGCACCAGCGTGGAGAACTCCTCGTGGAAGCTCAGCGTGTAGGGGCGCTCGGTGTCGTAGATGGCCAGATCGCCCGGGGCGAGGACCGCTTCCCGCCCGTCCTGGACCAGGAAGCCCTGGCCACTGAGTTGCAGGCTGACCTTGTAGTAGCCGGTGCCGCCGTCGTTGATGAGCGCGGGAGTGCGCCGGACCCGGTGGGCCATGGCGTCGACCTCGACGACCGCCAGATCGTGGAGTTCCCGGCCGGAGACCTGGCCGGCGAATGGGCCCGGCCCGACGGGGTCGGCCTCCAGCGGGACGAAGGAGGCCGAGACGATTTCACGCCAGCGGGCGAAGTCTTCCGCCCGGTGGGCCAGGGGGTGGGAGTCCGTCACCGTCATGGTGCTCCTGTCGCTCGGTGATGGGTGTCACATGGGAGTCAAGGTACGCCGTTCCCGCCGGAAAGTCACTATTTTCTCCGTTTGTCGAAAAACAGATCAGGGGGCGAACAGGTCCAAATGGGCGTCCAGCTGGCGCCGCAGTCGCGCCGGAGCGGCATGGTCCGGGTCCAGCGTCGCCGTCACCTGCGCGCCGAGCAGATAGGTGAGCAGCACTTCGACCGCCGGGTCGACCACCACGGAGGCCCGCACCTCCCCGGCATGCCGGGCCTGCTCGAACCAGCCGGTCATCCACTCCCGCCATACGGCCATCGAACCGTCGTTCAGCTGGGCCTTCGCGGGATCATGGATGGCCACATGCCAAAACGGGACCACGATGCGGGCCTCGTCCAGCCGGGTGGCATCCAGCGGCAGGACCTCGCGGCAGAAGGCCCGCAATGCGGACAGCCCTTCCAGCCCCTCGGCGGCGACGCGGATCCGTTCATTGGTCCGCGCAAAGACGTATTCGAAGGTCGCCTGGACCAGCTCGTTCTTGGTCGGGAAATAGGGCTTCAGCGCGCCGTTGGCGAACCCCGCCTCCTCGGCGATCTCGCGCATGGTCGCCCGCTCGAGTCCCAGCCGTGCAATGATCCGCCACGTCGCCTCGACCAGTTCGATCCGCCGTCGGTCATGATCGACGATCTTGGGCACCCGGGTCCACCTTCCGTTCGGCCCCGTCAGGCCGGGGGTCTTGCCACCAGCCTATGCGACCCGTATTCTCTACAGTCATAGAAAAAAGAAGTGATCCACACCACGTTCCGGTGGGGCGCTTCCCAGCGAAAGGCACGCCATGAGCCCCTCCTGCCACGACACCGACACCACCCCCGGCACTGTCACGGCGGGAGCCCACATCCTGCCCACGCCCGCGGAGATCACCGCCGTGGTCGGCGTCCTCCGCGAGGGCGGGTACTTCCCCGACTCCTCCCGCATCGCCTACCTCGGCCTGGCGGACCCGCCCCGGAACCGGGCGGATGACGCCGCGGTCGAGCGCATCTTCCGCGTCTTCACCCTGGACACCGCCGGCGGTCCGGCCCGGGACCTGAGCGTCAGCGCCACCGCGCATGCGGTCCTCGACGCCACCGAACTGGATACCGCCGAAACCGGCGAACTGCCGGTGCTGGAGGAGGAATTCGAGGTGGTCGAGCAGATTCTGTCCACCCACCCGGAATGGCTGGCCGCCCTGGACCAGCGCGGGCTCGACGTGGAGAAGGTCCGTGTCGCCCCGTTGTCGGCAGGGGTCTTCGAATACCCGGAGGAGAAGGGCCGGCGCATCCTGCGCGGTCTCGCTTTTGTCCAGGAGCACCCCGGGGATTCCGCGTGGGCCCACCCCGTCGACGGGCTCGTCGCCTACGTGGATGTCACCAACAAGACCGTCGACCAGGTCCTGGACATCGCCGTCGTCCCCGTCCCTGCCGAACACGGCAACTACACGGACCCGGAGCTGACCTCTCCGGTGCGCACCACGCAGAAGCCCATCGAGATCACCCAACCCGAGGGACCGAGCTTCACGGTCACGAACGGCAACCACGTCGACTGGGAGAAGTGGTCCCTGGACATCGGGTTCGATGTCCGCGAGGGCCTGGTCCTGCACAACATCGGCTTCGAGGACCAGGGCCGCACGCGGCGCATCCTGAACCGCGCCTCGATCGCCGAAATGGTCGTGCCCTATGGCGATCCGTCCCCGGTACGCAGCTGGCAGAACTACTTCGACACCGGCGAATACCTGGTCGGCCAATTCGCGAACTCGCTGGAACTGGGCTGCGACTGCCTGGGCGAGATCCACTACCTCTCCCCCACCGTGGCCGATGCGCTGGGCAACCCGCGCACCATCACCAACGGCATCTGCCTGCACGAGGAGGACGCCTCCATCCTGGCCAAGCACTCCGATTTGTGGAGCGGGATCAACTACACGCGCCGCAACCGCCGTCTGGTCATCTCCTTCTTCACCACCGTCGGCAACTACGACTACGGCTTCTACTGGTACCTCTACCTCGATGGCACCATCGAGTTCGAGGCCAAGGCCACCGGCGTCGTCTTCACCAGCGCGCACCCGGGCGGCGACTACCCGTACGCCTCCGAGATGGCTCCGGGCCTCGGCGCTCCGTTCCACCAGCACCTCTTCGGGGCACGGCTGGACTTCGCCCTGGACGGCGGTGCCAGCCGGGTGCTGGAGGAGGATGCGGTGCGCGTGCCCATGGGCCCCGGTAACCCGCGCGGCAACGCCTTCACCCGCAGCCGCACCGTGCTCGCCACCGAATCCCAGGCAGCCCGCGACGCCAAGCCGGAGGCCGCCCGCACCTGGGTGGTGCAGAATCCGCAGGCCGTCAACCGCCTCGGCGAACCGGTCGGCTACAAGCTCCACCCGCAGGGACAGCCGACCCTGTTGGCGGATGAGGGCTCCTCGATCCACCGCCGGGCGACGTTTGCCTCCAAGGCGCTGTGGGTGACCCGGCACGACGACTCCCAGCGCTACCCCACCGGGGACTTCGTCAACCAGCACCCCGGTGGCGCCGGCATCCCCGCATGGATCGAGGCCGACCGGGACCTCGACGGCCAGGACGTCGTCGTATGGCACACCTTCGGGCTCACGCATTTCCCGCGCACCGAGGACTGGCCGATCATGCCCGTGGATACCGTGGGCTTCAAGCTGCGGCCCGAGGGCTTCTTCGACCGCTCCCCCGTGCTCGACGTCCCCGCGCCGGGGGCCGGCAGCTCCTGCCACCAGTAGCCATGTCGGCCTGGCCGGGGTTCGCCGCGGCGGGCCTGACCGCGGCGTCCGTGGTGCTGCACGTACTGATGGTGGTGGACGGCGGCCATGGCGCCGCCCTCGGCATCGTGTTGGCGGTCATGGCCGTGTCCTGCGCGGGATGCGCCGTCCACTCGGTGCTCCGGCCGGGCTGCCGGGGTTCGTTGGCCCTGGTGGGCATGTCGATCACCATGGCGTTGGCCCACGCGGTCATAGCCCTCGGAGTCCCGGGCGGAATGGGCATCCATGCCGTGCACGACGGCGGATCCCACCTGAGGGGGGCCGGGGCAGCAGGTGCCGAACATGGCCAGCTGATGCTGCTGGTCATCGGGGTGGAACTGGCAGTGGCCTGGCTGGCGGCCTACGCGGTGCATCGCGCCCGCGCCGGTGCCGGGGTTCGTGGGAGGATGCGGGCATGAGCACCCGCCTGGTCCTGATTGCCGACACCCACCTCCCGAAGCGCGCCCGCGGACTGCATCCTGATCTGTGGCGGGAGCTGGAGGCGGCCGACGTCGTCTTCCATGCCGGCGACTGGGTCGAACCGGCCCTGCTGGACGAGTTGGAGCGGCGCTGCCGGCGGCTGGTCGGGGTGTGGGGGAACAATGACGGCGACGAGCTGCGCTCGCGGCTTCCGGAAACCGCACGGGTCGAGATCGAGGGCATCCGGTTCGCGATGACCCATGAGACCGGCGCGGCCACGGGCCGGGAAAAACGCTGCGCCGAAGCGTTCCCGGACACTGACGTGCTGGTCTTCGGGCACAGCCACATCCCGTGGGACACCACCGCCGACACCGGGCTGCGCCTGCTGAACCCCGGTTCGCCGACGGACCGGCGCCGCCAGCCGGTGTGCACCTACATGAGCGCCGTGGCCGATGCCGGAGTGCTGCGCGATGTCACGGTGGTCCCGGTCGACCGGGTCACCGCCTGACGGGGCCTACTTCTTGCGCCCGATGAGGAAATAGGCGATCGGACCGCCGAAGTTCAGGAAGCTGACGGCGAACCACAGGAGTTTGGGCCCCTTCACCTGTGCCGCGGGTCGATCCTTGAGGTCCTTCAGCGCGGCACCCTGCAGCGCCACCTGGGCCGCCCCCAAGACCATGACGCCGATCTTGCCGCCGGCGCCGAGTTCGTTGAACCGTTTCTTGGCTGCCATGATGTCTCTCCCTGTTCGTTGCCCGTAGACGCCACCCTACGTCCGCAGCTACGGCAGATGCACGGCAATTTGTTCGCCCGGGCCGGCGTAGCCTGTCCCCATGTACGTAGAGATCACCGGCGCCCACCAGGCAACCATTCACGAGCTGGACAACCTCCGTGAGCTGAAAGTCGTGGCACCGGACCTCGCCAGCGCCGACGTGGCTTCCGCGCTCGAGGCGGCTGGCTGGGGAACGTTGGATGGCGACCACGCCTGGTTGTCCATCGGTGCCCTGAAATCTGCCGGGGCGGAAGAAGGCACCGCTGGGGGGGAGGGCTTCGCCCAGATGCTCGGCTACGCCGCCTCGCAGGGCTGGGTCTCCACCGACGGCTTGCAGGTCCGCGCCCATCTGGAGTGCTGATCGACGCGGACCCGCGCCTTAGCGCAGTGGGTTGAAGTGGCGCATCAGCGGCGATACCGGCTGCCCGGTCATCTCGGCGGCAAGCATCTTGCCGGTGAGCGGACCCAGGGCAACGCCCCACATGCCGTGGCCGCCGGCGACGTGCACCCGCGATGACTTCGTGGCCCCGATCAGCGGCAGTCCGTCGGCGGTGCACGGCCGGGCACCCACCCATTCCTCCTGCCGGTCCTCCCAGTCGATACCGGTGAACATCGGCGAGGCGGCGTTGATGATCGCCTGGATCCGGCGGGGGTCCAGCGGTGCGTCGGCGTTGCGGAACTCCATCATGCCGGCAACGCGGAAGCGGTCCCCGAGCGGGGTGCAGGCCACGCGTTGGGCCGGGAAGTAGATCGGGTGGGTGGGCATGGCATCGGGCTTGACGGTGAAGCTGTAGCCGCGGCCGGCCTGGACCACCTGGCGGACGCCGAAACGGCGGGCCAGGCTACCGAGCCAGGCGCCGGTGGCCAGCACCACGGAGTCCGCCGTGATGTTCCGTCCGCTGGAACCGGTGACGGTGACGCTTTGGCCGTGTTCCTCCACGTTGGTCACGCTGAAGCCGTCGATGATCTCCCCGCCGCGCTCGCGGACGGATGCAGCCAGTGATTCCACGAAGTTCGGCGGGTTGATGAAGCGCTGGCCGTGGATCTTCACGCCGGCCACGACGTCGGAGCCCAGCGTCGGCTCCAGGCCGCGGATCTCGTCCCCTGATATCACGTCGAAGTCGACGGTGCCGCCGGCCTGCCGGATGCCTTCGAACTCATGGACGAGTCCTTCGCGGTCCTTGTCGCTGGCGAATGCTGCCAGGAAGGGTTCCGCAGGTTTCGTCGGTTCGGCGACGGAGTTCGTCCCCTCGGTGATCTCCGCGAAGGCGTCCAGCCCGGTGGCTCCGATCTCGCTGAAGACCTTCATGGCCTCGCGCCACTTGCCGGGGGTGCAATGCCGGGCGAACCCGATCAGGAAGCGCAGCAGCGACGGGTCGGTCGTCGGCGGGATGTACAGCGGGGAGTTGGGGTTGAACATGGCCTTGAGCCCATAGGTCAGGACGGACGGCTCGCTCAGCGGCAGGGTCAGTGCCGGGGTGAGCCAGCCGGCGTTGCCCCAGGAGGAACCGGCGGAGACTCCGGTCCGGTCGACGATGGTCACGCGCGTGCCCTGTTCCTGGAGGTACCAGGCGGTCGACAGGCCAACGATGCCCGCCCCGACGATGACGACGTGTTCCGGCTTCTGCATGCCCATGGGGCCCTCCCTGAAGTTGATTCGCGATCTCCCGACAGATTGCCCGAGCCCGCGGGGAACCTCAACCGCCCAGCCACTTTCGACGGGAATTCATTCGTCCCCTCGGAGGCTGCTGCAGGAAACATGGATATTCCCGATTCTGCCGCTTTAACTTCGGCATATCCTCCGTAGAGCCACTGGTTTCGCCGCACCCACGCCACACGGCCCCATGAAGCAGGTCACCACCAGCCCCCCAGTGGACCCTTGACCCCTCCCCGTCGGCTCCCTAGGCTCGGTTCCCATCTGCAGTGTGCAGATCCTGGATCAGCAGACAGGCACCACTGAGCTGGCTTCGATGAGCCGGCGGTCGCTGTCCGGCCCGAAGTCCACCTTCGAGCCAAGGAGCAGACCGTGCACACCACCCCCGAACGAACCTGGTTCAAGAACCCCCTCGCAGCCTTCACCGCCAACGAACTCGACGCCACCGGCGGACTGGTCATCCAGGACGGGATCATCGTCGAGGTCCTGGCCGCTGGACAGCAGCCGACCACCCCGTGCACCGACGTCTTCGACGCCTCCCGGCACGTGCTGCTTCCCGGGTTAATCAACACGCACCACCACTTCTACCAAACGCTCACCCGCGCCTGGGCACCGGTGGCCAGCGCCGAACTGTTCCCCTGGCTGACCACCCTGTATCCGGTCTGGGCGCGCCTCTCCCCGGCCGATCTTGAAGTGGCCACCACGGTTGCGCTGGCCGAGCTGCTGCTCAGCGGCTGCACCACGGCGGCCGACCACCACTACCTCTTCCCCGACGGCCTGGAGCAGGCCATCGACATCGAGGTATCGGTCATGCGCTCACTGGGCATGCGCGGCATGCTCACCCGCGGGTCCATGACCCTGGGCGAGGACGACGGCGGATTGCCACCCCAGCAGACGGTGCAGGATGCCGAGGTGATCCTGGCCGACAGTGAACGGCTCATCGGGCAGTACCACGAGCGCGGGGCCGGGGCCTTCATCAACATCGGCCTGGCCCCCTGCTCGCCGTTCTCGGTCACCCGCACGCTCATGTCCGACACGGCGGCCCTGGCCGCGCAGCACGACGTGCGGCTCCATACCCATCTGGGCGAAACCCTGGATGAAGAGGACTTCTGCCTGCGCATGTTCGGCCAACGCCCCGTGGACTACCTGGAGTCGGTCGGATGGCTGAACGAGCGCACCTGGCTGGCCCACGGGATCCACTTCAGCGACGAGGAGATCGCCCGGCTCGGTGCCGCGGGAACCGCCGTCGCGCATTGCCCGACGTCCAACATGCGGCTGGCTTCGGGCACCGCGCGGGTCCTGGAACTGGAGGCCGCCGGTTCACCGGTGGGGCTCGGGGTCGACGGGTCGGCATCGAACGACGCCTCCAACATGATCCTCGAGGCGCGGCAGGCGCTCTATCTGCAGCGGCTGCACTACGGGGCGGCGGCGGTCACCCCCGAACAGGCCCTGGGGTGGGCCACCCGGGGCTCGGCCCGGGCGCTGGGCCGCAGCGACATCGGCGAGCTGCGGCCCGGCAAACAGGCCGACCTGGCGCTGTTCACCCTCGATGCCCTGCGCTTCTCGGGCATCCATGACCCGATCGCGGCGCTACTGCTCTGCGGCGCCGACCACGCCGACCGGGTGATGGTCGGCGGGCAATGGCGGGTCATTGACGGAACCATCCCCGGACTGGACATCGAGGCACTCATCGCCCGGCACAGCGCCGCGGCCCGTCGGCTGATCCACGCAGCCTAACCCTTGACAGGACACGGCGTGATCCAGTTCACTTTCATTCATTACGAGATCTTGTTTCCGACATGCGAAATTAGCACGGTCGGTGGGACAAGGGGGTTCCGCAGAGCGGGGTCCGGGGTCCTCGCCGCTCCCAGCCACTTATCGGCCAAGAGGTGACCAGCATGAACCACAAGACATCCCGCGCCACGAACACCGTGCGCCCCGAAGACGAACGCCTGCCGTGGGGCAGGACCTTTGCCTACGGATTCCAACACGTCCTGACCATGTACGGGGGAATCATTGCCCCGCCCCTGATCGTCGGCGCGGCGGCCGGCATGGATTCGGCGGACATCGGCCTGCTCATCGCCGCCTGCCTGTTCGTCGGCGGACTGGCCACGGTCCTGCAGACCGTGGGCATCCCGTTCTTCGGGTCGCAACTACCCCTGGTCCAGGGCGTCTCCTTCTCCGGGGTCGCCACCATGACGGCCATCATCGCCGGCGGCGGCGGGATCCAATCGGTCTTCGGTGCCGTGATCGTCGCCTCGGCCGTGGGCCTGCTCATCACGCCGATCTTTGCCAAGGTCGTCCGGTTCTTCCCGCCCGTGGTGACCGGGACGGTCATCACCATCATCGGCTTGACCCTGATGCCGGTCGCAGCGAATTGGGCCATGGGCGGCAATGCGAAGGCCGACGACTACGGCTCGGTCGCCAACATCTCGCTGGCGGGGGTGACGTTGCTGGTCGTGCTGTTGTTGAGCAAGCTCGGAAGCGCCACGATCTCGCGGCTCTCGATCCTGCTGGCCATCGTCATCGGCACCAGCATTGCGGTGGTGTTCGGCATGGCCGACTTCTCCGGTGTCGGCAACGGTCCGGTCTTCGCCTTCCCGACCCCCTTCGCCTTCGGTCCGCCGACGTTCGAGCTTCCGGCCATCATCTCCATGCTGATCGTCATCCTGGTGACCTTGACGGAGACGACCGCCGACATCCTGGCCGTCGGAGAGATCGTGGAGACCAAGGTCGACTCCCGCAGGATCGGTGACGGGCTGCGCGCCGACATGATCTCCAGCGTCATCTCGCCGCTGTTCAACTCCTTCACCCAAAGCGCCTTCGCCCAGAACGTCGGCCTGGTGGCGATCACCGGCATCAAGAGCCGGTTCGTGGTCAGTGCCGGTGGCGTGATCCTGATCGTGCTGGGTCTGCTTCCCGTGCTGGGACGCGTCGTCGCGGCAGTCCCGACCTCGGTGCTGGGCGGTGCCGGAGTCGTGCTGTTCGGGACCGTGGCAGCCAGCGGCATCCGCACCCTGGCCGCCGTGGACTACCGGAACAACATGAACCTGGTCATCGTCGCCACCTCGCTCGGCTTCGGCATGATCCCGATCGCCGCCCCGACCTTCTACGACCAGTTCCCCACCTGGTTCAGCACGATCTTCCACTCCGGCATCAGCTCGGCCGCGGTGATGGCGATCCTCATGAACATCATCTTCAACCACATCAAGTTCGGCACCCCGGATGAGCCCTCGGTATTCGGCAAGGCGCCGCCCCGCGTGCCGCGCCCGCTGCCGGAGACCAAGAACCCGCGGACCGGGCAGCGTGCCACGTTCCGGAAGCGGACCACCCTGCCGGCTCCCGGCGAACCGGGACAGGCGCTGCGCGGCGCCGGGCGCACACCCGATCGACGGCCGGCAGGATAGTCGCACGGCAGGAAATGACGGTGCCCGCGGTGGGGTTAACCCCCGCCGGGACCGGGGGCAAGCACGGCAGACCGCGGGACCTGGGCCCGGAAGGATGGAAGACAACGATCCCCTTCCAGCGAAAGAGCAGCCATGACCGTCCTGCCAGATTTCCCGTCGGCACTAGACTCCAGACCGATGGACCACACTGATCCCCCACCCGAAGGCACCGGGGAGCACCGCACCCGGGAGGCCCCTGCCGCAGCGCCCTCCCGCCTCTCCCAACTCGGTCGGGACATCGGCTACAACCTGGCCGGTCTGTTCATCGGCGTGATCGCGTTCGCCCTGGCCATCGCCCTGTTTTCCGCGGGTGTGAGTACCGCGATCGTCTACGTCGGCGTCTTCGTACTCGTCGGCGCACTCCTGACTGCCAGCTTCTTCGCCTCCGGGGAGCGGGCCCTGGCGAGCTGGAACTCCGGGCCGCTGCCGCCGACGTACTACCGGCAGCCGGCGTCTGGCTCCGGTTTGCGCCGCATGCTCAGCCCGCTGGGCGACACCCAACGGTGGAAGGACCTGGTCCATGCGGTGGTCGCGTTCCCCGTGCGGATCCTCGCCTTTTCCGTGACGGTCAGCTGGGCCGCCGGGGCCCTGGGTGGGTTGACCCAGTGGTTCTGGTACGGCTTCATCCCCGAACCGAAGGAAGATGTGTGGGACCTGCTCGGCATCGACCCCGTCTGGCACCCGTGGATCCAGATCGGGCTCGGCATCTTCTTCCTGCTGACCCTGTTCCCACTCACCCGGCACCTGGCCCAGCTGCAGCGCGCACTCGCCGTCGGGCTGCTCACCAACGAGCGACGGGCCCTGCGCGAGGAGGCCACCCGGCTGAGCAGTTCGCGCAGCCAGGTCATCGCCGCCGAGGCAGGCACGTTGCGCCGGATCGAACGCGACATCCACGACGGGCCCCAGCAGCGGCTGGTGCGCATGGCCATGGATCTGGAAGCCGCCAAACGCCGGATCGATCCGGCCGACCAGTCCACCCGCGAGCTCATCGACGCCGCCCTGTCCCACTCGAAGGACGCGCTGTCCGAACTGCGCGCCCTCTCGCGGGGCATCGCCCCGCCGATCCTCACCGACCGTGGGCTCGTCGCCGCCTTCGAGGCCGCCGCGGCCACCTCGCCACTGCCCGTGGGACTGGCCATCCGGCCCGGTGCAGGGCGCCGATTCCCGGCATCCGTCGAACAGGCGGCCTACTTCACCGGCGTCGAGGCGCTGACGAATGCCGCCAAGCACTCCTCCGCGGGCCAGTGCACGCTGACCCTCTCCACCCATGACAGCTTCCTGACCCTGCAAGTGCACGACGACGGTGTCGGAGGCGCGCACCCGGGCAAGGGTTCGGGGCTGGCCGGGTTGCGCGACCGCCTGGCCGGGGTCGACGGCACCCTGGAGGTCGACTCCCCCGACAACGGCGGCACCACCATCACCGCGGTGATCCCGCTCGGAGCCTGAGCACTCCGCCCGCCGGGCACGATGCGCCCGAATGCGCCGGTACGCTGGCTGCATGCGCATCGTGCTTGCCGAGGATTCGGTCCTGCTCCGTGAAGGCCTCGTGCGGTTGCTGCGCGAGGGCGGCGCCGAGGTGGTCGCCGCCGTCGACGACGGGGAATCGTTGCTGGCCGCGGTGGCCGAGCACCTGCCGGACATCGTCGTCACCGACGTCCGCATGCCCCCGGGGTTCAGCCATGAGGGCCTGGCCGCGGCGTCCCGCATCCGGGCCGACCATCCCGGCATCGGGATCCTGGTGCTCTCCCAGTATGTGGAGCTGACGTACGCGACCGAGCTGCTGGCCGGCGCCTCGACCTCCGGGACCGGCGGGCTCGGTTACCTGCTCAAGGACCGGATCGCCCGGCTGGAGGAGATGACCAGCGCCCTGGAGCGCATCGCCGCCGGCGGGGTCGTGCTGGACCCCGAAGTCGTTTCCGCAGCGTTCAGCCAACGGTCCGCCGCCCCGCTGGCCGCGCTGACCCCCCGCGAACGCGAGGTCATGGGCCTGATGTCCGAGGGGCGCACCAACGCCGCCATCGCCTCCACGTTGTTCCTCAGCGCGGGGGCCGTGGAGAAGAACATCTCGGCCATCTTCACCAAGCTCGACCTGTCACCGGGACCGGACGACCACCGCCGGGTGTTGGCCGTGCTGGCCTGGCTGGATCGCGGCTGACCCAACGGACACGCCCGTACTCAGCCGCCGTGGGCCTGCAGGAACTCGTAGACCTCCGTCTCGTCCACGCCCGGGAACGCCCCGGAGGGCATGGCCGCCAGCAGATGTGAATTGGCGCGGGCGGCCGGCCACGCCTGTCCGGCCCACAGCTGGGACAGTCCCTCGGGCGGACGCTTGCAGCAGGTCTCATCCGGGCATCGCGACTTCGAGCGTTCGGTCGTGTCACGGCCGCGGAACCACTTGACGTGTTCGAAAGGCACCCCGATGCTCAGCGAATACGTGCCCGAGGAGTGCCGCTCCGTGCGGGCCGTGCACCAGTAGGTGCCGACCACGGTGTCGGTGTACTGCTCGTAGGCGCGGAACTTGTCCGGGACCTCGAAGACCTCACGGCTGGTCCAGTAGCGGCAGATGGTCTGGCCCTCGATGGCCCCGGTGTGGTCGGCGGGGAAGTTGACGCCGTCGTTCTCATAGGCCTTGTGCAGGATCCCCGACTCGTGCACCTTCTGGAAGTGGCAGGTGATGCCCAGGTGCTCGGTGGCCAGGTTGGTGAACCGGTGGGCCGCGGATTCGTAGGAAACCGCGTACGCATCGCGCAGGTCCTCGATCGCCAGCGACTTGTTCTTCTTCGCCTCGTCGAGGAACCGCACCGTGGTCTTCTCCGGCATCAGCAGAGCTGCCGCAAAGTAGTTGGTGTAGACGCGTTGGCGCAGGAACTCGCTGTAGTCACGCGGCGCTTCATGCCCCAGCACATAGTGCCCCAGGGCCTGCAGGAGCACCGAGCGGGCGTCATGCTCGCTGCGTGAGCCCTGCACCAGATAAATTTGGCGGTTCTTCAGATCCGTCACCGACCGGGTCGAATGCGGCAGATTGCCCACGAACCGCAGGCCGAATCCGAGGTGTTCGGCCAGATCGGCTGCCACGTGGTGGGACAGCGGGCCCGAGGTGTGTCCGACGGCGTCGAGCAGGCCCTGAGCCTGCTTCTCCAGCTCCGGGTAGTGGTTGTTGCGCTCGCGCATTTCGGTACGGATTTCGGTGTTCGCCCGGCGGGCCTCCTCCGGGGTGGCCGACTGCTGCTCGAGGCGACGCTCCAGCTCGTGCTGGAGACCGACGAGGGACTCGAGGACATCCATCGGCAACCGCGAGGAGACGCGGACTTTCGGCAGTCCCAGCGATCCATACAGGGGTCCGCGCTGCGCCTTCTCCAACTCGATCTCCAGGGCGGCCCGGCGATTGGGCGGCTCCGCCCCGAGCAGGTCATCGACCCGCGTATCCAGGGCCCCGGCCAGCAGCCTGAGCAGGGAGACCTTGGGCTCGCGCTTGCCGTTCTCGATCAGGCTCAACTGCGACGGAGCCACACCGACAAGCTCCCCCAACCCGTCCAGGGTGAGGGACTTCGCCTTGCGCAGGTGGCGCACCCGCCGACCCAGGGCTATCGAGTCGAGTTCTGCGTCGTGTTCGGCCGCGTGGCCGTCCGGGGATGATCCGCCGGCCGGTCGATTCCATGTGGGAGTAGTCACTTTTTGAGGATAGCGGAAGAAACGCAAATCTTTCCACCAAATACCCCTAGAAAACCCCTTGCGGATCGAGAAAAGTGATCACTACGCACAAGAACAGCGAAACAACGGCCGGATCGGCAGCAGTGCCGAGACGGTCGACCACCCGGGTCACCCCGGGGCGAACCAGAGGAGAACGACATGACGCAGAACCAGCAGACCGCCGCAGAACGCGAGCAGGCCCTGGAGCTGGAGTGGAGCGCCAACCCCCGCTGGGAAGGCCTCACCCGTGAGTACACGGCCGCCGAGGTCGTCCGCCTGCAGGGCCGCGTCGTCGAGGAGAACACGCTGGCCCGCCGCGGTTCCGAGAAGCTCTGGAACCAGCTGACCGAGGAAGCGAAGACCGGCGCGTACACCAACTCGCTCGGTGCCCTCACCGGCAACCAGGCGGTGCAGCAGGTCAAGGCCGGGCTGCGCGCCATCTACCTTTCCGGCTGGCAGGTCGCCGCCGACGCCAACCTCTCCGGCCAGACCTACCCGGACCAGTCGCTCTACCCGGCCAACTCGGTGCCGCAGGTGGTCCGCCGCATCAACAACGCGCTGCAGCGTGCCGACCAGATCGAGTTCGCCGAGGGCGTCCAGTCGGTCGAGGACTGGCTGGTCCCGATCGTCGCCGACGCCGAGGCCGGCTTCGGTGGCCCGCTGAACGCCTACGAGCTGATGAAGTCCATGATCACCGCCGGCGCCTCGGGCGTGCACTGGGAAGATCAGCTCGCTTCGGAGAAGAAGTGCGGCCACCTCGGCGGCAAGGTCCTCATCCCGACCGGCCAGCACATCCGCACCCTGAACGCCGCCCGCCTGGCAGCCGACGTCATGAACACCCCGAGCGTCATCATCGCCCGCACCGACGCCGAGGCCGCCACCCTGATCACCTCGGACGTCGACGAGCGCGACGCCGAATTCATCACCGGCGAGCGCACCGCCGAGGGCTTCTACAAGGTCCGCAACGGCATCGAGCCCTGCATTGCCCGCGCCAAGGCCTACGCCCCGTACTCCGACCTCATCTGGATGGAGACCGGCACCCCCGACCTGGAGCTGGCCAAGAAGTTCGCCGAAGCGGTCAAGGCCGAGCACCCGGACCAGATGCTCGCCTACAACTGCTCGCCGTCGTTCAACTGGAAGAAGCACCTCGACGACGCCACGATCGCCAAGTTCCAGCGCGAACTCGGCGCCATGGGCTTCACCTTCCAGTTCATCACCCTCGCCGGCTTCCACGCCCTGAACCACTCAATGTTCGATCTGGCTTCCGGCTACGCCGAGAAGGGCATGAGCGCCTACGTCGAGCTGCAGGAGCGCGAGTTCGCTTCCGAGGCCGCCGGCTACACCGCCACCAAGCACCAGCGCGAGGTCGGCACCGGCTACTTCGACCAGATCGCCACGACGCTGAACCCCAACGCGTCCACCCTGGCCCTGGCAGGCTCCACCGAAGCCGGCCAGTTCCACTAACCAGAGCCCGACGCCGGTGCCTCCTCTCCCCCTGGGAGGCACCGGCGTCGTACCCCACACTTTTTTTGAAGGAGAACCGCCATGAATGACCCCATCACCCTGAACGGCATCACGCTGAACGCTTCCCCGGTCCGCCGGCAGGAGCAGATCCTCACCCCCCAGGCCATGGACTTCCTGGCGAAGCTCCACGCGGAGTTCGAGCCGCGCCGCCAGGAACTGCTGGCAGCACGCGAAACCCGCCGCCGCCAGATCGCCGCCGGCGAGGACCCCCGCTTCCTGGAGGAGACCCGCCACATCCGCGAGGACGACTCCTGGCGCGTGGCCCCGGTGGCCCCCGGGCTGGAGGACCGCCGGGTGGAGATCACCGGGCCGACCGACCGCAAGATGGCAGTCAACGCGCTGAACTCCGGCGCCAAGGTGTGGCTGGCCGACCTCGAGGACGCCTCGACCCCGACCTGGCAGAACGTCATCGGCGGGCAGCTGAACCTGCGCGCCGTGCTCGACGGCGAGCTCGACTTCACCTCGCCCGAGGGCAAGGAATACACGGTCACCGGCAAGAAGCTGACCGACCTGCCGACCATTGTGGTCCGCCCCCGCGGGCTGCACCTGCCGGAGAAGCACCTGACGATCAACGGCAAGTCGACCTCCGGCTCGCTGGTGGACTTCGGGCTGTACTTCTTCCACAATGCGCAGCGGCTCATCGCCGCCGGCCGCGGCCCGTACTTCTACCTGCCGAAGATCGAGAACCACCAAGAGGCGCGCTTCTGGAATGACGTGTTCGTCTTCGCCCAGGACGCCGTGGGCATCGAGCAGGGCACGATCCGTGCCACCGTGCTCATCGAGACCATCACCGCGGCGTTCGAGCTGGAGGAGATCCTCTACGAACTGCGCGAGCACTCGGCCGGGCTGAACGCCGGACGCTGGGACTACATCTTCTCGGTCATCAAGAACTTCCGCACCCGCGGGCCGCGGTTCGTGCTGCCGGACCGGGCGATGGTGACCATGACTGCACCCTTCATGCGCTCCTACACCGAGCAGCTGGTGCGGGCCTGCCACCGCCGCGGGGCGATGGCGATCGGCGGCATGAGCGCCTTCATCCCGAACCGTCGCGACGAGGCAGTCAACGCCGTGGCCTTCGAGAAGGTCCGCGCCGACAAGACCCGCGAGGCGGCCGACGGATTCGACGGTTCCTGGGTGGCGCACCCGGACCTGGTGCCGGTGGCCCGCGAGGTCTTCGACGAGACCCTCGGCGGCAAGCCCAACCAGCTGGACCGCCAGCGCGAGGACGTCATCCCCGATGACAAGGGCCTGCTGGACATTGCCGGCACCCAGGGCCTGATCACCGAGAACGGCGTGCGCATGAACGTGGAGATCGGGATCCGCTACATCGAGTCCTGGCTGCGCGGCAACGGCGCCGTGGCGCTGCAGAACCTGATGGAGGATGCGGCGACCGCCGAGATCTCCCGCTCGCAGATCTGGCAGTGGATCCACCAGGGTGCCGTCACCGACGAGGGCGAGCTCATCACCGCCGAGTTCGTCGAGGACATCATGGAGGACGAATTCGCCAAGATGGAGCGCTTCGAGGGCGACCGGTTCGTCGACGCCCGCGAGATCTTCGACGAATGCGCCCTGCGCGAGGCCTACCCCGCGTTCCTCACGGTTCCGGCCTACACCCGGTTCCTGTGCCAGTCAAAGGCGAAGGCCACCATCGACGCCTAACCAGCCACCACCCACCCCGCGGCGTCCCCTCCATTGGACCCGGCTTCGGCCGGCGGGGTGGGTGGCCAACCAACGACGGACCCCACACGGCAGAGCTTGCTTTCCGGGGTCCGTCGTTTCGTTAACGGTGGTGGTTCCTGGCTAGATGTCGTCGTCCGCTGCCGGCCCGCCCTCGTCCTCCCAGGCTTCGAGGCGGCGGACCTTCGCGGCGTTGTATTTCCGGCGGACCCCGTATCCGCCCTGTTCGTCATCGGGAATGAAGACGGCTCCGTAGTGCTCCAGGGCCCGGATCAGACGGGCGGCCGGTTCGGCGGCCATCGGCTGGTTGCCCTTTTCGAACTGCCGGAGCTGTTTCTTCTCCAGTCCGGCCTCCCGGGCGATGGTCCGGGGCGAGACCTGGGTCAGCGCGCGGGCCGCACGGGCCAGATCGGAGGTCAGGACCATCTGATGATTCGTCATGATCCGATCGTCCCAGAGTTCCACCGGGAGTCCAATGGATGGCCCGCACCCTAGGATGGAAGGGCCGTCCGGACCGTCTGGGCGCGGATTCCAGGGGGGTGTGGCAGATGGAACCCGTCCTCCAATCCCGCGCCGTTGGGTCCCGGTTCGCCTGGGCCGTCACCCACGCCTTGTCCCCTGCGGTGCTGGTCAGCGCCTACCTCCTGCTGCTGCCGCTGCGCGCCCCGGAAGCCAGCTGGCTGCAGGGACTCGTCGCCGCCGTGTTCACCACCGGGCTCCCCTGGCTGTTCCTGCTGTGGATGAAGCGAGCCGGACAGGTCACCGACCTCCATGTCAGGGAGCGGGCCCAACGCTGGCCGGTCTTCGTCTGTGCCGCGGCCTCGCTGCTCATCGGGTGTGGGGCCGAGGTGCTGCTGCACGCACCGGCCGAGGTTTTCCGGGCGATGGCGCTGATCCTGGCCGGCCTGCTGGTCTGTGCCCTCGTCAACCTGTGGTGGAAGCTCTCAGTGCATACGGCAGTGGCTGCGTTCATCGGGCTCAGCGTCTGTGCACCGTTCGCCTGGGGGTCAGCGGCCGCACTCCTCCTGACGATGCTGGTGGGCTGGTCCCGCGTCGAGGTCCGCCACCACACCCCGACGCAGGTGCTGGCCGGGGCAGTCGTCGGAAGCGCCCTGTTCTTGGGCGGCCTGTGGTGGTCCTGAAGCACTTCGTTTGTAGGCTGGTCCCACATCGGTGACGCCGGACTCGGCGCCACCGGGACAACAGGATGAGAGGAAACCCCGTGGCATTGCGTGTCCTGGTCCCGTCGGCCGACCTGGCGCAGGCCGTGGGAGGACCCGGAGTGGAAGCCGTCATCTGGCACATCGATGATGACGGACTCCCGGCGCCCGACGCCGACCTCCTCATCACCGAACGTCCCCGTCGGCACGAGCATCGTCCCCGGATCGGCCAGATCACCGGCCTGCGCCAGGTGCACCTGCTCTCCCTCGGCTACGAGTGGGTACTGGACCATCTGCCCGCCGGGGTTGTGGTGAGCAATTCGCGCGGTGCCGTCGAGGACGCGACGGCCGAACACGGACTCGCCCTGATCCTGGCGTCGCTGCGCGCCCTGCCGACCGCCGTGGACCAGCAGCGTCGGGGCGAGTGGGCTCCTGTGTGGACGTCGTCGTTGCACGGATCGACCGTCGTGGTCCTGGGACATGGCGGCGTCGGACGCGAAGTGGTGTCCCGGTTGGAACCCTTCCGGCCGGCCGCGATCCTTCCGGTGGCGTCCCGGGCACGGACCACCGACGCCGGACTCCGCGTCCACGCACTGGAGGAGCTCCCCGCAGTGCTGCCGCGTGCCGACGTCGTCGTCGTGACGCTCCCACATACGCCGGAGACCGAGCGGCTCGTGGACGGGAAATTCCTCTCCGCCCTGCCCGACGGCGCGCTCCTGGTCAACATCGGCCGCGGCGCGGTGGTCGACACCGACGCCCTCCTCGCCGAGGTGGCTGCCGGACGGCTGCGTGCAGCCCTGGATGTCACCGATCCGGAACCGCTTCCCGCCGGCCACCCGTTGTGGACGGCCCCGGGGTGCCTGGTCACCCCGCACATGGCAGGAAACACTCGCGAGTTCATCCGCCTCGCCACCGCCACCGCGGTGGAGCAGGTGCGGCGTCTGGCCACGGGGCAGGATCCCCTGCATCGCGTGGTGTGAACCGGGGTCTCACCGGCAAACCTGTCCAGCAGGCCTCCCCCGCCCTACCCTGAAGCCCATGGACATGAAACTCGAACTCGTTCCCGTGCCGGTCAGCGACGTCGACCGCGCCAAGGACTTCTACGTCAGGCAGGTCGGTTTCGTTGCCGACCATGACTTCCAGGTCACCGAGCAGCTGCGCTTCGTCCAGCTCACCCCACCCGGATCCGCCTGCTCGGTGGTCATCGGCACGGGCATCACCGACATGGCCCCCGGATCCCAGCGGGGCCTGCAGCTGGTCATCGACGATGCCGACGCGGCCCGGGATGAGTTGCGTGCGCGGGGCGTCGAAGCCAGTGAGGTGGACGACCAGCCGTGGGGCCGCTTCGTGTACTTCGCCGATCCTGACGGCAATACGTGGGCGCTGCAGCAGGTGCAGGCCGCCAGCTGACGGCCACCGCCGGAGGCACAGTACGCTGGAACCCATGGAGAACATCACCCTCGAACCCGGCGACCAGGTCGTCTTCACCTCGCTGGAGACGATCGACAAGAACGATTTGGCCCAGGCCGTCACCGCTGCCGGCTTTGTCGTCGGTCCGGGGGTGTCCAAGAAGACCAGCCTGCTGGTGGCCGGTGACCCGAGCGTGGAATCGTCGAAGGCCCGCAAGGCCCGCGATTATGGCATTCCCGTCATCGGCGAGCGCGATTTCGTCGACACGTTCCTCGACGGCTCACTGCCAGCTCCCACCGCCGCCGAGGCCCCCGAGCTGACCGCCCCCACCTCCCTGGAGGATCTGCCGGGCAACGCCAAGCGCGATCTGCCGGCCGTGAAGCTGGCCTGCTCGGCACTACGCGAAGACCTCGCTGTCCAGGCCCTGGTCAAAACGCCCGAGGCCGGCACCTTCGTCGTCCGCGGCCCGGCCCACTTCTCCGCCCTGGGCGAGGCCTGGATGGTCGGCGGCGTGGCCGTCGCCGGTTCCTCGAAGGCGCCAGACAAGGCGGTGCGCGCCCTGGGGTTGGCCGGCGGCGGGGAATCCGCGCCACAGGACGGACTCGAACGCCTCGACGTCAACCACCCCGTCTATGGGGAATTCAGCGTCTACGGACCCGTCCGCCACCAGGTCGGCCTGGATCTGGTGGGCCCCTGGATCCGCGGTGGCGTCCACAGCCGGGACTGATCTCCCTGGCGGCCCGTGATGCCGCCCACCTCTGGGCCCCGGGGGAATACGCCGCACAACACTGGTTGTTGCATCAGGCAACCCCCTAGACGTACAGGAGCCCACACCCATGGACATGTTCCACCCCCTCACCCTTGGTGACCTCGAGCTGGCCAACCGGCTGGTCATGGCACCGTTGACCCGTTCACGTTCTGCACTGGACGGGGTGCCGACGGACGATGTCGTCGAGTACTACCGCCAGCGCGCCTCCATGGGCCTGATCGTCAGCGAGGGCGTCTACCCCAGCACCACCGGCCAGGGCTTCGTCCGCCAGCCCGGGCTCGCGACGGCGGAGCAGATTGCCGGCTGGAAGCGCGTCACCGACGCCGTCCACGCCGAGGGTGGGCTGATCGTCGCCCAGGTGATGCACGCCGGCCGG
Organism: Arthrobacter rhombi; assembly: GCF_039526245.1. Lineage (NCBI taxonomy): Bacteria > Bacillati > Actinomycetota > Actinomycetes > Micrococcales > Micrococcaceae > Arthrobacter > Arthrobacter rhombi. The sequence continues at coordinate 106,149 of NZ_BAAAIV010000003.1, forward strand.
GTCACCCATCAGGAGACCACCGGCCAGGAGCACGTCGTGGCTCCCAGCGCCATCGCGGTGGACGGCGTCTCCCGCACCTACACCGGCAAGCACGCCTACCCGGTCCCCCACGCCCTGACCGCCGACGAGCTGCCGGGCATCGTCGAGGAATTCGTCCAGGGCTCCCGCAACGCCATCGAGGCAGGATTCGACGGCGTGGAGCTGCACGGAGCCAACGGCTACCTGCTGCACGAATTCCTCGCGCCCAGCGCCAATGTGCGCACCGACGGGTACGGCGGGTCCCCCGAGAACCGTGCCCGCTTCGTCATCGAGGTCGTCACCGCAGTCGCCGAGGCGATCGGTGCCGGACGCACCGGAGTGCGCATCTCCCCCGAGCACAACGTCCAGGGCGCGCTGGAAACCGATCCTGCCGACGTCGCCGCCACCTATGGCGCCCTCGTGGACGGGATCGCCCCGCTGGGCCTGGCCGCCCTGAGCATCCTGCATGACGACCCTTCGGGCACCCTGGTGCAGGACCTGCGCTCACGCTTCGGCGGGCCGGTCCTGCTCAACACCGGATTCCAGACGGTCACCACCTATGACGACGCCGCAGCGGTAGCCGCGAATGGTTGGGGCGACGCCGTGGTTGTCGGCCGCCCGGCCATTGCCAACCCGGACCTGGTGCGCCGCTGGCGCGAGGGCCTGCCGTTGAACGATCCGGACGCCTCCACCTTCTACACCGAGGGCCCGGTCGGCTACATCGACTACCCGTTCTGGCAGAACTGATCCGGGAATAGCGACCGGCGGGGAGAGGTTGAAACGTACATGACTTCTCCCCGCCTTTCCGTTGACATCTGGTCCGACATCGCCTGCCCGTGGTGCTTCATCGGCAAACGCCGTTTCGAATCCGCCCTGGGCACCCTCGGGTTCCGCGACCAGATCGATGTCACCTGGCACAGCTACCAGCTGGACCCCTCGCTGCCCGGGCACTACGACGGCACCGAGGCCGAGTACCTGGCCCAGATGAAGGGCATGGACCCGGCCCAGGTCTCCCAGATGCTCTCCCACGTCACCAGCGAGGCCGCCGGCGAGGGACTGGCCTATGATTTCGATGCGCTGCGCCCGGCGAACTCGTTCACCGCACACCGCCTGCTGCACCTGGCCGCCGAACACGGCCGGGCCGGCGAACTGAAGGAACTGCTGCTCTCCGCGCACTTCGAGAAGGGGCTGGACACCGGCTCGGCAGAGGTGCTGCGCACCCTCGGCGCGGAAGCCGGACTACCCGAGGACGCCGTCGTGCAGGTCCTGGAGTCGGATCAATACCGTGCTGAGGTCGAGGCCGACTTCGACCAGGCCCGCGCCCTGGGCATCACCGGCGTCCCGTTCTTCGTGCTGGACATGAAGTACGGCATTTCCGGCGCCCAACCCGCCGAGCTCTTCGCGGAGGCGTTGACCACCGCCTGGCAGGAAAAGGCGCCGCTGACCATGGTCAATGCAGGGAACGACGCCGGTGCCCCCGCGGGTGCCGATGGCCCGGCCTGCGGCCCCCAGGGCTGCAACTAGGCCTCCGGCTAGGGCTTGGCCGCCTCCGACGCCGCGGCCTTCGAGGAGGCCGCGGCCTTCTGGGCCTTCTTCTGGGCCGCCTTCACGGCGAGCGGGCAGCTGAGCTTGCCGTCCTGGGTCTTGGCCTTGCCCTGCGGCAGCACCTTCTTGATCTGGTACTTCTCCCCGATGATGAAGTCGACCGTGTCGGCGCTGCGCTTGGCGTCCTTCACGTACTCGGTGCCGGGCACCTGGCGCTGCACCGTCAGCGCCTTGGAGCGCCCCGACGTCCCGGAGACCACGGCGGCGACGATCTTGGAGTTGTTCAGCTTCGCGTTCCCGACCTCCCCGATCCGGAAGCCACGCTGCTTGAGGACCTGGGCGGTGGCACCGGCCAGCCCGGGGGTCTTCGTCCCATTGAGCACATTCAGCGTGACGTCCTTCGGCTGGGCGTACTTCAACACGTCCTGCGGGCAGGCGGCGGCGACCGGGTCATGGCTCGGGGCCGCGGCGGCCTCGGTGGGCTGGGGTTCCAGTGCCGGGATGACCACCTGGTGCGTCTTGACCAGATAGGCGAAAACCAGTGCGACGATGAGCAGCGCAGCCAGCAGGCCCAGCACGATGCCGTGCATCAGGCGCCGCCGGTAATAGCGCGGGTTGTCCACCCGCTCGGGGTCATCGGTGGCGAACCCCTCGGAGAGGTCGTCCTCGGTGACGATGCGGTGCCCGTGCCAGTCCTCGGGGTCCTTGTCCTGTTCCACGTCTCAGCCCTCCAACACCAGGACGCGTGCGTGCATCACCGAACGCTGGTGCAACGCCGTCCGCACCGCGCGGTGCAACCCGTCCTCGAGGTACAGCGCGCCCCGCCACTGCACCACATGGGGAAAGAGGTCCCCGAAGAACGTGGAGTCCTCCGCCAACAGGGCGGCGAGGTCCAGGGTGGTCTTGGTCGTCACCAGTTCATCGAGACGCACCTGGCGCGGGGCGACGTCGGCCCAGTCGCGGGGCGTCACGAGGCTGTGGTCGGGGTAGGGGCGGGACTCGCCGACTGCTTTGAAGATCACCGCCCCAGCTTAGGGAACACCGGGGCCAGTTGCAGCGGCGACCTGCCGATCCCTCAGTGTGCAGATAAGTCAAGGGACCCGAAATGTGGGGCAATATGACGGAACGAAGCGTAACGATCGCTGTTCAAGCAGGGCGAAACGGTCCTAACGTTACGTCCATGACTATTGTGCGAACCTCCGTTCCGGTCCTGGACTTCTCCACGGCACGCAGTGCAGACGGCAGCTTCAACCCCGACTTCATCGACGTCCTGCGCGACGCGACGCACAACGTCGGCTTCTTCCAGCTCACCGATTTCGGCGCCGCCCCCGGGCAGGCCCAGGAACTGCTGGACACGATGGACGCCTTCTTCAAGCTGCCGCTGGAGGAGCGTCTGAAGCTGGACAACCGCACCTCGGCCCAGTTCCGCGGCTACACCCGCCTGGGCAAGGAAATGACGCAGGGCCGCGCGGATTCGCGCGAGCAGATCGACTACGGCCCCGAGCGGCAGGCGCTGGACTCCTACCCGGCGGACCGCCCCTACCTGAACCTGCAGGGCCCCAACCAGTGGCCGGCTTCGTTCCCCGAACTCGAGCGCGTCGCCATGGCCTGGGCCGACCTGATGTCCAGCGTGGGCGCCGAACTGCTGGCGGCCATCTCCGTCTCGCTGGGCCTGCCCGAGGACTACTTCAACGAGCCCTTCGACGCGGCCCCGGCCTGGATGGGGAAGCTGGTGCACTATGTCGGCGGCCAGGTCCCCGAGGCGGGCAACCAGGGAGTGGGCCTGCACGCGGACTACGGCTTCGTGACCCTGCTGCTGCAGGACCTGGTCGGCGGCCTGGAGGTCAAGCCCTACGGCCAGGACGAATGGATCACCGTCGACCCGATCTCCGGCGCCCTGGTGGTCAATCTGGGCGAGATGCTCGAGGTCGCCACCAACGGCTACCTCATGGCGACCATCCACCGCGTCACGGCCCCGGCTCCCGGCGTCGACCGCTACTCGGTGCCCTTCTTCTGGTCCCCGCGGCTGGATTCGGTCATCAACACGGTCCCGCTGCCGGCCGACCTGGCTGCCCAGGCCCGCGGGGTCTCCGACGACCCGTCCAACCCGATGCTCTCCTCCTACGGCGCGAACGTCCTGAAGGGCTGGCTGCGCGCCCACCCGGAGACCGCCCAGCTCCACTATCCGGAGCTGGTCAAGTAACACCAGCACGACGGCGGCACCTCCCGCTTGCCGTGAATTAGAACATATGTTCTAATCAAATGCATGAGGTGGAGCACCCAGACCGTGGATACGGCACAGCCCACCGACGCGTCGGCGCCGGAGTTGTTTGGTGTGCGCGGACTGGTCCGGACCGTGCGCACCCCCGAATTCGCCGGCATGGCCTTCCATGAAGTGCTGGCCAAGTCGGCCTTGAACAAGGTCCCCGCCGCGAGCAACATGCCCTTCAACTGGACCGTCAACCCGTTCCGTGGCTGCTCGCACGCCTGCGTCTACTGCTTTGCCCGCAGCACGCACCGCTACCTGGATCTGGACACCGGAGCCGATTTCGATTCCCAGGTCATCGTCAAGGTCAACATCGCCGACGTCCTGCGCGCCGAGGTCGCCAAGCCCCGCTGGGGCCACGACCTCGTCGCCTTGGGCACCAACACCGACCCCTACCAGCGTGCCGAAGGCCGCTACTCGCTGATGCCCGGCATCATCTCCGCGCTGGCCGAGCACGGCACACCCATGTCGATCCTGACCAAGGGCACGCTCCTGCGCCGCGACCTGCCCCTGCTCGAAGACGCAGCCACCGCAGTTCCGGTGGACATCTCGATGTCGATCGCGATCTTCGACGATGACCTGCAGCAGCGGGTCGAACCCGGCACCCCCACCACAGCTGCCAGATTGGCCACCGTCCGCGCGGCGGCGGACCGTGGGTTCAAGGTCACTGCCTTCCTCATGCCGATCCTGCCGTACCTCACGGATTCCATCGACCATCTGGAGACGGCGGTCGCCGCCCTGAAGGACGCCGGGGCCACCCGTGTCATCTACGGGGCGCTGCATCTGCGCCCCGGCGCCCGCGAATGGTTCCTGGCCTGGATCGACCGCGAATACCCGCACCTGGGTAGCGCCTACCGCTCGATGTACGCACGGTCCTCCTATGCGCCGGCCGACTACCGGGCCTGGTTGGCCCGGAGGGTCGCCGGCGTGCTGGCTCGCCATGGCCTCGATGCCACCCCGGATCCGGACGAGCCGGCTGGCCGGCGCCTCACCGGAGGAAGCCGCCAGCCCGCCCCCGGAGCGCCCGCCCTCGCGGCACAGGGACTTGAACCGCAGCCAACACTGTTCTGAAACACACCATAAGGTAGTGGCATGACCGGCATCACAGCACAGGAATCCACCACCATTCGCGGCGCGGTCCTGGAAACGATCGGCGCGGACCAGCCCTTTGCCGCTTCCGCTCCCCTCCGTATCCAGGAACTCCGCCTCTCGGCACCCGGCCCCGGCGAAGTGCGGATCAGGATCGAGGCGGCGGGAGTCTGCCACTCCGACCTCTCGGTGGTCGACGGCAACCGGGTCCGCCCGGTGCCCATGCTCCTGGGGCACGAGGCGGCAGGAATCGTGGAGGAACTCGGTGAGGGCGTCGATGACCTCGCGATCGGCCAGCGGGTGGTCATGGTCTTCCTGCCACGGTGCGGCGAATGCAGGGAATGCTCCACCGACGGCCGCCTGCCGTGTTCTGCCGGGTCCGCCTCGAACAACGCCGGCGAGCTGCTCGGCGGCGGACGCCGCCTGAGCCGCGGGACGGCCGCAGACGGCGAGCCGGTCCACCACCATTTGGGGGTTTCCGGATTCGCCACCGGTGCCGTCGTGGATCGGCGGTCGGTGGTTCCCGTCGATGCCGACGTCCCAGCTGACATCGCAGCGGTACTAGGCTGCGCGGTGCTGACCGGAGGAGGCGCCGTGCTCAACGCGGCCCGCCCCGGCGCGGAAGACGACATCATCGTCGTGGGGCTCGGCGGGGTGGGCATGGCGGCGCTCATGGTGGCCCGCGCCGTCACGTCAGGTCGGGTCACCGGGATCGACCAGCAGCCCGACAAGCTCGAGTTGGCCCGTCAGCTCGGCGCCGATGACGCGCTGACCCCGGAGCAGGCCACCCATGACGGCCTCACGGCCACCTACGTCATCGAGGCGGCCGGGCATCCGATCGCGTTCGAAACCGCCGTGGGACTCACGGGTCCCGGCGGGACAACGGTCACCGTGGGCCTCCCGGCACCCGGCGCCGTCTCACGGATCAGCCCGCTGGGATTGACGGCCCAGGCCCGGTCAATCATCGGGTCCTACCTCGGCTCGGCCGTCCCGGCCCGGGACATTCCCCGGTTCGTCGAGCTGTGGCGGGCCGGAAAACTGCCGCTGGAGCGACTGATCACCCGGCACATCGCGCTGGAAGACCTCAACGAGGCAATGGACGAGCTCGCCGCCGGGCGTGCGGTCCGCCAGGTCATCGAGTTCTAGGCGGCCCCGCCGGGCGTCCCAGACGCTGGCGGGCCGTGTGCGTTCCCCTTCCGACGGGGACGCGACGCGTGGCGGCCCCGAGCCCGAAGGCAGGCATGTCGGTGTAGATGGATTCCTGGTCCGCGGCTTGCACCTGATGGGTCTCGTGCCAGATCCCGACATCGCCGCTGCCGGCCGACTCCCGCGTGAACCGGCGCCAGGCCTCCAGATGCGGAGCGTCCCTGTCGGCAGCGAAGCGCTGCAGATGTTCCGGGCTCTTCCAGTAGCTCAGCAGGATTGTGGTCCGCCCCGGCCATTGGTGGTACCCCAGCAGGCCAGCGTCCGGATCGACCGCCAGGTGGCGCAACATCCTGGGCATCGCGGCCGCCGTGCGGAAGACCGGCGCGACCTTCCACCACCGGTTGGCACGCATCCCGATCAGGAATACCGTCACCGTTTCCTCCTCGGGAACGGCTGTATACCTACCCGCCTCCACCGGTGCCGCCATCGTCGCTGCCCTCAATTGGTGGTGAAACGTCGTTATGGAACGATGTTATGGAATGATGGAGTCCATGGCAAGACCTGTTATCCACGATGCTGCACTGCGCGCCCGGCTGTTGTCCACGGCCACGGAACACATCTGCGAACGCGGCCACTCCGGCCTGGTGTTGCGCGAGGTGGCGGCCGCGGCTGGAACCTCGACGAGCGCCATCTATTCACTCTTCGGCGGGAAGGCAGAATTGCTCACTGCGGTGATCGAAGAGGCCTTTACCTCCTTCGGGGACTCCCAACGCCTGGCCGCCCGCGACGGCCTGGCCGCACTGGGCCGCGCCTACCGGCAATGGGCGCTGGGGCACCGCGCCCTTTATGGCCTCATGTTCGGCGGGGCGTCAGCCGCGGGCTTCGATTGCCGGCCGGCGGAAGACATCGCCGCGTCTTCCATGGGGCCCGTTCACAGCACGGTGGCGGCCCTGCTGGAGCAAGCCGGGTCGCAGGAGCCAGCCCATCTGGTCGCCGCGGCCATCTGGGGACAGGTCCACGGCCTGGTCAGCCTGGAGCTTGCCCAGGTTGGCATTCCGGGGCTGGAGACCTCCTGGGATGCGACGTATGAGACCGCCGTACGCGGGGTCGTCCGTCTCTACGGTGCCGGCTAGAGCGCGGAGCGCACAGCGTCCACCAGTTCATCGGAGAGTGGCTCCACGTTGGACTTGAACCTCCCCAGGACCTGCCCATCGCGGCCGACGAGGAACTTCTCGAAATTCCACGAAACGTCTTCAACCGTGCCCGACGGGTAGGCGGTCAACTCGCGGTAGAGCGGGTGGGCCTCGGGCCCATTGACCTCGGCCTTGCGGGCGAGCGGAAAGGTCACCCCGTAGTTGACCTGGCAGAACTGCTCGATTTCCGCGTCGGTCCCCGGTTCCTGGTCCTTGAACTGGTTACACGGGACGCCGAGGACCGCCAGGCCCTGTTCGCGATGGGTCTTGTACAGTTCCTCCAACCCCTCGTACTGCGGAGTGAAACCGCATTTGGAAGCAACATTGACGACCAGCACGACCTGTCCGCCGAAGGCCTCACCGAACGTGGTCGCGGTGCCGTCGTTGAGGGTGAGCGAAATATCGTTCAGGGGTGAATCAGCAGTACTCATGGTGGCCTTTCGGTGCCGGGATGCGGTCACGGCCAGTCTAGCCACGGAACGAGTGGCCCGGCGGCGTTCAGCGCCCGGCGAACCGGTCCACGCGCCGCACCGAATCGGGGTGTCCGGACAGCGTGGAGATGCTCTCGGCTTCGGCGCGCAGGTGGTCTTGGTACCTCTCCACCATTCCCGCGCGGAGCAGCTGCTTGGTGGGCGCCAGGGCCTGGACTGCGCCTTGGAGGAAGCCATCTTCCGCCACGGCCAGTTCGGCGTCGAACACCTGCGCCGGGGCGGACGCATTGGCCAGCCCCCACTCCACCGCTTCATTGCCGGAAAGCCGGCGTCGCCCCAGGGTCAGGTCAATGGCTCGTTGATGCCCAACCAGACGGGGTAGCAGGTAGGACACCCCGGTATCCGGCGACAATCCGAGATTTGAATAGGCAGCCAGCAGCGAGGCCTCCTCGGAAACCAACACCCAGTCGGCGTTGAGTATCAACCCCAGCCCGGCCCCGGCAGCGGTACCGTTGACACCGGCAATCACCAGCAGCCGACTCGTGACCATGGCCCAGGCCAGCTCGTGGGCGGCTCCGGCCAGCGAGGCAAGAAAGGCCGGCCGGCGATCCTGCGGGTGGCTGGCCATGTTCGCGACGTCCCCGCCGCCGCAGAAGAACCTTCCGGTCCCGGTCAACGTCAACACGTGCACGTCTGGGTCCGCCTCGGCCGCACGGAGCGCAGCCAACGCATCTCGCGCCATCTGCAGGTTCAGGGCGTTGCCCCCCTCCACCCGGTCCAGGACGATTCGGACGACGCCGGGGCGTCGTTCGGTGCGGACCACCGTCGGGGTGGCATCTGTTTCCACACTCATTCCCCACCGCCGGTTCGTTCGGCCCGCAGCTCGCGCTTGAGCAACTTTCCCGATTGGTTGCGCGGCAGCTCCGCGACGAAGTCCACCCGCTTGGGCACCTTGTAATCGGCGATTCGTGATTTGACGTGCGCCCGCACCCCTTCGGCGGTCAGGGAGGCCCCTTCCTTGAGGACAACCACGGCGGTGACCGCTTCGATCCAGCGTTCGTCGGGAATGCCCACGACCGCGACCTCGGCGACGCCGGGGAGTTCGTAGATGCAGTCCTCCACCTCGCGTGGAGCCATAAGGATGCCGCCGGTGTTGATGACATCCTTGATCCGGTCGACGACCTGGATGTAGCCCTGCGCATCTCGGGTGACCTGGTCGCCCGAGCGGAACCATCCGTCGGAGAAGGCATCGGCGGTGGCGTCCGGCTTGTTCCAGTAGCCGGTCATCAGCTGGGGTGAACGGTACTGGATCTCCCCCGGCTCGCCGGGCGCGGCGATGGTGCCTTCGGCGGTGACCACGCGCGCTTCGACGTTGTAGACCGGCAGGCCGCAGGAGGCGGGACGTGCCTCATGTGCTTCGGGGCGCAGCACGGTACACAGCGGACCGAGTTCGGACTGCCCGAAGCAGTTGTAGAAGCCGATCGACGGGTAGCGCGAGCGCAACCGCTGCAACACGGTCACCGGCATGATGGAGGCACCGTATTGGGCCTTGGCCAGCGAGGAGAGATCGCGGCTTTCCATGGCCGGATGGTTGCTCAGCGGAACCCAGACGGTGGGCGCAAGGAACAACGAGCCAATGTGTTCTTCCTCCACCCGTCGCAGGATTTCTGCGATGTCCGGGCGGGCAATCAGCCGCACGGTGGCACCCAGCGATAGATAGGGCAACAGGAAAACGTGCATTGCCGCCGAGTGGTAGAGCGGCATGGCGACCAGGGGGCGGTCGTCCGCAGTGAAGTCCAAGGCGATGACGCTGGAGACGTACTCCGCCACCAGCGCCGCGTGGGTCATCATGGCTCCCTTCGGAGCCGAGGTGGTGCCCGAGGTGTAGAGCAGCTGGAGGAGGTCACCTCCCGTTACGACGGCTTCCGGCGTAGCGGCCTCGGCCGACGCGTCCTGCGCAGTCTCCAGCACGGATTGCTGTCCGTCCCCGCCGCCAGGCAGCATCAGCCAGACGTCCGTGACCTGCGCGGCCTTGCCGGCGGCACGAATCTGGTCGACCAGCGGTTGCATGGCCGGGTCGGCCACGACCAGCCCGGCACCGGAGTCCTCGAGGATGTAGGCGAGCTCATCGCCCTTGAGCGCGAAATTCACCGGGACATGGACCAGCCCGGCCTCGGCGCAGGCCAGATACAGGATGGCGTAGGCATCCGAGTTGGCGCCATACGCGGCGACGCGGTCTCCGGCGGCGAGACCATGCGACAGCAGTCGGCGGGCCACCCGATGGACGGCCTCCTCCAACCCGGCGTAGGTCCACTCCCGGTCCTCGAACCGGATGGCCGTCACCCGCCCGTTGCGCGAAACGGACCGGCGTAGGACAGAGCCGACAGTGCTCTCACGTCCCACTGACATGGTCGCTGCAGTCATGGTGATGTTCCTTCCGCGCAGAATCCCCGCCTGGACGATCGCCTCGACCAGGGGTGGCTTGGATCACACTCTATGGGTGTTGTCCGGGAGCCCGCCACCCCCTTTCCTACTGAGCGGTAGGAGGTCCGTCAGTTGGCGGCGGCCGCGGGAATCCGTCCGCCCGCCAGGACCATCGCGACCTGCCGGTCCGAGAGCTTGTGCCGCAGCGTGACGTCCCGGCCGCCGAGCGTCGCCTGCACGTCCTTCCCCGCCGTGAGCTGTCCATGCAGTCCCTTGATGACCAGCCGCCCACCCGGGGCACCGTCGTCGTAGTCGGCGGGGTCGCTGAACTCCAGTGCGAGGATGCCGAAGTTGGCCAGGTTCTGCCAGTGGATGCGGGCGAAGGACTTCGCGACCACGACGCGCAGGCCGAGGTAGCGCGGCGCGATGACCGCATGTTCGCGAGACGACCCCTGCCCGTAGTTCTCCCCCGCCACAACGGCGTGCCCGCCCTCGGCTTCCCGCGCATGGTCGGGATAATCCGCGTCGATGCGGGTGAAGCTGAACTCGGCGATCTTGGGAATGTTGCTGCGGAAGGGCAGCACCCGGGAGCCGGCCGGCATGATCTCGTCGGTGGAGACGTTGTCGCCCATCTGGAGCAGGATCGGCAGATCGAGGTCGTCGGCGATCGCATCGAACTCCGGCAGGGACGAGATGTTCGATCCCTTCACCAGTTCGACGGCGGCTGCGTCCTCCGGGTCCAGCGGTGGTTGGAGCATGTCGGTGTTCTGGCTGAACGTGGCCGGAAGATCAGGGTGCGGGTAGTCCAGCCCCAGATCCCGGCCGAGCTCGCGCGGGTCGGTGATCTTGCCGGTCAGGGCCGCGGCGGCGGCCGTCTCCGGGGAACACAACCAGACGGCATCCTCCTCGGTCCCGGAACGGCCGGGGAAGTTCCGGGGCATCGTCCGCAGGCTGTTGCGACCCGTCGCGGGCGCCTGCCCCATGCCGATGCAACCCATGCAGCCCGATTGGTGGATGCGCGCGCCGGATCCGACCAGCTGGGTCAGCCACCCGCCGGCGATGAGGTCCGCGAGGACCTCACGCGAGGTGGGATTCACATCGACGGAGACCTGCGGGTGGGCCTGGCGTCCGGCGAGGATGGCGGCGAAGACGGCGAAGTCGCGCAGGCCGGGGTTAGCGGAGGAGCCGACAACCACTTGGAAGACGTCTTCTCCCGCGGCTTCGGCCACGGTCACCACGTTGCCCGGCGAGGACGGCTTGGCGATGAGCGGTTCGAGGGTCGAGAGGTCGATGGAATCGGTGACGTCATACGTTGCTCCCGCGTCGGCGACCAGCTCCGTGAAGTCATCCGGGCGCCCCACCGCCTCGAGGAAGTCCCGCACGGCCGCATCGGCGGGGAAAACGGTGGTGGTGGCGCCCAGTTCGGCCCCCATGTTCGCGATGACGTGGCGGTCCATCGCCGTCAGCCCCTCCAAGCCGGGGCCGTGGTACTCGATGATCCGCCCCACTCCGCCCTTCACCCCGTGCCGGCGCAGCATCTCCAGGATCACATCCTTCGCGGACACCCAGTCCGGCAACGTGCCGGTGAGTTCGACGCCCCAGATCTCCGGCATGGTGACATACAGCGGCTTCCCTGCCATCGCCATCGCCACCTCGAGGCCGCCAACGCCGACGGCCAACATGCCGATCGCCCCGGCGGCACAGGTGTGCGAATCGGAACCGACCATGGTTGCCCCGGGCTTGCCAAACCGTGATTGGTGGACCGGGTGAGACACCCCGTTGCCCGCCTTGGAGTACCAGAGGCCGAACCGTTGGGCGGCGGATTGCAGGAACAGATGATCCTCGGGGTTCTTCTCATCGGTCTGCAGCAGGTTGTGGTCGACGTACTGGGCCGACAGTTCGGTTTTCACCCGTTCAAGCCCCATGGCTTCGAGTTCCAGCATCACCATGGTGCCCGTGGCGTCCTGGGTCAACGTCTGGTCGATGGAGATGCCGATCTCGGTGCCGGGACCCATCTCCCCCTCGACCAGATGCGAGGCAATCAGCTGCTGGGCGACATTGCGGGCTGGTGTCTGGGTGGACGACGCGGACATGGTGGGCTCCCCTCCGGTTGGCGGTCCGCCACCGGGCCGACAACGGACCCACTGCCCATGCTAGGCACAATGCGCTCAAGCAGACAGGGGCGATGGGGGGAAACCCTAGCGGATCTGACATCGCAGCTTGTCAGGGTCTTCTGTGCTTAATGTTTTCGTGTGCCTTGAGACCCTCGCTGGTCGCAAGTAGCGTCGAATATCGGAAGATTTCCTTCACGATCAGGGACGGACGATGGCAAAGACCACACAGCGCCCTCGGTGGCACAGGCGTTCTCGTCGGCTAGCGCACACACCGGCGCACGCGCAGCATTCGGCGGCGCAGCCGTGACGGCCAGGGAAGGTAGCTTCACGTGACCATGGTGAATCAGAACAGGTTGTTGGTTGCCTCGATCGTCGTGACGGCCCTTTCTGCATCCCTACTGATCTTGTTGCTACCCCCACTGGTTTCGGGCGATGCCGTCGTCAACCCCTGGCTTCTTTGGGCCTTGATGGGGGTGCTGGTTGGCTCGACGACTGGAATGACGATGCTCCGCCTGCGGCACAAAGGACCCGATCATCCGGGCGCGCACCGGCCCTAGCGGACTCTTCATCAGGGGCCCTCGTCCCATGGCGCCGGGCGAGCGGGACTGTTCTTCAGCCGGCAAGAGGCAGTTTCTGACCAGAGGTTGTTCCACAGCCAGGCATGGCGTGGTCGGCGAAAGCGATGGGCAAAACAAAAGCGGCTCCGACATCGTTCCATGTCAGAGCCGCTTTTGTATCCGCGGAGGATGGGGGATTTGAACCCCCGAGGGCGTGAACCCAACACGCGTTCCAGGCGTGCGCCATAGGCCGCTAGGCGAATCCTCCATTTGCCCATAAGAGCAGGGTCCAGCCTACCGGAAGAATTGCCGCAGGCCGAATCGAGGTCAGGACCGCCTCAGCCTGTGGAACCAACGTTGTGTCATCCCCGGGACTGATCATGGGCACGGCAGAACGGGACCGTGGACCGATCCCCTCCCCGGGGGCTGCTCCGTAGCGTGGAAACCATGAAGACGACCTTGACTCCCCGCACCCGAATGATCACTGCCACCGTCGGACTAGGAGCCGTCCTCCTGGGCGCCACCGGATGCAGCGCAATCGCCCTGCCCACCGGACCCGAATACGACAAGTCGCAGAGCTACGAATTCAAGGACCTGAAGGACTCCAATGCCCATCAGGTCCTCCCCGCATGGACCCCGAAGGGTGCCACGAACATCAAAGAGGAACAGCGCACCACCGGCCACGAGCGACTCATGGTCATGGACGTTTCCGCAAGCAAGGCGCCCGGAGCCTGCGTCGCGTTGAAAGGCCCCGGGAAGCCGACCGCCTCCGAGATCGAACGCGGACTCGTCGCCGAAGGAACGAGCACATCGGAAGCGGCCCACCAGGGAGCAGACCAATACACGACACCACTTCTGGAGGCCGACTGGTGGCCAGCAGGACAACAGGACAAGACCACGCACCTGTGTGGCAAATGGTGGGTTTCCCTCGCCGACGGCAAGCTCTACGCCTACTCCCCCGAGACCCAATCCGTGGCGGAGGGAGTCAAGCACGACCGCGCGGAGCAGAAGTAGCAGCGGACTGGCCCCACCCCGATTTCAGGTACACTATTTGTCGGCCCCTCATGTGGTGTCATCCCGCCGAACTCCCCCAGGACCGGAAGGTAGCAAGGGTAGGTGGGCTCTGGCAGGTGCATGAGGGGTCTTTACTTTGTCCGGACAGCGGGCTCCCACAGCTGGACCATGTTTCCTTCGGGGTCCGCCAGGCTGGCGAATCTGCCCATCGGATATTTTTCGGGGTCGACCTCGACCTCGACGCCGGCCGAGCGCAGCTGGGCGACCATCGCCGTCAGATCACCGACCCTGAAGTTGATCGACCAGGAGCGCGATGTGTCTCCCCACATGGTCGTCTCCCGGCCCATCGGGGCAAAGGCCGTCGTCCCGGCCTCCTGCACCCATGGCTGGTCCTCCATGGACTGCGGCACCCGGTCCACACCCAGCATCGTTTCGTACCATGTGGCCAAGCCCTCCGGGTCCTCCGCGCGGAAGAAGAACCCGCCGATACCTGATACACGTTCCATGCGGCGCCCGCCTTTCTGGCGCAGATCCTGCCATCTACGCCGCACCACCACAAGGCCCCACCGCCCAGCGGCCCCCGGCCGCGGTGGCGTAATCTGGGACGGCTCCCGGACACGGCCGGAGCACCACCGACCACCACTTGCCAGGAGGCCACCATGGGCGCCGGACGCTACGCCCCCAGCCCGTCCGGGGAGCTGCATCTGGGCAATCTGCGCACCGCCCTGTTGGCTTGGCTCTTCGCCCGTTCCACACAGCGCGACTTCCTGGTGCGGGTCGAGGACCTGGACCGAGCCCGTGCCGGCGCCGAAGCCGTCCAGTTGGCCGATCTGCGGGCCATCGGCCTGGACTGGGAAGGCCCGGTGGTGCGCCAGACCGAGCGCGCCGAGGGCTTCCGAGCGGCGATCGCCGCCCTGCAGGAGGCCGGACTGCTCTATGAGTGCTTCTGCACCCGCCGCGACATCGCCGAGGCCCCTTCAGCACCGCATGCGGCCCCCGGCGCCTACCCGGGGACCTGCAGGAACCTCACCGGGTCCGAACGCACCCGGCGGAGGGCCGAGCGCCCGGCCGCGCTGCGCCTGCGCACCGACGTCGACCGGTTCACCATCACCGATGTCCTGCACGGCAACTACACGGGCGTGGTGGATGACTTCGTCGTGGTGCGCAACGACGGGGTTCCGGCCTACAACCTCGCAGTCGTCGTCGACGATGCCCTGCAGGGGATCGACCAGGTGGTCCGCGGCGATGATCTGTTGCCTTCTACCCCGCGGCAGGCCCATCTGGCGACCGTGCTGGCCGGCCTGGGCACAGTTCCGGCCGCCGGCTCCGGCTCGGCGATCCCGCAGTACGCCCACGTGCCCCTGGTGCTCAACGCGGACGGGAAACGGCTGGCCAAACGCGACGGATCGGTCACCCTCGCCCAGCTGCGCCACGACGGCGTCGGCGTCGAGCAGGTGCGCTCCGTGCTGTTGGAATCGGTCGGCCTCCCCGGCGGCCCGTTGGCCCGGGCGCTGGAGGTTTTCGACCCCGCACGGCTACCCCGCGAACCGTGGGTCTTCACCGGGTTCCCCGCGCCCACCGGAGGGATGCAATGAGCCCCGCCGACCGGATAGGCTTCAGGGCGTGAGTACAGCCCTTTACCGTCGCTATCGTCCGGACACCTTCGCGGACGTGATCGGGCAGGAGCATGTCACCACTCCCCTGATGGCGGCCCTGTCGAAGAACCGGGTCAACCACGCCTACCTCTTCTCCGGCCCGCGCGGCTGCGGCAAGACCACCTCCGCCCGCATCCTGGCCCGTTGCCTGAACTGCGCCCAGGGCCCCACGGCCACCCCGTGCGGGGAATGCGACAGCTGCCGCGAACTGGCCACCGGCGGTTCGGGGTCCCTGGATGTCATCGAGATCGACGCGGCCTCCCACGGCGGCGTCGACGACGCCCGCGACCTGCGCGAACGCGCCACCTTCGCCCCGGTCCGCGACCGCTACAAGATCTTCATCATCGATGAGGCCCACATGGTGACCTCGGCCGGGTTCAACGCCCTGCTGAAGATCGTCGAGGAACCGCCGGAGCACATCAAGTTCATCTTCGCGACCACCGAACCGGACAAGGTCATCGGGACCATCCGCTCGCGCACCCACCACTATCCGTTCCGGCTCGTCCCCCCCGAACCGCTGATGGCCTACCTCGAGCGGCTCTGCACGCAGGAAAACGTGCAGGTCGCCCCGGGCGTGCTCTCGCTGGTCATCCGCGCCGGCGGCGGCTCCGTCCGCGACTCGCTCTCGGTGCTGGACCAGCTCATGGCCGGCGCCGGCCCCGAGGGGCTGGACTACGGACTCGCCGTCTCGCTGCTCGGCTACACGCACGCCTCCCTGCTGGACGACGTCGTCGACGCCATGGCCGCCCAGGACGCGGCCACGGTCTTCTCGGCGGTGGACCGGGTCATCCAGACCGGGCACGATCCGCGTCGTTTCGTCGAGGACCTGCTCGAGCGCTTCCGCGACCTGATCATCGTCAAGGCGATGCCCGAGAGCGCCTCCCAGGTCATCCGCGGCCTGCCCGAGGACCAGCTGCACCGCATGAACCAGCAGGCCACGCTGCTCGGCCACGCCGAACTCAGCCGCAGCGCCGACGTCACCAACCAGGCACTGACCGAGATGACCGGCGCCACCAGCCCGCGCCTGCACCTGGAACTGCTCTGCGCCCGGCTGCTGCTGCCCGCCTCGGACACCACCGAACGCGGCATCAACGCCCGGGTGGACCGCATCGAGCGCCGCCTCAGCTACGCCGGCGACGTCCCCGAGGTCCCCACGGGACAGCCCGCCGGGTCAACGGCACCCGAGACCGCCGGAACCCCCCTGCCAGTGCACGACGGCGGCGCCTCCCCGGCTGCCACGGGCTTCGAATCCGCTGCTGGTCCCCAGGGGGCCGCCGCGGTACGTGAGGCCCTGCGGGCCGCCCGCGGCAAGGACCAGCCGGCCGCCGCAGCGGTTCCCCCGGCTGCTCCCCTGGCGGAACCGGCTCCGGAACCCACCCCGGACCCGGCGCCCCAGGCGACTCCCGAAGTGGCACCCGCCGCGAACCAACCGGCCGAACCTGCCACCGACGACGCCGAACCCACCACACCGGGTACCGGAGACGAACGCTGGACCTCTGACGGTCCCGCTACCAAGTCGCCGGACGGACCGGCGACTGGTTCCCCGACCCCGGAGGCGGCACCTGCACCGGCCGAACCCCGGAGCGCAGCCCCCGAGCCATCACCGGACTGGGGTGGAACCTGGGGGCCCGTCGACGACAGCCCGGCGCAGCCATCCGACAGCGCGGCCCCGGCGCCCGCAGCGGCCCCTGCCGTGACCCCTGCCGAGTCTTCGGCTCCGGACGTTCGCACCGCTCCGGCCCAGGAGCAGCCACCAGCACCTGTTGCGCCTGCTGCCCCCTCCGCTCCTCCTGGGGAAACACCCCACGACGGCACTCCGGCACCAGCACACGCAGGTGCCGCCGGCACCGTCGAGATGTTCCGTCGGGCGTGGCCGGAAATCATGGACGCCCTGCGCGAAGAGAAGAAGTTCGTCTGGCTGACCATCCAGCCGCACGCCTCCTTGGCTGGCTACGACGGCCGCACGCTGACCGTGGCGTTCGCGAACCCCGGCCCCATGAAGGCCTTCTCCGCCAAGCCGGACAGCGTCGAGCTGCTCCAGCGCAGCATCAACAAGGTCCTGGGGCTCACCCCGGAGATCGTCATTACCGCCGGGGGTTCCGCTCCGGCGGGTGGTTCGGGCCCAAAAGCTGAGCGCCGGCCAGCGCCGGCGTCCCGCGGTCCGGTAGCGCAGCCCCGCGCCCAGGTCGAGCCCCAGCGCCCGGTCTCCGGCCCGGTGCCGGATACCCGCCCCGAACGCCCCAGCCCCAGCACCAGCCCCAGCGGGGCTGCCGCGCCTGTTTCCGCGTCACCTTCAGCCGCCGCTGCACCACCGGCAACGTCCGCGCCGGCGGACAGCAGCCAGGCTGCTGCGCCGACGGCACCGCGCACCTCCCCTGGGCCGTCCCCTGCCGCGGCTGCTGCACCACCACCGGCTGCCGACCGCCCCGGGTCCGGCGGATCGACCGCCACGGGGCCGGCCGCTGCCCTGCGGCAACGCCGTGCCACGACCCCGCCGGCCCAGACGAACCGCGATTCGGCGGGCCCCGGGCCCGCGGAAGGGCCGACGGATTTCGGCCCCGAGCCCGAAGACGACGGCGGCTATGACTGGGGCAGCGACACGGTGCCGGTGGCACCCTGGGATGCTCCACCGAGCCCGGAACCCGCCACGACGCCCGTCCCGACGGCACCCACGCGGGGCGGCACCGACCCGGAGGGCGAGACCTGGCAGCGGCCGGCCGGTCCCGCCCCTGTGGAGCCTGCCGAGATGGCACGGCGGGCGGCCCCGGCCCCCCTGCGAACCGCGGCGCCGGCACCCAGCGGAGCACCAGCGGCCCCGGCACCGGGTGGGGCTCCCGCAGCGCCCGCTCCGGGCGCCCCCGCGGCCCCGGCCCCGGGCAGCGCCGCCGCGCCTGCCCCCGGAGCTGTTGCTCCGTCGTCGTCCGCGTCCGCCCCGGCCGCACCACCCCGGGAAGCTCCACAACCGACGCCCGGCAAGCCCATGAGCCGGTACCAGCAGTTGTTGAACCAGGCGCAGGTCAAGGACGCGCAGCGCACCGGCCCCCCGGCTGACGCCCAGCCGCGCGGCGGGGCAGCACCACGCGGTGGCCCTGCGGACGTAGAATCGAAGTACGTTGAGGACATTCCCAGCGATGATGACATCTCCATCGAGGAATCCGGGGTGGTCGGCCGATCGGCGATCGAACGCCTGCTCAACGGCCGCCTGATCGAGGAGCGCAACCACGACGGCACCCCGGTCATCTAGGTTCCCCGCGGAGCCGTCATCCAACTTTTGCAGTGTGAGGTTTCGTGTACGAAGGTGCAGTCCAAGAGCTGATCGACGAGTTCGGTCGGCTGCCCGGCATCGGCCCCAAGTCCGCCCAGCGGATCGCCTTCCATATCCTGGAGGCCGACCGCGAGGACATGAACCGGCTGGCCGATGCCATTCGCGCGGTCAAGGACAAGGTGAAGTTCTGCTCGGTGTGCTTCAACGTCACCGAGGACGAGACCTGCAACATCTGCCGGGACCCCCGCCGGGATGAAACCATCCTGTGTGTGGTCGAGGAGTCCAAGGACGTCATGGCCGTCGAGCGCACCCGATCCTTCCGCGGCAAGTACCACGTGCTGGGCGGGTCCATCAATCCCATCGCCGGCATCGGCCCCGACCAGTTGCACATCCGTGAACTGCTGGGCCGTCTGCACGACGACAAGATCTCCGAGGTCATCATCGCCACCGACCCGAACCTGGAGGGCGAGGCAACGGCCACCTATTTGGCCCGCATGCTCTCCACGATCGGCATCAAGATCTCCCGACTGGCCTCCGGATTGCCCGTCGGCGGGGACCTCGAGTATGCCGACGAGGTCACCCTGGGGAGGGCCTTCGAGGGCCGCCGCGTGATGTCCTGACCCCAACGGTCCCGCCTAGTCAGCCCCTGAACTGCTCGGCGATCTCCTGCAGTCGACTGCGGTAGCCGTTCCAGTAGCCCGCCTCGGCCGGCGGCAAGTTGGCGTTGCCCGCCGACAGGCCCGCCGAACCGTCGATCGCCTCACGGACGATGTCTGCATGACCGGCATGGCGGGCCGTTTCGGCGATCATGTGCACCAGCAGGTGCTGCAGGTTCGTGTGACCACGCTCCGGCCCCCACCACGGCACAAAACCCTCAGCCTCCAGCTCGAGTGCCGCGATCGTCTCGTCCGCGTGCTGGCGGGCCCGCTGGTAGAAGCCCAGGATCCACTCGGCGCTCTGGTCGGAGGTGGCGAACATGTCGGCGTTGTCTTCCGCATCGTCCTCGTTCCACGGCAGCGGCTCCGCTCCGGGCCGGCCGAAGACCTCGCCAAAGTAGCCGTACTCCACGGTGGCCACATGCTTGACCAGGCCCAACAGGTTGGTTCCGGTGCCGGTCATCGGGCGGCGGAGATCGTATTCATCCAGCCCCTCAAGTTTCCAGAGCAACGCCTCTCGTTGGTTCTGCAGATAGCGGGTCAGGACTTCCTTCGGCGTCAGCATGGGCTTCAGCCTAGGACTCCGTCTGCGGTCCGTCACCCCCTGGATGCCCGCCGCCCGCCACGTCAGGAACCGAGCGGACCCCAGTGCTGGTCGCCCTCTGAGATGTCGACGACGGCGGTGGCCACGGGCCCGGGCGGCTGCCCGGTCAACCGGCCCACGGTATCGGCGAAGTGCCCCTCCAGCTGGGCCACAGCAGCTTCACCGTCCCCGGCCAGCATGAGATCCAGGCGTTCCCGATGCACTGCATGGACATCTGTGCGCACCACGTAGCCTTCGGGGTGCCCCAGGCTGGCCAGCCGGGTTTCCATGACCAGCGTGGACATGTACGCGCACAGGCGCTGGTTTCCGGCGGCCCGCACGACCTCGAAGTGCAGTTCCAGGTCGGTGTTGCCGATCGCCCGGGGGGACTCGGCGGGATCCTCCTGCCGCCCCATGCCCCCGAGGCGTTCCAGCAGCTTCATGGCACCTGCCAACCGGTGTTCGCGGTCCTTCCGGGTATCCAATGCCGCCACGGCACGCAGTGCCGCACCCTCGATGACGAGCCGGGTGGCGTACAAGGAGGCCAGATCGTCGAGGCCCACCTCCGCCACCCTCATCCCCTGACCCTGGCGGGTCACCAGCAAACCGTCCTGGACCAGCCGCTGCGCGGATTCGCGGAGGGAACCGCGACTGACGCCGAGTTGTTCGGCAACGAGCGCCTCATGGAGCTGGGCGCCAGGCAGGATGAGCCCCTCATAGATGGCGTTGCGCAATTGGGCGGTGATCAGGTCGATGGTCGACGAACGCTGGACGCGGGCCATGCTCGGGGCCGTGGGCATGCGGGCTCCATTCTGAAAACGTGGGACGACCGGATCACGCGCCTTCAACCTGGCCCCCGTCCGTTGTCGATAGATCGTAACTTAATCGTGACGATCCCCCGGCTGGCAAGTCAGCAACGACATCGGGCCATTCGTGCAGGGGAAAACCCCGCCAATCCAGCGAACGAGCCGAGCCCATCTCCATGGTTGTCGACAATCCGATGTCCGGAAGATCGGATTGTCAATTGACCATTTCATGACTAGCGTGATTTACATCACTCTGCACCATCCGATCGGGTTCGCCCGAAGCCGGCCGCACCGCCCTGGGGGAGGTTCGGCCGGTCCGGAACCTGTCACCTGAAAAGGGGTACATCATGATCCGCACCTTCCGCCGCCGGTCACTGCTGGCGTCCGGCGCCGTCCTCGCTTCGCTCTCGCTCGCCCTGAGCGGTTGCGGCGGCACCACGACCACCGAGGATGCGGGTGCGGGATCCGGATCCGCGCAAGTCGGCGAGGGCCACTTGCAGGCCCTCAAGGACAAGGGGACCATCACCGTGGCCATTGCCGGCGAGGTGCCGTACTCCTACGAGGAGAAGGGCGAGGCCACCGGTGCCACCATCGCGCTGGCCAAGAAGATCTTCGGCGACATGGGCATAGACAATGTCGAAACCAAGCTCGTCGACTGGAACTCGTTGATCCCGGGCCTGAAGGCCGGTCGCTTCGACGCCGTCAGCGCAGGCATGTCGATCCTCCCGGACCGCTGCGCCGAGGCCGACTTCGCCGATCCTGAGATCATGTACACCACTGCCCTCATGACGCAGAAGGACAACCCCAAGGGCCTCACCGACCTCGATTCGGTCAAGAAGAAGGAGGACGGCGGCGAAGACATCAAGCTCGCCGTGCTCGCCGGCGGCATCGAGGCCGGTTACGCGAAATCACTGGGACTGAAGGTCCAGTCCGTCCCCGACGCCCAGACCGGCATGGACACCGTCGACAACGGCCGTGCCGACGCCTTCGCCATGACGGCGATCTCGCTGACCACCATGGCCAAGGACAACCCGGACTCCAACATTTCGGTCGGCGACGGCTTCGTCCAGGAAATCGACGGCGTGAAGCAGCTCGGAGCCGGTTCCACGGTCTTCGCGAAGGGCGATGACGAACTGCGCAAGGCCTACAACGAGGGCCTGGCCAAGGTCACCGATTCCGAGAAGTCCTACCTGGACGTCGTCGGCAAGTTCGGATTCACTGCGGAGAACCTCCCGCCGAAGGACATGACCACCACCGAACTCTGCAAGGGAGCACCCGGGACGAAGTAGTCCCATCGTTGGTGCGGCCGGCCCATCTGGCCGGTCGCACTTTCGCAGCCCCTCCCCTCCTGCATGAGAAGGAGTCCATCCCCCGTGGACGATAAATTCGCCGCCGTGGGCGAGGCCATGCCGCGTCTGCTCGACGGTCTCCGCGTCACCGTCGAGCTGACCATCCTCGGTGCCATCGCCGCCTTCATCCTTGCCATCATCCTGGGCCTGGCGGCGGCCAGCCCCGCCAAGGGGTGGCGCATCCCGGCACGCATCATCATCGAGTTCTTCCGCGGCACCTCCCTGGTCGTCCAGATCTTCTGGTTCTTCTTCGTCCTGCCACTCCTCGGGATCGATCTCCACCCGATGGTGGCCGGGGTCCTGGCCCTGGGACTGAACTACGGTGCCTACGCCGCCGAAGTCGTCCGGGGATCCATCCAGTCGGTACCCACCGGCCAGTGGGAAGCCACGACCGCCCTGAGCCTGGGTTCCGTCCAGCGCATGCGCCGGATCATCTTCCCGCAGGCCTGGGCCCTGATGATCCCCTCGCTGTCCAGCCTGCTGATCCACTTGATGAAGGGCACGGCCATCGTCGGGTACATCACGCTGGCCGATTTCACCTTCCAACTCGACCAGGTCAAACGGGTCTCGGGCACGCTGTTCACCTACGGCATCGTGGGCATGCTGGGATACTTCCTTTTCGCCCTGGCCCTCACCCTCGCCATGAACCTCCTCGAGCGCCAAGCCAAGAGCAAGCTGGGGCAGGGGACCTCATTGCGGCGGATCCTCTCGCCCGCGCCGGTGGCCACAACACGAGCAGGAGGCATCCAATGATCGGGATCACCGCCGGCCTCGACTGGGACTGGAGCACTGCGGCAGACGTCCTGCCGACGCTGCTGACGCAGTTCCTCAAGGTGACACTGCTGGTCACGGCGCTCGGCACCGTCATCGCGTCCATCCTGGGCCTGGTCATCGCGATGGCCCTGCGCCTGTCACCGCGGCCGGTCGCCGAGGCCGTCAAATGGATCGCGAACATCATCAGGATGACCCCGATCATCATCCAGCTGCTCTTCGCGTACTACGCCTTCCTGTCCCTGGACGCCATCACCGTGGGCGTCATCGTCTTCGGCATCCACTACTCCACGTACATGTCCGAGGTGTACCGGGCCGGTATCGACGCAGTCCCCCGCGGACAGTGGGAGGCCACCACCGCCTTGTCGATGTCAACGCGACGCACCTGGACCGCGGTCATCATCCCGCAGGCCCTGCGTGCCACCATCCCGGCGCTGGGCAACTACGCGATCCGATGTTCAAGGACACCCCGTTCCTGCTGGTCATCGGCGTCGTCGAGCTCGTCAACGCGGGTTTGATCTACGGCGGCAACACCTACCGGTACATCGAGCCACTGACCCTGGTGGGCGTCATCTTCCTGCTGGCCAGCTACCCGACCTCACTTCTCATTGGCAGATTGGAAAAGCGCCTTGCCTACAACACCTGAGTCAACAGCCGCCCGGGCCACGGGCAGAAGCGGCGCCACGGCGCCCGTGATCGAATTCCGCGATGTCGACAAGGCATTTGGGGACAACGTGGTGCTCCACGACCTGAACTTCAGCGTCGAAAAGGGCGACCGGGTGACCCTCATCGGCCCTTCCGGATCCGGAAAGACCACCATCCTGCGCCTGGTCATGACCCTGGAGGAGGCGACCGACGGGTACATCTTCGTCGGCGGCGAACCGCTGACCCACGAAGAGCGTGGCGGGAAGCGGATCGAGCGCAGCAAGAAGGACCAGAAGCGCATCCGCCAACGGATCGGGATGGTCTTCCAGCAGTTCAACCTCTTCCCCAACATGTCGGTGTTGGAGAACATCATCGAGGCCCCCGTGCACGTGTTGGGCCAGTCGAAGGCCGAGGCCAGCGCCAAGGCCCGGCAACTGCTCGACAAGGTCGGCCTCGCCGACAAGGCCGACGCCCACCCCTCGTCGCTCTCCGGCGGGCAACAGCAGCGCGTGGCCATCGCCCGCGCCCTGGCCATGGACCCGGAAATCCTCCTGCTCGACGAAGTCACCAGCGCCCTGGACCCCGAGATCGTCGGTGACGTCTTGGCCATCCTGCGGAACATCGCGGAAACCACCGACATCACGATGCTCATCGTCACCCATGAGATGCAGTTCGCCCGCGACGTCTCCAACCGGGTGCTCATGTTCGACGGCGGCAAGATCGTCGAGGAAGCCGCGCCCGACGTGATGTTCAGCAGCCCCCGACACCAGCGCACCAAGGACTTCCTGCACGCCGTTCTCGGCGACGCCGACGGAACCATCGGCACCCACTAGACGCGCGTGGACCACCCCCTTCGGGGGAAGGGGTGGCCCACGCGTCTTCACCCGTTGGGGCCCGGGGCCTCAGGCGATCCGGGTCCCCCGCGGGAGCTTCCTGACGGGAGTCCGCAGCCGCCGCCACCCCAGGAACAGCACCACGGCAGCCAAGCAGAGCTGCACCAGCACACCCACAGGCCACAGGGGCGCGGCGGAAGCGGCAGCTACTGGTCCCTTCTGCTTCTGGCCGTCCAGGCAGGGTGTCTGCCCGGGCACGCCCGCCTGTGACTCGCGGACTCCCTGGCTCAGGGAGTGCATGACGCCGGAGTCGCCCTGCGCCGTGGTCGACGCCCGGGCGGGCACCGCGTCGGCTATGACGACGAACGGGTTCGCCGCCAGCAACCAGGTGATCCGTTCGGTGTGGAAGACGCTGGTCCGATAGGTTTCCGGCCCACAGACGTACGCCTCCGGGTCCTGGGTGTACGCGTCCTCTTCCCGCTGGACCTCTGCCAGGTAGGCCTCTTGGTCCTCGATGACCTTCCCATGCCCATCGACTGCCTCTCCGGCGTCGTTGTACTGGACTTTGGACCAGGGTTCATTCGGCCAGACCTGCCCGGATACCGTCACCTGCTCTTCCACCAGTTGGAAGGACAATCCGTAGGCGATGGCGGTGCCCAACGCCAGCAGGGCGACCAACAAGTACGTGGAGACAACGGCGAACAGTGGACGCCCGGCCCGGGCGGAGACCCCGACACCGATGGCGCAGGCGACACCGAGTTCGACGGCGGTCATCAACAGGAACACGGGGACCGCCGGAAGATAGACGTCCCCGAACGTCACCGCCCACACCACCATCGGCAGGGAAACCACCAGGAACGCCAACGACGAGACCCACGCGGCCAGCCATTTCCCCGCCAGGATCTGACCGGGCGTCAGCAGGGTGTTCTGCAGCACGGCCAGCGTCCCGGACGACCGGTCGCCGCTGACGGTGTTGGCCGACAGTGCCGGGGCCACCAGGAGCCCGAAGAACAGCACGAACGCAATGACCAGCTCGAACATGACCTGCCCGACGCCGGAACCACCGGCCACATACCCGGAGTCCCCGGAATCCGGCGCCCAGGCCCCGGTGGCGTAGGCGGCCAGGGCGGCCACCGCGCCGATGACCACGAACCAGACGACCAGCAGGATGTACCAGCCACGGGTCCGCAGGCGCTGCCGCGATTCCATCCGGAAGACCGTGCCGACGCCGGCGAGGATACCCAAGGTGGGCCTGGGCGGGGCCGTCATCGTGCTCATCGCGTTTCCCCTGCTTCATCCGCTTCGACCGGTTCAAGACTGCTCACATACGACTCCTCCAGCGCACCGGCGCTGGGCCCAAAAGCGGTGACCGGCACCCCGGCCAGCACCAGCCGACGCAACAGCCCGGCAGCATCCGCCTCCGAATCCAGGCGCACCACCGTGGGCTTGCGGCGGTATCCATCGGCGACGACCGTCTCCACGCCGGCCGCGGCCAGCTCGGCGGCCAAGGCCTGCGGGTCGGTGGACTGGATGGAATACCGGCGCTGCCGGGCACCGGCGTCGTCAACTGTCAGTTCGCGCACGCTGCGGCCACCGGCAATGAAGACGGCGCGGTCGGCCATCTCGTCGAGTTCGGCCAACACGTGGGAGCTGACCACCACGGTCCGGCCCCGGTCCGCCAGGTCGCGCAGCAGGTTGCGCAGATCGATCCGCGCTCCCGGGTCCAGCCCGGAGGCGGGTTCGTCGAGCAGCAGGACCTGCGGGTCGTTGACCAGCGCCCGGGCCAGCGAGAGGCGCTGCTGTTGTCCACGGGAGAGCACCCGGGCCGGGCGTGAGGCGAAGGGAACCAGCATCACGAGCTCCAGGAGTTCGTCGGCACGGGCCGCTGCAGCGGCCTTCGACGCCCCGTACAACCGACCCATCATCGCCAGGATCTCGTGGGCTGTCAGTTCCTCCCAGACGCCGAGGGTGTCCGGCATCCAGCCCAGCCGGGCCCGGACACCGCGGGGATCGGAGACCGGGTCGATGCCGCAGATCCTGACAATGCCCGCATCGGGTGCCAGCAGCGAGGCGAGCATCAGCAGCAGAGTCGTCTTGCCGGATCCGTTGGGACCGATCAGCGCGGTGACCTCGCCGGGCCGCGCGGTGAAATCGATGGCCTGGACCGCGTGCACCGTCCCGAAGGACCTGGCCAGCCCGGTGGCGACCACCCCCGATGATTCCAGGGACGCCGTCCCCGGCACCCCGCCGTCGTGCCGTGTTGTCCTGGCTCCCATGCTCTCCCCCGGATCCGCGTCCCGGCGGCAGGTGCGCAGGGTTCGTAGCGCCCATCCTATGCAGCGCCAGCGGGTTGCGGATCATCCCTGGGGACGAGGGGGTCCGGCGCGCATTATGACCGGTGGCAGTCACGCGACCGGGGCACCGCGCCGCTGCCTCGTTACACTGGTTAAGCATGTGCCCAGCCGGGTTGGCGGTGGGCCGTCCTGTCCTCAACCCAGTGGAGTGTGCAAAACGCATGAGCCTGATTGTCCAGAAGTTCGGCGGTTCGTCGGTCTCCGATGCCGAAGGCATCAAACGCGTCGCGGCCCGGATCCTCGCCACCAAGGCGGCCGGGAACGACGTCGTTGCAGTGGTTTCGGCCATGGGTGACACCACCGATGAGCTGCTCGATCTCGCGGGGCAGCTCACCGACGCGCCCCCAGCCCGTGAAATGGACATGTTGTTGTCCGCGGGCGAACGCATCTCCATGGCCCTGCTGGCCATGGCCATCGATTCCAACGGCGGCCAAGCCGTCTCCTTCACCGGCTCGCAAGCCGGCATGATCACCGACGCGGTGCACGGCAAGGCCCGCATCATCGACGTATCCCCCCACCGGGTGCGCCAGGCGATCGACCGCGGCTACATCTCGATCGTCGCAGGATTCCAGGGCATGAGCCGGGAATCGAACAACATCACCACCATGGGCCGCGGCGGCTCCGACACCACCGCCGTCGCGCTGGCCGCAGCGCTGAATGCCGACGTCTGCGAGATCTACACGGACGTCGACGGCGTGTACACGGCCGATCCCCGCATCGTGCACACGGCCCAGAAGATCGACACGATCTCCAGTGAGGAGATGCTGGAAATGGCGGCCTCGGGCGCCAAGATCCTGCACCTGCGCTGCGTCGAGTACGCCCGCCGCTTCGGTGTGCCGCTGCATGTGCGCTCGTCCTTCACCGACCACGAGGGGACCTGGGTGTTGCCCAGCCCCGACGACAACATCAAGATCCAAGAGGGAGAACCCATGGAACAGCCCATCATCTCCGGCGTTGCCCACGACCGTTCCGAAGCCAAGGTCACCGTGGTCGGAGTCCCCGATGTCCCGGGTTCGGCCGCGCAGATCTTCGGCGTCATCGCCGGCGCCAACGTGAACATCGACATGATCGTGCAGAACATCTCGAAGGCCGAGACCGGCAAGACCGACATCTCCTTCACCCTGCCGATCCTCGAGGGCAAGGACGCCATGGCCGCGCTGGAGGCGGCACAGGCGGAGATCGGCTTCGAGAGCATCTCCTACAACGACAAGATCGGCAAGCTCTCCCTCATCGGTGCCGGGATGCGATCGAACCCGGGGGTCTCCTTCCGGTTCTTCGAGGCGCTGCAGCAGGCCGGGGTGAACGTCAACATGATCTCCACCTCGGAGATCCGCATCTCGATCGTCACCGACGCCGAGCTGCTGGACACCGCGGTCCGCGCGGTCCACGGGGCCTTCGAGCTCGACGGCGACACCGAGGCCGAGGTCCACGGAGGCACCGGCCGCTAGGCACGTCCCATCCTGCGAAGGCCCCTTCCGGAATCGTCCGGAGGGGGCCTTCTCCGTCCCTAGGCCGGGAGGGTCCGCCAGATTAGACTCCACGTATCTCCGGGGAATCCCGGGTGGCGGCGAGTTCCGCCAGAGACTGGAGGCCGGACATGGCGCGGTACCTGATTTCCTTCAACGACGGGGACATGCGGTTCCCGATGGAAGACCTGCCCGCCGTCGGCGCCGCGGCCCACGAGGTGGTCCGGCAGGCCCAGGAGGCCGGGGTCTGGATCACCGGCGGGGGGATCGGCAACCACGACGTCAGCGTCGTGGGCACCGACGGCTCCGTCACGACCCCGCGGATCACCGAGCACATCGGTGGTTTCTCCATCCTCGAGGTCTCCTCCCACGACGAGGCGCTGGAGTGGGCCGCCCGGACCGCCGCCGCCTGCCGGTGCGCCCAGCAGGTCCGGCAGCTCATGGACGATCCGGACGTCTGAGGGCCGCGGGCCCCGCGCTGTCGCTAGATGGCTGCCGGGCTCGAGCTGACGTAGCCGCGGTCCTTGTCCACGATGTGGTCCAGGGGTTCCCCGGCGATGTAGGCGTCGAGATTTACCAGGAACTGGTCGGCCAGTTCGTCCCTCCACCCGTGGACATCGCCGCTCATGTGGGCCGAGACGTGCACGTTGTCCATCTGCCAGAACGGGTGATCTGCGGGCATCGGTTCGACGGCCACGACGTCGAGCGAAGCCGCGGCAATCTGTCCACCCTGCAGTGCTTGAATGAGCGCCGGTTCGTCGACCAGTGACCCGCGGCCGATGTTGACCAGATGCGCACTGGGTTTCATCGCGGCCAGGACGTGGGCATCCAGGATCCCCCGCGTGGCGTCGGTCAGGGGCGCGGCCAGCACCACGTGGTCGGCGGTGCCGACGTGGGCTGCGAGCTCATCGCTGGCGAAGACGGTGCCGAAGTCCGGGTCCTGGTCCCGGGCGGTTCGTCCGGCGCCCTCGACCTGCAACCCGACCGCCCGCAGGAGCCGGGCGGTGGCCCGCCCAATGCCTCCGGTTCCGACCACGATCGCCCGTGAACCGCCGGTCC
This sequence comes from Arthrobacter rhombi, assembly GCF_039526245.1. NCBI lineage: Bacteria > Bacillati > Actinomycetota > Actinomycetes > Micrococcales > Micrococcaceae > Arthrobacter > Arthrobacter rhombi. The sequence goes on from NZ_BAAAIV010000003.1 coordinate 135,388, forward strand.
GGGTCAGCTCCCGGTGCTGCCAGGTGCCCTGGCGTTGCAGCGTTTCGCTGCGGTGCAGCTGCTTGTCGTGGGCCAGGATCGAGGCCAGGACGAACTCGGCGATGGGCTGGGAGAAGGTCCCGTGCGCGTTCGTCAGGACCACCGGGGCCGCCCGCAGCCCGTCGAAGAGCATGGCGTCGACTCCGGCGGCGGCCACATGGACCCATTGCAGTGCATCGGCGGCATGCCACGCATCGCTGAGCGCCGAGGAGAAGAAGTCCCAGAGCAGGACGGCATCGGCGCCGGCGAGCGCGTCGGCCAGGGTGTCGGCGTGGGCGATGACGACGTCGGCACGTTCCCGGATGGCATCGAGGTTATGGGGGTCCGGCACCCCGGGGGCAGTGAGCAGGGCCAGGCGCGGGCGCTTCGAGTTGGTGTGTTCCACGTCATCCACGCTACCGCCACGAAAGATTGTTGACAATCTACCGAGCGGGCCACCACGATGAACACATGACGACTTTGAGCCCCCTGCTGAAGCAAGCGACCCCCGTAGTGGTCGACCACGCCCTCGGGTCCTGGATCTACGGCACCGATGGAGCCGAATACCTGGATTTCACCACCGGTATCGGGGTGACCAGCACCGGCCACTGCCATCCGCGCGTGGTCGAGGCCGCCCGCGAACAGTGCGGCAAGATCATCCACGCCCAGAACACCACGGTGATGCACCAGCCACTGCTGGAACTGACCGACAAGCTCGGCGAGAAGCTCCCGGCGGGCCTGGACTCCGTCTTCTACGCGAACTCAGGATCCGAGGCCGTCGAGGCGGCCGTCCGCCTGGCCCGCATGGCTTCGGGACGCCCGAACATCGTGGTCTTCCAGGGCGGATTCCACGGCCGCACCGTCGCCGCAGCGTCGCTGACCACCGCCGGCACCCGGTTCTCCGCGGGTTTCGCACCACTGATGGCAGGCGTCCACATGTCGGCCTTCCCGTACGCCTACCGCTACGGCTGGGATGAGGACACCGCGATCGACTTCGCCCTGCAGGAACTGGACTACCTGCTCACCACCCGCACCGCCCCCAATGACACCGCGGCGTTCCTCATCGAACCCGCCCTGGGCGACGGCGGCTACCTGCCCACCCCGCCGCGCTTCCTCGAGGGGGTGCGCGAACGGGCCACCCGCCACGGCATCCTGCTGATCATCGACGAGGTCCAGGCAGGCGTCGGACGCACCGGCAGGTTCTGGGGCCACCAGCACTCCACTGCCACCCCCGACATCCTCATCACCGCCAAGGGCATCGCCTCCGGCTTCCCGATCTCCGCCATCGCCGCCTCCACCGAGCTGATGTCCAAGGGGTGGCCCGGATCGCAGGGCGGGACCTACGGAGGCAACGCCGTTTCCGCCGCCGCCGGAGTGGCCACCCTGGCCGTCGTCGATGACGAGGGCCTCGTGGAGAATTCGCGGATCCGCGGCGACGAGCTGCAGGCCGGGTTGAAGGAGATCCAGTCACGCTTCCCCTCCATCGGGGACGTCCGTGGCTGGGGCCTGATGCAGGGCATCGAGTTCAGCACCGCCGAGGGCCAGCCCGATGCCGCGACGGCCGCCGCGATCCAGCAGGAGACCACCGGACACGGTCTGCTGACCCTGACCTGTGGCCCGCAGGGCAACGTCGTGCGCCTCATCCCCGCCCTGGTGGTCACCGCGCAGGAGATCACCCTGGGACTCGAACGCTTCGAGGCAGCCGTGTCAGCGGTCTCCGAACGCACCCTCGCCACGGCCTAGAAAGCAGCACATGACCCAGACAGCAGCACCGACCGCAGGAGGCACCGTGGCCGGGATCCTCGAGGCGGCGGGCATCGAATTCGATGACTCCGAACGCCGGCGGGCGGAGTACTCCTACGATGCCTCCAACTACCGGGTGCGCCCCCTCGGCGTCGTGTTCCCGCGCACCGCGGCGGACGTGGCGCGGACCCTGCGCGCCTGCCACGAGGCCGGCACCCCGGTCACGGGCCGGGGCGGTGGCACCTCGATGGCCGGCAATGCCGTCGGCCCGGGCGTGGTCCTGGACTTCTCCCGCCACATGAAGGCCATCCACGCCCTGGACGAGGACAACCTCTGGGTCGACGTCGATCCCGGCATGGTGCTGGCCACGCTCTCCCGGGAGATCGAGGCCCGCACCGCCGGGCGGCTCACGTTTGCGCCCGACCCGTCCTCCAAGACCCGCGCCACCGTCGGCGGGGCCATCGGCAACGACGCCTGCGGCAACCACTCGGTGCGTTATGGCCGTACCAGCGACCACGTCATCGAGTTCGACCTCATCACCGCCGATGGAACCTGCCTGACGGCCACCGCCACCGGGCTCCGGGCCACCGACGGGCACGACGCCGGTGCGGTGCGCCGGGCCGCGGAGCTCACCTCATCGATGGAGACCCTGGTGCAGCAGAACCTGGCCGGTTTCCGCACCGACCTGGGCCAGATCCAGCGCCAGGTCTCCGGCTACCACCTCGAGAACCTGCTGCCCGAAAAGGGCTTCAACATCGCCCGCGCCCTCGTGGGATCCGAGGGGACCTGCGCCGTCGTCGTGCGTGCCCGCATGGCACTGGTGCACAAGCCGGCGAGCGCGCTGCTGTTGTGCGTCGGCTACCCGGACGTCGTCGAGGCGGCGCGCGACATCGAGACCATCCTGGGGTTCTCCCCCGCTGCCGTCGAGGGCATCGACGACGCCATCGTGGCCACCATGAGGGCCCGCCGCGGCGAGGATTCCGTCACCGGGCTGCCGGACGGGAAGGCGTGGCTCTACATCGACCTGGACGGGGCCAACCCGGCCGACGTCCAGTCCCAGGCGGACGAGCTGCTGGAACGGCTGCGCTCCATCGGCAGGATGGTCGATGGGCGGGTCGTCCCCGACGCGATCGAACGCGCCTCGCTGTGGCGGGTGCGCGAGGACGGCGCCGGCCTGTCCTCCCGGCTGCACACCGGCGGTGAATCCTGGCCCGGCTGGGAGGACTCCGCAGTGGCCCCCGCACGCCTGGCCGACTACCTCTCCGACTTTCGCGACCTGCTCGCCGAGCACGGCCTGCAGGGCGTGATGTATGGACACTTCGGGGCCGGCTGCATGCATGTGCGCATCACCTACGACCTGCGCAGCGCCGCGGGCCGGAAGGTGTTCCGCGAGTTCACCGCCGATGCCGCCCGGCTGGTCGTCTCCCACGGCGGCTCGCTCTCCGGCGAACACGGCGACGGCCGCGCCCGTTCGGAGTTCCTGCCGCTGATGTACTCCCCCGCCATGCTCGCCGCCTTCGAATCCTTCCGGGCGATCTGGGATCCGTCGGGGTTGCTGAACCCCGGGGTCATCACCAGCCCCGACGCGTTCGACGAGCACCTCCTGCTGGACGGCGTGCCCGACCGCCAGTGGCGCACCAGCTTCGACCTCTCCCCCGCGTCGGGGCCGGATGCGGTCCATGGCGTGGACCCGTTCGTCCACGCGGTGCAGGGCTGCATCGGGGTCGGCAAATGCCGTTCGGACGCCGGCGGCGTGATGTGCCCCAGCTACCGCGCCACCGGAGACGAAAAGGACTCCACCCGGGGCCGCGCCCGCGTGCTGCAGGACATGGTCCGGGGCGCCGCCACCGTGCAGGAGGGCTGGAAGTCAGAGGAGGTCCGCGAGGCGTTGGACCTCTGCCTGTCCTGCAAGGCCTGCTCCTCCGACTGCCCCACCGGCGTGGACATGGCCACGTACAAGTCCGAGTTCTTCTCCCATTACTACCAGGGCCGGATGCGTCCGCTCTCGCACTTCTCGCTGGGCTGGCTTCCCCGCTGGCTGAAGCTGACCGGCCGGATCACCCCGCTGGTCAACACGGTCATGGGTTCGCCGCTGGGAAAGCTCGTCGCCGCCGCAGGTGGGCTGACCACCCGGCGCGCGCTGCCCCGCTTCGCCTCGGCCACCGCCTGGCGCCGCGAGGTCGACGCCGCCCTGGCCGCCGCCCCCCGGGCACGCACCGGACCACCCAGGACAACCTCACCCGCCGCCTCGGCCCCGGGGGCCACGGTGCCGCGCGTCGTGGCCACCGGGTACGACGCCGGAGCCTCCTCCGGGACGCAGGGCACCGGGGCGGTGCTCTTCGTGGACACATTCACGAAGGGCTTCCGCCCGGAGGTCGCCGGGGCGGCGGCCCGGGTGCTGGCCGGCACCGGGGAACCGGTCACCTGTTCGGCCGACGCCTGCTGCGGGTTGACCTACATCTCCACCGGCCAGCTCGGCACCGCCCGCAAGCTGCTCACCCACGCCGCGGAGGCACTCGATGACGGCAGCGACCGCCCGATCGTGGTGGTCGAACCCAGTTGCGCCGCAGCCCTGGCCAAGGACCTGCCCGAACTCGTGCACACCGATGCCGCCCGCCGGGTGGCAGCGCGCGTACGCAGCTTCGCCGGGCACATCGCCGCCCTGGCCGCCGACGGGTGGACCCCCAGCCCCGCGGCCCAGGTGCCCGGATCCGTCGTCGTGCAGTCGCATTGCCACGAGTACTCGGTGTTCGGCGCCGCCACCCAACGCAAGGCCCTGGCGGCCCTGGGCGTCGCCGAGGTCACCGAGGCCACCGGCTGCTGCGGCGTTGCCGGGAACTTCGGCTTCGAGGCCAACCACTACGAGCTGAGCATGCAGGTCGCCGAACAGGGCCTCGCCCCGGCCATGCGGGCCGGCAACGGCACCACCCCGGTGCTCGCCGACGGGTTCTCCTGCACCATGCAGGTCGCCCAACTCGATGGCGGCCGGCGCGGCCTGCACCTGGCCGAACTGCTCGACCCCGGCCTCGCGGCCGGCACGAACCACCAGCTTTCCACCAGCAACCCGAAGGAGCACCCATGACCGCCCAGACCTCCACTTCCCGCACCGCATCCTCGGCACGCGCCGCCGTCGAGGGCATCAGCACCGGCCTGTACATCGACGGGGCCTGGGTCGAATCGGCCTCCGGTGAGCGCTTCGACGTGGTGAATCCGGCCACCGAGGAGGTCATCGCCACCGTCGCCAACGGCAACGCGGAGGACGCCCAGCGGGCCATCGAGGCGGCCGGTGCCGCGCAGAAGGACTGGGCGCGGACCGCTCCGCGGGAACGCAGCGAGATCCTGCGCCGGGCCTACGACCTGATCATGGCCCGGCAGGAGGAACTGGCCCTGGTCATGACCTCCGAAATGGGCAAGCCGCTGGCCGAAGCCCGCGGCGAGGTCGCCTACGCCGCCGAGTTCTTCCGCTGGTTCTCCGAGGAGGCAGTGCGCATCGGCGGGGACCAGACCATCACCGGTGACGGCAAGAACCGCATCATGGTGACCAAGGAGCCGGTGGGCCCCTGCGTGCTGATCACCCCCTGGAACTTCCCGTTGGCCATGGGCACCCGCAAGATCGGCCCGGCCATCGCCGCCGGCTGCACCATGGTCTTCAAGCCGGCCAATCTGACGCCGCTGTCCTCGCTGGCCCTGGTGGACATCCTCATCGAGGCGGGCCTGCCGGCCGGCGTGCTGAACGTGGTCACCACCAAGAGCGCCTCCTCCGTGGTGACCCCGTGGATGGAATCGGGGATCGCCCGCAAGGTCAGCTTCACCGGCTCCACCGGTGTGGGTGTGCGGCTGCTCGAACAGGCGGCGCAGCACGTCATGCGCTCGTCCATGGAACTCGGCGGCAATGCCCCGTTGATCGTCTTCGAGGATGCCGACCTGGACCGTGCGGTGGAGGGCGCGTTCGCCGCGAAGATGCGCAACATGGGCGAGGCCTGCACCGCGGCGAACCGGATCTTCGTCCAGGCCTCCGTGGCCGATGCCTTCGCCGAGAAGCTCGCCGCCCGCCTCGGCGCGCTGAGGGTCGGCGATGGGGCCGTCGAGGGCACCGACGTCGGCCCGCTGGTCGAGGAGAAGGCACTGGTGAAGGTCGGCGAGCTCGTCGACGATGCCGTGGCCCAGGGCGCCCGCGTGGTCACCGGCGGCTCGCGGCCGGAAGGCAAGGGCTACTTCTACTCCCCCACCGTGCTGACCAACGTGTCCCCGACGGCGCAGCTGATGACCGAGGAGATCTTCGGACCCGTGGCCCCGCTGATCCCGTTCGACACCGAGGACGAGGTCGTCGCGATGGCCAATGACACCCCCTGGGGCCTGGCCGGCTACCTGTTCACCCAGGACCTGGACCGCGCCTTCCGCGTGGGCGACGCGCTGGAGGTCGGGATGGTCGGGCTCAACACCGGGATCGTGTCCAACCCGGCGGCACCGTTCGGCGGGATCAAGGCCTCCGGGCTGGGCCGCGAGGGTGGCCGCGTGGGCATCGAGGAGTTCCTCGAGACCAAATACATGGCCATGCCGCGGGCCTGAGCCCCCGGGCCTTGTCAGTGACCTGAGCCACAGCCTAGTATTGTCAACAATCTACCAACGAGGTTTGAAGGAGTCTGCATGGAACAAGAGGGCGTCGCACCACTGCTCTTCACCACCGAAGAGTACGCCGCACGATTGGCCGCGGCACGGGTGCGCATGCAGGAGCAGGGCCTCAGTGCGCTGATCGTCACCGATCCGGCGAATATCTACTACCTGACCGGGTACAACGCCTGGTCGTTCTACACCCCGCAGATGGTCTTCGTCCCCCTGGAGGGGGACATGATCCTGTTCACCCGCGAGATGGACGCCAACGGCGCCTTCCGCACCACGTGGCTGCCGCAGGAGAACATCGTCGGCTACCCCGAACGCTACGTGCACCGCCCGCACCTGCACCCCTTCGACTGGGTCGCCTACGCCCTGCGCGCCAGGTACCTCATCGCCCCGGCCACCAAGGGCTGCGTGGGATTGGAGATGGACGCCCATTTCTTCTCCCCGAAGGGCTACCGTGCCCTGGTCAACGCCCTGCCGGAATGGACGCTGGTGGACTGCTTCGAACTGGTCAACTGGGTGAGGGCGATCAAGTCGCCGGCCGAAATCCAGTTGATGCGCAAGGCGGCGGTGGTCACCGACCGGGCCATGCGCGCCGCCCACGAGGCCATCGCGGTGGGAACCCGCCAATGCGATGTCGCGGCAGCCATCAGCCACGCACAGATCACCGGCACCGCGGAGTACGGCGGCGATTACACCGCGATCGTGCCGATGCTGCCCACCGGCGAATCCGCTGACACCCCGCATCTGACCTGGAACGACGAGGTGCTCAAACCGGACCAGGCGATGGTCGTGGAACTGGCCGGCGCCCACCACCGCTACCACGTGCCCATGGCCCGGACCTTCATCCCGGGCACCCCGACACCGCAGCTGGCGCATCTGGCGCAGGCCACCGACCACGCGCTGGCCGCCGTGCTGGAAACCGTGCGCCCTGGCGCCCCGGTGCAGGAGCTCTCCCAGGTCTTCAACCGGACCCTGTTCGAATACGGCTATGAGAAGGCCTCGCGCATCGGCTACTCGATCGGCGTCGGCTACCCGCCGGACTGGGGCGAGCGGACCATCTCCCTGCGCAGCGAGGACCAGACGATCCTCACCGAGAACATGACGTTCCACCTGATGTGCGGCATGTGGATGGACGGTTACGGCTACGAGGTCTCCGAGGCCATCCGGGTGACCGATACCGGGGTCGAGTGCTTCACCTCCTACCCGCGCGGACTCATCCACGTCGGCGACGCCGGCGGCGCCACCGGCTCCGGCCCGCTGCTGGGAAATCCCGGCGAGCGCGCCGTGCACCTCTCCCCCGGGACCCCGGCCGTCGCCCAACCCGTGGATGAGCCACGACGCCCGGCCACGCCGCGCTTCGGATTCACCACCCCCGACGAATCCACCATGACCGGATCGATCAGCATCGTCCCGCGCAACGCCGAGACCGCTGACAGCGACCCTGCCCGGCCGACGGTGCCACCGCTGGACGTCCCCGGCGCAACCACGAACGCCGAACCACCGAAGGAGACACCATGACCACCCTGAACCTGCCGCTCGCCGGCCGCGCCGCCAACCTGGTGGGCTCCGTCATCGACTCCAGCACCTCGCTGCTCGCCGCCCAGGAACACGACATCGTCCGTTTCGCCATGGGCGCCCCGGCCGATGAATTCGTCCCCGTGGAGGCGTTCACCGAGATCGCCGCCAGCGTGCACAACGCCTCATCGTTCACCTATGGCGCCACCGAGGGCGAGCCCCAGCTGATCTCAGCCCTCATCGACTACCTGTCCACCACCGCGGAGCCGACCTCCGCCGAACGGATCAGCATCACCTCCGGCGGCATGCAGGGCCTGGACATCGCCTGCAAGCTGTTCGTGGACCCGGGCGACCTGGTCATCGTCGAGTCCCCGACCTACACCAACGGCTCGGCGACCGCACTGAGCTACGGCGCGGACCTGCTGGAGGTCCCGATGGACCAGGACGGCATGGACGTCGACGAGCTGGAGCGGCTCGTCGCCGAAGCCGGGCGCACGCCCAAGGCGATCTACACCATCCCCAATTTCCAGAACCCCTCAGGCACCACCCTCTCGACCGAACGGCGCGAACGAATCATTGCGTTGGCCCGCCGCTGGGGGGCCATCATCATCGACGATGACCCGTACGGACTGCTCCGCTTCGCCGGCGAGGACCTGCCCGGCTTCCGCCAGCTCAGCGGCAACGATCCGCTGGTGTTCTCGGTGCGGACGTTCTCCAAGATCCTGGCACCGGGCCTGCGCGTGGGCTGGATCGACGCCGATCCGTCGCTGCGCCAGTTGATCATCAACGCCAAGCAGGCCATGGACACCTGCACCAACGTCCCGGCCCAGCATGTGGTCGCGGAGTACCTGCGCCGCGGCATCCTGGACGAGCACCTGGCCGGGCTGCGCACCGAATACCGCAACCGCCGCGACGCCATGCTGGCCAGCCTGGACAGGCATCTGCCGGGTCGCGTGCGGACCACCCACCCCGATGGCGGTTTCTTCCTCTGGGTCACCCTGACCGGCGAGGACGCGGCAGTGGACACCCGCCGGCTGTTCGAGATCGCCCTCGCCGAGGGAGTCGCCTTCATCCCCGGCCCCGCCCTGTCGGCGGGCGGCCGGTTCGCCTCGGCCCTCCGGCTGTGCTTCGCCTCCACCGGCCCGGAACGCACCGACGTGGGGGTACAACGACTGGCCACGGCGCTGGACGCCGCACTGGCCGAAACGCGACGGGGGTCCACCGACGCAGCGGTCACCGGCCAGGCCCCGGGACGTGGCTGAATGGCGGCCACGGCAGCCGGGACGGCCATCGCCCCCATCGACCCCGCCGAGCTGACGGCACTGACCATCGAGCTGGTCAACGCTGGCGGGGAGAACCCCGGCGGCACCGAGCAGGCGACGGTCGACGTGCTGGTCGCAGCGGCCCGGCGCCGTGGCCTGCAGGTCACCACCCGGGAGGTCGCCCCCGGGAGGCCCAACGTCTTCATCACCCTACCCGGCGGGGACGGGGAGGGGGTGCTCTTCCTGGGGCATTCCGACGTCGTTCCCGTGGGCGATGGCTGGGAGCGCGAGCCCTTCGATGCCCACGTGGCCGACGGCCGGATCTTCGGCCGTGGCGCCACCGACATGAAGGGCGGCCTGGCCGCAGTGCTCACCGCCATGGCCTCCCTGCACGACGCCGGCACCCAGCTCGCCGGTCCCGTCACCCTGGCCTGCACGGTCGATGAAGAAGAGACCGGGGCCGGCATCCGGGCGGTGGTCGCCGACGGGCTGGAGCACCGCTACTCCGCCTGCGTGGTCGCCGAACCGACCGATCTGGAGACGGTCATCGCCTGCCGGGGTGATTCCTACCTGGAGATCGAGGTGACCGGCCGGGCAGCCCACTCCGGCCGGCCCAGCGACGGGCGCAATGCCATCGACGCCGCCGTGCGGATCTGCAACCTGGTCACCACCGACCAGGAACGACTCTCCGCCGACCCCGACCCCCTGCTGGGTTACGCCACCTGGAACGTCGGCATGGTTTCCGGGGGACGCGGCACCTCGATGGTCGCCCCCGAGGCCCATCTGTGGCTTGACCGGCGGCTGATGCCCGGCGAGGACACGGGCCGGATCCGCGAGCACCTGATGGAGCAGATTGCGGCCGCGGGAATCACCGGTGACGGCATCGACGTCGAGGCGCGCACGACCATGGAAATGCCGGGATTCCGCACCGACCGCGACCATCCGCTGGTCGCGGCGGCCACCGCGTCGCTGGCCGCCGCCGGCGTGGAAACCCGCGTCACCGGGTGGAGTGCATCCTGTGATGGCGGCTTCATTTCGCGCGACTTCGGCATCCCCACCATCGTGCTGGGGCCCGGGGAATTGAACGAACAGGCACACCAGCCCAACGAATCGGTGCGCCTGTCGGAAATAGAGGCCGCGACGCACGCTTATGCAATGCTGGTCATCACACTGCTAGGCCCAGGCGGCGGGGCATCCTGCTCAGCGCGCCAAGCTCCCCTTCCGGAAGGCGAACGCTCATGACCGAACAACACGCCGCTTCAGGCAGCTCGACGACAGTGGAGGATCCCGGGGCTCCCGGGGCCGAACCGCAGTCGGCCGAGGCAAAATCCAACCTGCGCAAATCGATCCTCGGCTCTGCGCTGGGCAACGCGGTCGAGTGGTTCGACTATGGCGTCTACGGTTACCTCACGATTTTCATGGCCGCGAACTTCTTCGGCTCCGAAGAGGGCGATGGCGGCCTCGGCGTCACCCTGACGTTGGCCACGCTGGCGATCTCCTTCCTGGTCCGCCCGTTGGGCGGCCTCGTCCTCGGGCCCATGGGTGACCGGTTCGGCCGGCAGAAGGTCATGGTCCTGACGGTCACCATGATGACCGCCGCTACCGGCGTGATCGGACTGCTGCCGACCATCGACACCATCGGCTTCTTCGCCCCGGCGCTGCTGCTGCTCTGCCGCATGGTCCAGGGCTTCTCCGCCGGTGGTGAGTACGGCGGCGCCGCGGTCTACATGGCCGAGAGCGCCCCGGACCAGCGACGTGGCTTCCTGGGTTCCTTCCTCGAGTTCGGCACCACCGTGGGCATGATCCTCGCAGCGATCGTCTGCACGACCCTGATCACCATCGTGGGCGACGACGGCATGGCGGCCGGCTGGTGGCGCCTGCCGTTCCTGCTGACCATCCCGTTGGGCATGACCGCCCTCTACATCCGGACACGGCTGGGCGAGCCCAAGGTGTTCTCCGAGGCTGCGGCCGGCCTGGAAACCACCAAGACCCCCATCCGCGACACCATCCGCAGCCATTGGCGCCAGATCCTCATCGTCATGGGCTTCGTGGTGCTGCTGAACGTCGCGTTCTACCTGATCCTCGGTTACATGCCGACCTACCTGAGCAAGCAGCTGGGGCACGGGACCGCGCAGGGCAACTGGATGCTGGTGGCCATCATGGCCATCATGCTGCTGGTGATCCCCTTCATGGGCTCGCTCTCGGACCGGATCGGCCGCAAGACGCTGCTGCTCACCGCCGCCGGCGGCTACACGGTCCTCGCCGTTCCGGCCATGATGCTCCTGGGGTTGGACAGCCTGTTCCTGCAGTTCGTCGGACTGGCCGTCCTGGGCATGCTGCTGGTCATCCTGGTGTCCTCGGTGTCCTCCACGTTGCCGGCGTTGTTCCCGACCGCGGTGCGCTACACCGGGTTCGCCATCGCCTACAACTTCTCCACGGCGTTCTTTGCCGGCCCCTCCCAGACGTTGACCAACAGCCTGATCGATTCGACCGGCAATGTCCTGATCCCCGGCTGGTACATGGCCATCGCCGGGGCCATCGGCTTCATCTCCATCCTGTGCATGCGCGAGACCGCCCAGGCCTCACTGCGCGGCGAGACGCTGCCGGGTGAGCCCGCATCAACCGGTTGGCCCGCCCCGAAGTGGGTTCCCGTCAACCGCGCGAAGGCCGACGCCGGCAAGGCCATGTCGGCGTAGCCCGGCACCAAGCCCGCGCAGGGAAGAGGGGAGCACGCGTTGCGTGCTCCCCTCTTCGCTGCCCTGCCGACGGCTCAGGAGGCCTCGGGCTCCGAGGCGCCGATTCCCTGGATCGGCTCCAGCAGCTGGGCGATGGCGCTGTCCATGTGGTCCGCCAGCGCCCCGTGCAGCTCGGGGACATCCGCGTCCAGGATGGCCTGGGCGATCCGCCGGTGCTCGGCCACCCGGTCCGCCAACGAGTATTCGGCCTGCTCCAGGGCCGCCAGGCACATCCGCGTCTCGGTGACCAGCGTCCGGTGGACCCGGGTGAGGCGCTGGCTATGGGCCAACCTGACCATGGCCTCATGGAAGGAGATGTCGACCCGACTCAGTTCCGTCGACGCGAAACCGGTCCCCAGCGCAGCCATCTCCTCGACGATGGCCATCAGCTCCGCGCCGGCCTCGCGGTGGGTGTGGTCGACCTCGATGATCTTCAATGCAGCGCCCCGTTCGACGGCGGTGCGCGTGAGGTAGATGTCGGCAATATCCGTCGGGGTCGGGTCGACGACGAAGAGGCCCCGGTTGCGGATGCTGATCAGCAGCCCCTCCTGGGTCAGCCGCTGCATCGCCTCGCGCAGCGGGCCCCGGCTGACGCCCAGACGGCCGGCCAGATCTGCTTCCCCGAGTTGGGTTCCGGGAGGGAACTCGCCATTGCCGATCGCGGAACGGATCTTGCGCGCGATGATCGAGGGGGTGGACTCCTGTTGGAGCGGCTCGAGGCTCGAGGCGGCCATGGGGTGATCCTCACTGGGGTCGACATTGTCCGGATGCAGACAATCCTACAACCGATGCACGACGGCGGGCAGGGGCATCTGCGCGAGCTTAGACTGGAGGTGCCTCCCGCCCGTCGGGGGACGGGACACACGTTGGCGAACACGAAGGGCAGTGACCACCGATGGACAGCCACGATCCCCTGGCCTTGGAGGGGCAGGTCTGCTTTGCACTGGCCGTGGCCTCGCGCTCGGTGATCGCCGCGTATCGGCCAGTCCTGGAACCGTTGCATCTGACCCACCCGCAGTACCTGGTGATGCTGGCCCTCTGGGAACGCTCCCCGCTCTCACTCACAGAAGTCAGCCGGCTCTTGCGCCTGGATCCAGGCACACTGTCCCCTCTGGCCAAACGCCTGGAGACCGTGGGATACATCGAACGCCAACGCGATGCCCACGACGGGCGCACGCTCTGCATCACCCTGACAGCGCGCGGGCAGGCACTACGCGCCGAAGCGGAAAAGGTCCCCGGTCAGATGATGGAGCGGCTGGGATTGTCCCGCGAAGAACTGGTCGGCCTGCACGCGACCATGACGAAGCTGATTACCGCGACCGACCGACTGCACTAGCCGGGACGGCGGGCCGGCTCAGAAGTCGGCGGCCGTCAGCCGGACTTCCTGGGGCGCCTCGGTTCCGCGCGCTTCATGGGCACGCATCACCCGCACGGCCCGCTCGCGCTTGAGCCGCTCCTTGGGGTCCATATGTGGCATCTGGTCCGCCGGCCCCATGACGAAAAAGCCCAGGAACTGCAGCCACCACGTCAGTCGGTATCCGGCGCTCAGGCCGGTCTTGTCCTTGATGATGGGCAATGGCTTGTGACTCATGCTGGTCCGTTCCCTGGGGTGTCGGGCCCGCGACGCGAGCCCAAGCCGGGCGGCGCCGGACAGCCCGGGTTCCTCCCCCTCATTATACCCAACTATTTGGTGCCCCAACTAAAATTGGCCGCGGACTCGGTCACACCGGACAATGGAAGGATGCCGAACCACCTGCTCCACCTCCCCGAGGACGCCTGGTTGCCCCGCGCCGCGGAGCACCGCACCCGGGTGGCGCGGTTTGCGGCCCCCTTCCTCGAGCGTCGCTCCACCGGCCGCAAGCACCCCGTCGAGGACTTCCTCTTCACCTACTACACCGAGAAGCCGGGCCGGCTGGGCCGTTGGCACCCGGGCACCGGCGTCGTGCTCCTCGGAGCGGCAGCCACCGAACGGGAGAACTGGAAGCACCATCGCCGAATCGATGGGGGCGTCACGTTCGATCCGGAAGCCTTCATGGCCGAGCGGCGGCGGACCGTGGAGTTCGCCCATTCGATCCTGGCCGGGGCATCGGCGAACCCGGCGCGGTTCTCCTGCTTCGGGCTGCACGAGTGGGCCATGGCCTACAAGGCGGACGAGAACGGGATCAGGCATGACTACCTGCCCCTGCGACTCGGTGCCGCGGGGACCGATGCGGTGGTGGAGGGGCATCGGATCCGCTGCACGCACATTGACGCCTTCCGTTTCTACACACCCCAGGCCGTGGGATTGAACGAGCTGCAGCCAACCCGCGAAACCCAAGCCGCCCTGGACCAGCCGGGCTGCCTGCACGCGAACATGGACCTCTACAAGTGGGCCTACAAGCTCTCCGCTGCGGTGCCCGGCGAGCTGCTGCTGGCGACGTTCGAGCTGGCGTGGGATATCAGGACGATGGACATGCGGGCCTCGCCCTACGACCTGGACGAGTGGGGCTACCAGCCGATCCGCATCGAGACCGCTGAGGGCAAGGCCGAGTATGTGGGCCTGCAAAAGGAATTCGCCGACCGCGCCAACGTCTTGCGCACCCGCTTGCTGGCGGTAGCCCAGGACCTGCTCGGCGCCAACGTCCTCGTCTGACGTCCACTCGAAACGACCCGGATGCGCTCGCCCATGGACTCCTGCTGTTAAAGGTGGAAGATTCGGCATCCAGGGGGCTCCGCCCCACCGACCTCTACCGGGGGTGCACCGACCGATGGAACCCAGCATGCGCCGCGGGACCGGATTCCTGCCGCTCCTGGCCACCACCGCCCTGGCCCTGCTGGCCGTGACCGGCTGCTCCGGGGGCGGCTCCGACCCGGGTTCCGGTTCCACGGAATCGACAGCGCCCTCCACCGCCACCGTCGCTCCGGATGCCACCGACCCGGCGGCCGGTCCGGCCACGGGTGCCGACGCCGATCTGGCCATCACCATCAGGTCCGATGGCACCGACGCCACCGACCGCTACCGGCTGGTCTGCGTGAACGGAGCGCCCGGGGAGGGCTCGGATCACCCCCAGGCGCAGGAGGCCTGCACTTTCCTCAGCGGTGACGGCAAGTCGCTGCTGACCACCTCGCCGAAGAAGGGCCTCCAGTGCACCCAGCAGTCGGCGGGCCCGCAGAGGGCCATCGTCGAGGGACAGCTGAACGGAACGTCGGTCCAGCGCACGTTTGCACTCAATGACGGCTGCAAGATCTCCGCCTGGAAGTCTGCCGAGGCATTACTGGGCCGCGGCACATCCGCGGGCAACCAGTAGCCGGCGCTCCGCACTATCCGTTCGCCGAGTAGCGGTGTTCCGGACGTCCACGGCTGCCGTATCGCAGGTCCAGGCGCAGCGATCCCGCCTGGGCCAACTGGGCGAGATACCGCTGCGCGGTGGCCCGGGAAATCCCCACGCTCTGCGCCACCTGCATGACCGTGGCCTCCCCCACCTCGGTGACGGCGGTCAGCACCGCAGCCTCGGTGGCGGCACCGGACGAGGCCGCAGCCGGCTCGTCCGCGACGAGCAGGGCACGTTGGCTGCGGTCGATGCCCGTCTGGTCCAGATACTCCCCCGCGTCAAGCTGCCGCCGGTAACGGGCGTATCCGCGCAGTTTCGCGGTGAGGACCTTGGGGTCGAAGGGTTTGAGCAGATAGGCCAGGGCACCCCGGCGGAACGCGGTGGCCACTGTGGGGGACTCGGCGGCGGCGCTGAGCACAAACGCGTCGACGTCCAGCGCCTGGAGCAGGTCCAGCCCCGAGCCCTGCGGCAGGTAGATGTCCAGCAGCAGCAGATCCGGACGGTGCTCTGCCACCGCCTTGGGCACCATGCGGGCATCATGCACCGGCGGCAGCGCCATGAAGCCCGGAACCGCATCCACGTAGCCGGCGTGCAAGGTGGCGACGTGGAAGTCATCGTCCACGATCAGCACCCTCAGGTCCTTCTGTCCATCACTCATGATGCTCCCTTTCCTGATGGTGGTCCGGCGGGCGGATGCAGGACAGCGTCCTCCAGCACACCGGGAAGCCGGGCAGCGAAGACCGCCCCGACCGGGGGTTCCCCGCCCCCGGGGTCTGCGATCCACAGGTCGCCGCCAATGAGCCGGGCGAGCCGACGGGCCAAGGCCAGGCCGACCCCGTGGCCGTGGGCGTCGGTCTCGTCCGTACCCCGGGTGGTCGTGCCCTCGGCGAAGACATCGAGACCCGGGACCACACCGTTACCGGAGTCGGCGACGGCGAGGTGCAGTGTGGCACCCTCGCTGAGCAGGTCGACCTCCACCCAGCGGGGTTCCTGCGGCGCGGTCACCGCCGCCTCGAGCGCGTTGTCAACCAGGTTGCCCAGGATCGCCGTCACGTCCTGTGCCTCGGCGAGCGTGCCGAACAGTGCAGTGGACTCCCCGACCCGCAAGGCGACTCCCCGTTCGTGGGCCTGCACCCCCTTGGCTCCGATGAAGGCCCGCAGGTAGGGGTCGGTGACCGCTGCGATGTTGGTGACCGGTTCACGCACCGGCCCCGAATCGATGATCTCCCCAACGTAGCTTCCGGCACGTTCGATCTCGCCGTGGGCCAGCAAACCGGAAATGGTGTGCAGGCGGTTGGCGAACTCGTGCCGCTGGGCGCGCAGCGCACCGGCCATCGTCTCCACGGCATTGAGCCGGCTGCCGAGTTCCTCCAGCGTGGTCAGGTCGCGCAACATCACCACCTGGCCCAGACTCGACCCGTCGCGGATCACGTCGTGGACGCGGGCGCGCACGACGCGCTCCGGCAGTTCAAGGCGTACCGCGGTCCCGGCACCTTCCCCACCCGCACGCACTGCGCCAATGTCCTCGACGAGCCGTGCGGGCAACCCCGCCTCGGCATAGGGCAGCCCCACGATGTCCCCCGCGTCGGAGCGTCGGGGCAGCTCGAGCATCAGCCGGGCCGATTTGTTGCGCACGCTGATGCGCCCGTCGGGCCCGATGCCGATGACCCCGTCGTCGACGCCGTAGAGCACCGCTTCCTGGTCACGCACCAGCTGGGCCATTTCCTCCGGCTCCAGCCCCAGGGTGACCCGGCGCAGCCAGCGGACCAGGGTCGCCGCCGCCACGCCCCCCAGCACCAGGGCAACCACTCCGATGAGCAGGACCGAGACCACCGCCTGCCGCACCTGACCCGCCACTGTCGACACCGCGACGCCGATGCTCACCTCGCCGACCACCGCCCCGGAATCGTTGAAGACGGGCACCTTGGCGCGGACCGATTCGCCCAGGGTGCCGTGCTCGCGGGCCAGGAATTCCTGTCCTCCCAGGGCCTGCGGCTCGGTGCTCACCCGCCGTCCCAGCTCATCCGGATTGGGGTGGGAGAGCCGGATCCCCCGATCGTTGGTGACGACCACGAACAATGCACCGCTGCGCTTCCGTGCAGCCTCGGCGTCGCGTTGGATGGGGCCGGCGGCCAGCGCGTGGGGGTCCGGGGAGCGCTGTCCATCGAACCCTTCCACCTCGTGGCGCAATGAGGTGTCGGCGGCCAGGGTCCGGCCGATCCCCAGGGCCTGCTGTTCGGCCTGGTCGTTCACGCGTTCGACGGTCAGGAACGCGACGGCACCGACGCTGAGCAGTACGGTCCCCGCCACGACGGCGAAGACCAACGCCATCATGCGCGCGGTGAAGGTGCCGGCGACGGCGCGTTCCGTACTCATCCCTCCAGTGTAGAAGCAGCGTGAGCACAATGCGCATTATTAGCCCAATGGGCAGATCCCCGGGCAATAAGCACAAACGGGGGTTCCGCGCGTCACATCCGTAGCGTGGTCCAGAACACACCGTGGTGCCCCGCGCCACGACCGCAGATTTCGGAAGTACCGGAACCTCGCCGCTGAGGAGAATCCATGCTTGTCATACTCGGGTTCCTGATGGTCGCCACTTTCATGGCGCTCATCATGACCAAACGCCTGACGCCGCTACTGGCGCTGATCATCGTCCCCACCGCATTCGGCCTCTTCGCCGGGGCCGGACTGGGGATCGGCGACATGGTGATGGACGCCGTGAAGGACATGTCCTCCACCGCCGCCCTGCTGATGTTCGCCATCATCTACTTCGGCCTGATGATCGACGTCGGCCTGTTCGACAAGCTCGTCACCCTCATCGTGAAGGTCGCCGGGCACGACCCCGCCAAGGTGGTGGTCGGCACCATGATCCTCACCGCGCTGATCTCCCTGGACGGCGACGGTTCCACCACGTTCATCGTGGTCACCGCGGCCCTGCTGCCGGTCTACCAGCGCCTGGGCCTGAGCCCGGTGGTGTTGACCTGTGTCGCCGGCCTGACCAACGGCACGCTGAACATCGTCCCCTGGGGCGGACCGACGGCCCGCGCCGCCGCAGCCCTGAAGGTCGACGCCTCGGACATCTTCGTGCCCATGCTGCCCTCCCTGGGCATCGGCCTGGTCGTCGTGTTCATCTTCGCCGTGATGCTCGGCCGCTCCGAACGCCGCCGCCTGGCCATCGCCGACCCCGAACGCTGGGGCCGCGGCGCCTCCGGCTCCACCCGCCGCGGCGGATCCCCCGCCGGTGGCGGCACTGCCCCGCAGAACGACGGCGGCAAGCTGGCACTGCTCGAACGCGCCGCCTCCTCCGAGGAGACCGTCGCCGGAGGCCTCTCCGACACCGCACTGGACCCGAACCGCCCGACCCTGCGCCCGAAGCTCTTCTGGTTCAACCTGGCGTTGACCGTGGCCATCATGGTGTTGCTCGTCGTGGACGTCGTCCCGCTGCCGTACCTGTTCATGGTTGGTGGAGCCATCGCCCTGGTCGTGAACTTCCCGAAGATCTCCGACCAGGCCAAGATGGTCGCCTCGCACTCCTCCTCCGTCATCGCCGTCGTCTCGATGGTCCTGGCCGCAGCGGTGCTCACCGGTGTGCTCTCCGGCACCGGCATGGTCGACGCCATGTCCGCCTGGCTGGTTGACGTGATCCCCGCCAGCATGGGCCCGTACATGGCAGTCATCACCGGGCTGATCAGCATCCCGGCGACGTTCTTCATGAGCAACGACGCGTTCTACTTCGGCATCCTGCCGGTGTTGACCGAGGCAGGCGCCCACTTCGGCATCCCCGCGGTGGACATGGCCCGCGCCTCCATCACCGGCCAGCCGGTGCACATGCAGTCCCCGCTGGTCCCCGCGATCCTGCTGCTGGTCTCACTGGCCGGCGTGGACCTGGGTGACCACCACAAGAAGGTCCTGTGGAGGGCCCTCGTGGTCGCACTCGTCATGCTCGCCGTCGGCGTCATCGTCGGCGCCATCGCCATCGGCTAGAACCCCCCACCGAGAGGAACACCATGACGGATTTCTACAGCACCACCACCCATGTCCCGCCGCGCGAGTTCGTGGTCGCGGAGTCGGCCGACGTCGACGCCGCAGGTGCCGCCATCGTCGTGGCCTGCCTGCCGGGAAACTCCGGCCAGGCAGTGCTCGAGGAAGCCGTACGCGAATCGGTGTACCGCGGATCGAAGTCGACCCCGGCCTCGCTGCACGTGGTCAGCTACCACTCGGATGCCGCGGCCACCCCGGGTCAGGCCGAACGGGCCGAAGCCGACGCCATCGGCGCCCAGCTCGCCGAGGCCGGCATCGAATACCGGGTCTACCGGGCCGGTGCCGAACCAGTGGACCAGCTCCTGGGGCTCATCGAGTCCACGGGGGCCGAGCTGGTGGCCATCTCGGTGCGTCGGCGTTCCCCGATGATGAAGTTGTTCCTGGGCTCGGTGGCCCAGCAGCTCATCCTCGACGCCCCCTGCCCGGTGCTGACCGTGAAGTAGGCCCACGACCGCAGCCGCTTAAGGGTGCCGGAACGCCAGGCGTTCCGGCGCCCTTCGCGCATTCGGCCCGGGGACCGCAGGCGGGGGAACCTCCCGGCTCAGGGCGACGGGCGCCGCGTGTGGATGGTCCTGGACATCGACCCGCCGCGTCCCGCAATCGCCACAACGGACATAGACCAGGACGCCGGACGATGTCGGATGGCTCGATTCCACGGCCCACCCGTGCTCGTGCCGGCGACCCGAAGCCACTGTTCCCTGCTGTTCCCGTATCGCTCGTGCACTCATGAAACCACCATGATGTAATGCCCTTATGCAACTCAACCCTTACGGTGAATACGCGGTCCTGCTGGCCGCCTCGCTGGCGAACGACTGGCCGGAGGACCGCAACGGCATCGATGACCGGATGCGCACGGTCGGCATGACCATGGCTTTCCCCGTGGCCCGGGACGATCATCCGGCGACGCGGAGGGTCATCGACGACTGGCTTCGGATCGTCGACGCCACTGACGGCCGGGAACGGGCACAGCTGCTCAATGTGCAGATGGCGCAAGCCGCTGCCTACCCGCGCCTGACGGACCATGACGACGAAGGATGGCACCTGCACTATCGCGATGCCGGCCAATCCCTGCCCGACGCGCTCCGTGCCGTGATCAGCGTCGGCACCGCATTGCACCTCACGACACGTGGCATGCACCGCCTGGCACGCTGCCAAGCAGAGCCCTGCGATGCCGTCGTCGTCGACACCACCCGCAACGGGCGCCAGCGGTACTGTTCCGTGCGCTGCGCCAACCGGGCCGCCGTCCGCCGCCACCGCTCCCGCCAATCCCCCGCCTGATCCCGGCGTCCCCGCTTGTCGCCCTGGATACGGAGTGCGTCACCTTTCGTCAGGTATCCCCGCAGGTCATGAAAGAATGGCCCAGGAGGAAACCCACCCATGGAATTCATGATCCTGGTCGTCGGACTGTTGTTCGGCACTGTCATCGTTGCCGGTATCGGCGAGCGCATTCGGCTGCCCTATCCGGTGCTGATGTTGATTTTTTCCGCCGGAGTGGCCTACCTTCCGTTCATCCCGGAGATCCACATCAATCCGGAGATGATCCTCCCGCTCTTCCTTCCGCCGCTGCTCTATGCGGTGGCGCAGCGCTCCTCGTGGGCCGTGTTCCGCAACCGCTGGCGCTCCCTGGTCCTGCTGGCCGTCCTGCTGGTGGCCGTCACCGTCGGCATCGTCGCCGGGATCACCTGGCTCATCGTTCCCGGCATCGGGATTCCGGCAGTCATCGCGCTCGGGGCCGTCGTCGCCCCGCCGGACCCCGTGGCCGTTGAATCGGTGGCCGGCAGGGTCAAGATGCCGCGCCGCCTGATCACCGTCCTGCAGACCGAGGGCCTCTTCAACGACGCGATCGCCATCGTCATCTTCCAGGCCGCCGTGTCCGCGGCGACCAGTGGCGGCAACGTCGGCTGGGATCTCGTCCCGCGCTTCCTGCTCGGCGCCGCCGGCGCCGTGCTGCTCGGACTCGCCATGGCCTGGGTGGTCGGAACGCTGAACCGCTTCGTTCCCAACATGGTGGCCCGGTCCGCCGCGACCCTGGTGGCCCCCTTCGCCGTCTACCTGCTGGCCGAGGAGATCCACTGCTCCGGGGTGGTTGCCGTCGTCGTCACCGCTTTGGAGCTCGGCCGCCGCGCCCGCCCCCAGGACTCCGAGGAGCGCATCACCCGCCAGGCTTTCTGGGATGTCGTGGAGCTGCTGACCACTGGCGTCGCGTTCGGGCTGGTGGGCATCGAAATGCGCTACGTGTTCGAGGACGAGGGTGCCGGCATCCTGAGCTTCGTGCCGGGCATCCTTGCCGTGTGTGCCGCGGTCCTCATCGTGCGTTTCCTGTGGATGATGGGGATCTACAAGATCGGCGGCACGGAACACAACAGCGTTCCGGGTTCGCTGAAGGAAGTCCTCGTGCTCACCTGGTGCGGCATGCGCGGATTGGCCACTCTGGCCCTCGCACTCGCATTGCCCACGACCATGGATTCCGGCGAACCACTCCCGGGCCGGAACTTCATCATCTCCTGTGCCTGTGCCGTCCTGCTGGTGACCCTGGTGGGTCCCGGGCTGACACTGCCGGCGCTGATGCGCCACCTGAAGTTGCCGAACAACCACACCGCCGAGGAGCGCAAGGAACGCGAGTTGGCCCGTCGTGCCCAACGGGTGGCCCTGGAAACGATGCGCCGCTCAGTGGCCACGAAGTCCTTGCCTCCCGAACGCCAGAAGGCGCTGGCCCGGCGCATGTCCAGCCTGCACGAATTGCTGGAACGGGACTTCGAGGACGACCCGGACAAAATGCTCAAGGTCAAGAAGACCCTGGCCACCATGGATGGCATCCAGCGTGAGGCCCTCGATGCCGCGCGCCGCGAGGTCCTGAAGATGCGTCGCGAGCCGGGCGTGGACCCGGAAGCCGTGGACCGGGTGCTGCGTCGCCTGGATCTGCGGACGGTCACCCTGGACGGCTAGTCAGGGGCTACAGCGCGTCGACGTAGTACCAGCGGCCGTCCTCGCGGACAAAGCTGCCGCGTTCACGCTGCACCCCGCGTTCGCCATCGATCCGGTAGTGGGCCGCGAACTCGACGATTCCGGTGTCGTCAAAGGGGCCACCGGCCACCGTGTCCACGATGTCCAGCCGGCGCCAGGCCATGTCGGGGTCCAGCTCCAGGGTGGCCGGCCGGGAGGAGGGGTGCCAGCTGTCCAGCAGGTAGTTGACGTTCCCGACGGAGTAGGCGCTGTAGCGCGAACGCATGAGCGCCTCGGCCGTCACCGCACCCGGGCCGCCTGCGGCGCGGTCGGCATGGACCTTCCCACAGCAGTCCCCGAAGAGTTCACCCGAGAGACAGGGGCAGCGCGCGCCGTCGTCGTACCCGGGGGAAGAAAGCGTGCTCATGCGCCGCCGATCCGGTGGGGGCGGGGTGCGGGTGCCGCGACGGGGGCGGCGGCGCGGTCGTCGCGGCGCTTGCGCAGGACCATCCTGACCATCCCGAACGCCATGCCGAGGCCGAGGACGAAGGGCAGGACCGACTTCGAGGCGGCTCCGGTTCCGGGGGTTTGCTTCTGCTGTGCCATGGACCCAGCGTAGGCGTGCGCGGCGGTGCTGGACAGGCCGCGGTGGGGTGCGTCACGCCGGGGGTGGTGCACGGGCAAACCGGCTAGACTGGCAGGGCAAGCTCGCGGAGCGCCTCCATCCCGGCGTGAGACGGCACCTCCGCAGGCGTTCCCACACCCCCTTCGCGCACAGGAGACCCCCGGATGCCCCGCATCGTTGTTGATGTCATGCCCAAGCCAGAGATTCTTGACCCCCAGGGCAAGGCCATCGTCGGCGCACTTCCCCGCTTGGGCTTCGACGCCTTCTCCGGCGTCCGCCAGGGCAAGCGCTTCGAACTGACCGTCGAGGGCGAGGTGACCGAGGAGATCCTGGCCCAGGCCCGCACCGCGGCCGAGACCCTGCTGTCCAACCCGGTGATCGAGGACGTCGTCAACGTCGAGGTCGTCGCCGAGGCATGAGCAGCAACGAAATCCCCCTGATCGGCGACTACAGCACGCCGGATACCGCACTCAGCGGAGCCCGCATCGGCGTGGTCTCCTTCCCCGGCACCCTGGATGACCGCGACGCCGCCCGCGCCGTGCGTCTGGCTGGCGCCGAGGCCGTGTCCCTGTGGCACGCCGACGATTCGCTGGCCGACGTCGACGCCGTGGTCATCCCCGGCGGGTTCTCCTACGGCGACTACCTGCGTGCCGGCGCCATCGCCCGTTTCGCACCGATGATGTCCCGCATCGTCGACGCAGCGAACTCCGAGGCGAAGCTGCCCGTGCTGGGCATCTGCAACGGCTTCCAGATCCTCACCGAGGCGCACCTGCTGCCCGGTTCGATGATCAAGAACGACCACCTGAAGTTCATCTGCCGCGACCAGGTGCTGCGCGTGGAGAACAACGAGACCGCCTGGACCAACCAGTACGGGATCGGCCAGGAGATCACCGTCGTGCTGAAGAACCAGGACGGCCAGTACGTCGCCGACGAGAAGACCCTCGACGCCCTCGAGGCCGAGGGCCGCGTGGCCTTCCGCTACGTCGGCTGGAACCCGAACGGCTCGCGCCGCGACATCGCCGGCATCACCAACGCGGCGGGCAACGTCGTCGGGCTCATGCCCCACCCCGAACACGCGGTCGAGGCCGGCTACGGCCCGACCACCGACGCCGGAACCCACACCGGCACCGACGGCCTGGGCTTCTTCGCCTCCGTCCTGAGCACCCTCGTCGGAGGCACCAAATGAGCCAGCAGTTCAACATCGACACCGTCGAGAATGCAGCAGCCACCCCGGACACCGAGCTGCCCTGGGCCGAGCTGGGCCTGAAGGAAAATGAGTACGACGACGTCGTGAAGGTCCTCGGGCGACGCCCGACCGCCGCGGAACTGGCCATGTACTCCGTCATGTGGTCCGAGCACTGCTCCTACAAGTCCTCCAAGAACCACCTGCGCCAGTTCGGCGAGAAGGTCACGGAGGAGATGAAGAAGGACATGCTGGTGGGCATCGGCGAGAACGCCGGCGTCACCAACCTCGGCGATGGCTGGGCCGTGACCTTCAAGATCGAGTCCCACAACTCCCCGTCCTTCGTCGAGCCCTTCCAGGGTGCGGCGACCGGCATCGGCGGGATCGTGCGCGACATCATCTCCATGGGTGCCCGCCCGGTGGCCGTGATGGATCCGCTGCGTTTCGGCGCCATCGACCACCCGGACACCGCCCGCGTCATGCACGGCGCGGTCGCCGGAATCGGCGCCTACGGCAACTCACTGGGCCTGCCGAACATCGGCGGCGAAATGGTCTTCGATTCCGTCTACCAGGGCAACCCGCTGGTTAACGCGCTGGCCGTGGGCGTGATGCGCCACGAGGACATCCGCCTGGCCAACGCCTCCGGCAAGGGCAACAAGGTGGTCCTGTTCGGTGCGCGCACCGGCGGCGACGGCATCGGCGGCGCCTCGGTGCTGGCCTCCGAGTCCTTCGACGCCACCAAGCCCTCCAAGCGCCCCGCGGTCCAGGTCGGCGACCCGTTCGCCGAGAAGGTCCTCATCGAGTGCTGCCTGGAACTGTTCAAGGGCTCGCTCGTCGAGGGCATCCAGGACCTCGGCGCCGCAGGCATCTCCTGCGCCACCTCCGAGCTGGCGTCCAACGGCGACGGCGGCATGCAGGTGGAACTGACGTCCGTGCTGCTGCGCGATCCGACCCTGACCCCGGGCGAGATCCTGATGTCCGAGTCGCAGGAACGCATGATGGCCGTCGTCTCCCCCGAGAACGTCGAGGCGTTCGAGGCGGTCATGGACAAGTGGGCCGTGGAGTACTCCTGGCTCGGCGAGGTCACCGATTCCGGTCGCCTGGTCATCACCTGGGACGGCGAGGTCATCGTCGACGTGGACCCGCGCACCGTCGCCCACGACGGTCCGGTCTACGACCGCCCGTACGCCCGCCCCGACTGGCAGGACGCCCTGCAGGCCGACACGTTCAAGTCCTCCCCCGCCGGCGTGAGCCTGCCGTCGCTGGGCGAGGAGCTCAAGGCAGCGGTGCTGGAACTGGTCGCGTCGCCGAACATGTGCGACAAGTCCTGGATCACCAACCAGTACGACCGTTACGTCGGCGGCAACACCGCGCTGGCCACCCCCGACGACGCCGGAGTGATCCGGGTCGACGAGGAGACCGGCCTCGGCGTGGCCCTGGCCACCGACGCCAACGGCCGCTACACCTACCTGGACCCGTACCACGGCGCCCAGCTGGCCCTGGCCGAGGCGTTCCGCAACGTCGCCACCACCGGCGCCATCCCGATGGCCGTCTCCGACTGCCTGAACTTCGGCTCCCCCGAGGACCCTGACGTGATGTGGCAGCTGGCCGAGGCCATCCGTGGCCTCTCCGACGCCTGCATGGAGCTGGGCATCCCGGTCACCGGGGGCAACGTCTCGCTCTACAACCAGACCGGCACCACCCCGATCCACCCCTCCCCGGTGGTCGCGGTGCTCGGCAAGTTCGACGACGTCGCCCGTCGCACCCCGTCAGGCTGGCACTCCAGCGCCGACGGCCAGGCCCTCTACCTGCTGGGTACGACGACGGATGAGCTCGATGGCTCCGAGTTCGCCAACCTGCGCGGTCACCTGGGCGGGCTCCCGCCGAAGGTGGACCTGGCTGCCGAGAAGCTGCTGGGCGACCTGCTCATCAATGCCTCGCGCGATGGCATGATCGATTCGGCCCACGACCTCTCCGAGGGCGGCCTCGCCGCCGGCCTGGTGGAGATGTCGCTACGCTACGGCGTCGGCGCCCGGGTTGCACTGGAGGACCTGTGCGATCGGGACGGCGTGGACGCGTTCACCGCGCTGTTCTCCGAATCGCAGGCCCGCGCCGTCGTCGCAGTCCCGCGCTCCGAGGAAGTCCGCTTCAACGACATGACCAGCGCCCGCGGCTTCCCCGTGGTCCGTCTGGGCATCGTCGATGCGGCCTCGGATTCGCTCGAGGTCCAGGGGCAGTTCACTGCGTCCATCGCCGAACTGCGCGAAGCCCACGAGGGCACCCTGCCGAAGTACTTCTGATCGGCTAGAGAATCTACAGCAGTGGCCCGGCGGTTTTCCTCCGGGCCACTGCTATGTCTGGGACACCGGTCAGGCTTCTGGGCGAGCCGAAAAATCGTCCAGGCTGGCAAGGACGGTCAGGCTTCCCGCCACCAGGCCGATCGCGGTATGTGGGAGCAGCGTCCCCTTCCGGGCCAACCGGTTTCCGAAGCGGTGGATCCACCGTTCCGTGGCGATGTTGAGGCCGATTCCAGCTATCAGGATCGAAGTGCCCACGCCGATCAGCAGTCGTGGTTCGGTCTTGCGCAGCCGGTCGCGGGTACCGGCCCAGGTCGGCACACTGGGCGTGGCCTGCTGCTCTTCTGCCTGGTTGCCGGCGAGCGTTTGCGTGGAGGACCGGGCCGGACCGCGGGCAAAGGCCACCGCGGCACCCCCGATGATCGCGGTCTTGGCCAAGGCACGTGGACGCCGGCCATGGATGAAGTCGGGAGTTGCGTACCACAGCGCGACAGACACGCCGGCGATGCCCGTCCGCAGAGAGGGTGCGGCGCCTGGTGTCGGCATGGTTTCGGTCTGGTGGGTCATTCCTGTTCCTCCTGTACGGGTCCGGTCAGCCCAGTCAGGGCTGCGACATGACGGTGGAAAGCCGTCCGCCCTCCGGGGGTCAGCCGCAACGAAACGGGGCGTCGTCCCGATCGTTGGGCATTTGTGGGTTCAAGGTATCCGGCGTCAACCAGCGTACGCACATGCTTGCTCAAGGTGGCATCGGACAATCCGAGTAGGTCGCGGATGGCCCCAAACGTTTCCTGGGTGACCGGATCCAGCAGTGCGCAAATCCTCAAGCGTGGCAACGGGTGGATCAGCGGGTCCAGTCCATCCTCCATGGTTCCCTAGTCCCGTCGTTGCCGGGTCTGCCGAGCCCAGAAGGCATCCAGTGCGGGACCGCCCACGGCGCACAAAGCGAAGAGGAACACGGCGGTGGCCACCGGTATACCCCAGAACCCGTGAGAGTCATACAGGACCGAGCCGGCGATCGCGACCACCCCCGCGCACAGGACACCGCCGATGAATGGCAACCACATGAGGCCCCGCAACCGGACGTTCCGAACCGCGCTGGGCTGCTTCCGCGACGCCACGAAGACGATCGTCAACATCAAGATGGGCGGGACGACAAAGGCCACCAGCGGTGGCAACACATCCCTTGCCAGGGGAGTGAGCCCGAGGACGGCGAGGGCGGCGCCGGCCATCGTCCAGTGGCGTCGCGGGCGCTGCAGTCGTTCGGCGTTCAGATCGCGGACTGCGTCGACGGCGTCCAGGGATTCCCGGGCACTGGGGTTCTGTCTGCTGGGGTAGGAGTCCATTCACCCACGGTAAACCTATCTTTCCAACTTGGAAAGACTAGCGTGCCGCCTCCTGGCCGGCAGCCAGCCGGGTGGCTGCCGAGAGGTAGCCACGGGTGATCAGGGCCTGCATCCGCTCCGCGGCCGGCGCCCCCAGGCGTATCAGGGCGTTGGCGTGTCGCGAGTAGGCGAAGACCTCGAACCAGACGGAACCGTCGGCATTCAATACTGCGACAAATGATTCCTCGCCCTCCTCCGGGTGGCCCTTCAGCGTGCCGTAGCCAAATCCGGAACGTCGGGGGCCCGGGCCCTCGGGTTCCTCACTCCACAGCACGCGGCACGGCACCGGAAGCCGCACTGGTCCCACCCCGGCGCCGGAGACAACCCGGATACCCGGCGCTGCCCGCGGCGTGTCCGCCGGTACGTGCAGACCGGCACCGCGATGCAGATCCCAGCCCAGGATGCCGTCGGCCAGCCGCCGGAACGCGTCCTCGCCGGTGCCGACCCTGACGCGTTCGTGCACCGTCCGGTAGCCTGCCGGGGCGTGCCCGATCTTGGTGAGCCCGTGCTCGGCATAGGTCAGGTCGGCGGGCTGCCCGATCCGGGCCAGGCGTCGCAGGGCTGCCAGCTCGCTGGGCAGCTGCCGTTCCAACGCGATGCCTGCGACGGCCAGCGTCGCCTGCCCACCCAGTCGCGCGGGAATCCGGAGGGATCGCCCTCCGGGTAAGGGGACTGCGGGCGTCTGCAGCCCCAGGAGTTCGCGGTACCGCGCGGGCAGGGAGTCAACGACGGCGGCGAAGAGCAGCCGGTAGCCGGGAAGCAGTAGTGGATCCAGGGGCGGGTCCTTCAGGAAGGTGACCACCTCGTCCACGCGGGGACCGCCGGCCAGGTGCCCTCCGTCGTCATACTCCTGCATGCGTGTCCGCAGCGCGGCCTCGGTACGCGGAGGATCGATGAGCCCCATCAGCTCACCGGCCTTCGCCCATTGGCCGACATAGGCGTCGGCGCCGCCCAGCCTTGCGGGCACGGGTCCTCGGAAGATCTCATGCGAGCGCAGGAACGCGTCGGTGAAGGCGATGTGGACCCATTCGGAGAGGCCGGGGTCGTTGGCGGAGTAGCGTCGGTCCTCCCCGTGGGCGTCGGTGTAGTTTCCGGTGACCGGAACGTGGAGCCTGCGGATGTGCGCGCAGGCGGCGTCCGCCGCCGTGGTGTCGCCGTAGGTGAGCGTGAAAATCCAGCGGATGGTCCCGGCCAGGCGCCCCAGCGGGTCCTCACGGTAGTTCGAGTGTTCGGCCACGCCGGCCAGCGCGCCGGGATGCAGGGCTTGGAGCAGCAGGGCGCGGATGCCTGCGGCGATGGGGGTCATGCCACCATGGACCCGCCAGACGGCGGAGTCGGGGGCGAAGTAGCCGGCGTCTTCGCCCTGGTCCAGCGCGTCTTCCCACGCGGGAACGCCCTCGGTTTGTCCGGCGAAGGTGAGGCGGAGCCGGTCCCGCAGCGGTGCGATGACGTCCATGCTCCCGAGACTACCGTCGAACGGATTGCCACCCGCTCGACGACTGACATTTCCCTGAGCCGACGGCTCGAGCCACCCCGCACGAAGTGACCCTATCCAGCGCCCCACGTGTCGCGATCCGGGGTCAGGGCCTCAACAGCACGTACTTCAACTCATTGCCCAGCGCCCGCGAAATATGGCCGTAGTCCTTGTCGCAGCTGACAACTGTCGCCGCGTGCAGGAGTGCGTATGATGCGATCAGCGTGTTCATGGATCCCGCAGCCCTCACGAGGCCGCTTCCCCACAGAGCGGATTGGACCCGCAGCACATCCTCGACGCGGGGGTCCCGCTCCGGCTGCTTGAGCTTGGTCATGCGGGCGCGGAAAACGTCGTGTTCGCCAGCATCCCTTGCCATGAAGCAGTACTCGAGCGACGCTGGCGGACACGTCATCATGATTCCGCTGTGGGAAATCCCTTCGATGTACGTGGTGACTTCGACGCTCGACCCGACGTGAGACCACGCGCTGGCATCGACGATGTACAGCGGCAGGGACGAGTAGGACGGCTCCATCTAGCGCCGAACAGGATCGCCGTAGTCGGCGACTTGAGCGGAACGTTGTTCGTCGGTGAGCGGGGACGCCTTCATTTCCTCGAGCACGGACTGCTGGTGGCGCAGCGCGATGACTATTTCCAGCGACTTGTCGATGGCTTCGCGCGCCGAACCCACCGCTAGGATCTGCTTCGCTTCCTCGATCTTCGACTTGTCCACGTCAACAGAGGTGATGGCCACGAGTCTCTCCCTTCCGGTTCTACTTCTCTATATAACCTAGTATATAACGCGTTGATTCGCCTCCGCCAGACATGGCGGCTGAATCCAACTGGATCCCCAGCGGGGCCATTCGGTTCAACTGCAAGATCAGGTCAGACAGCGGTCGGCCTCCGGTGGGCGATCAGTGCTACGAGCACCCCGATCACAAACCAGACCAGCCCCACGATCAGTGCCAGATGCGTCGCGGACGCCAACACGATCCCCAGCAGCACGGCCCCGACGGCCGGGATGACGCCATGCTTGAACCATGTCCCCTGCACGGCGGCCTTCTGCTTCACCAGGTAGTAGCCGATCACCGAGACGTGCAGCAGGATGAACGCGGTCAGCGCCCCGACGTTGACGATGGAACTGAGGATGTCCAGCCCGTCGGCGCGGGTGGCGGCCCACACCGCGACGACGATGTTGCCGGCCGCCGTGATGAGGATGCTGCGCGTGGGCACGCCGGTGCGTTCGGAGACGCGGGCCAGCGCGTGGGGCAGGCGTCGTTCTCGGGCCATGTCCATGATGATCCGGCTGCCGGCCCCCTGGCCGACCATGGCGGCAAAGGCGGCCCCCGCAGCCTTGGAGAGTGCGAGCAGCCAGTGCAGCCATTCACCGATGCTGCCCTCGACCGCCGTGTAATACGCGGCCCCTTCCAGCGACGGGTCGGCGGCCAGCTGGGCCGGGGTCGTGGTGGAGAGCAGCGCCCCCACATAGGTCTGTGCGACGAACAGGACTCCGGCGGTGATCAGGCACAGCAAGGTCGCCTTCCCGACCAAGCGCACCGTCCCCTTGGTTTCCTCGGCGAACGTGGCCAGCGCGTCGAACCCGAGATAGGACAGGACCGCGACGGAGACCGCGGCCAGCACCGCGGCCAGCGAGAACCCGTCGACGCCGGTGAACGGGCTGAGCCAGTCCCGGGTCGGGCCGGCCGTGGCCAGCACATACGTCCCGCACACCAGCACCACCAGCAGGACGGCGACCTCGAGGAGCACGACGGCGGTGATCACCTTGGAGGCCACCTGCACCCCGGCCAGGTTCAGTGCCGTGGTGGCCATGACTGCGACGGCGACGAAGATCCAGATCGGGATGGAGGGGAACAGCGAGTTCAGGGCGATCCCGGTGAACATGTAGGCCACCGAGGGGATCAGCAGGTAGTCCAGCAGGATCATCCAGCCGGACACGTATCCGGCACGTGGCCCGATACCCTCGCCGGCGTAGGCGAAGACCGAACCGGCCCGCGGGATTTCCCGGGACATCCGCATGTAACTCGAGGCGGTGAACGCCATGACCAGCGTTGCGACGACATAGACCGTGGCCACCGCTCCCCCGGACTTGGCGTCCAGGGTGCCGAAGATCCCGACAGCGGCCGCCGGGCCAATGAAGACCAGCCCAAAGAAAACCAGCTGGCCCAGCGAGATGCTGCGCCTCAGCGAGCCGTCGGTCGGCGTGGGGGTCGATGCGTTGGAGGTCATGGGGCCATTGTGTCGCAGGTGATCTCACGTTTCGATGGAATCCCAGCCGGGCCCCCCAGCACTTTTTCTCCGCAATGCCCCTACAACTGAACGATGGTCGTCGGAACTACTCTCACGAGACGTCACAGAGCATGTGATTCAGGTTGTAACTGACCTTGTGAAATGGGCTGGGGGCGGGGAGGATAGGACCATGACAACCGCCCCGTTCGTCCCCCACACAGGCCTTACCGCGTATCGGAATTCACGAACGTGGCCGATCGCGCAGGTAGTCGGTGCGCTGCGCGAGATCCTCGGTGCCCGGCTCGTGGCATACGTCGGCGGCGTCAAGGAAACCCGGGCAGTCCGGGAATGGGCGGACGGCGTTCGCGAACCCCAGTCCGAAGGAGTACGGCTGCGCCTGCGGGATGCATATCAAGTCGCAGCCTTGCTATCGGAAAGGGAAGACCCTTCGGTAGTGCAGACATGGTTCATGGGGATGAATCCACAACTCTCAGATCGTTCACCGGCTCGACTACTCCGGGATGGCGATCCTGAACAGTCGGCCGCAGAAGTCCTCGCGGCAGCACGCAGCTTTATCGCCTAGGAATCCATCATGGCGCTCAAGATTGCTCACCCCCCCACACGCGGCAGTCTGGAGAATCGGATACCAGCCCGACCCACTCGCGTGGGCCGACTGGAGCTACTCCACGAATGGGCGCTTCCAGGGCCGATGGGACGACCCTGACGGGCGGTTCAGGACACTCTATTTTGGGAATGCGGTTCTCAGTTGCCTTGTCGAGGTTCTCGCCCATGCGCGCAGGGAAAAATACGTTGCTGAAGCACTCGAAGCAATAGTCGAGGATCCGTTGGACGCGGAGCACTATCCCACGATCGCCCCCGGGAAAGTCGACCGGGCTTGGTTGCGCCCCAGATGTGCCGCCGAAGCCATCCTGACCGGCCGCCATTGCGATGTCACGGATACGGAGACGATCGCGGCCCTTCATCCCCACTTCATCCGCAAGACGCTGGAGGACGGCCACTATGACTTCGATGCCGCGCTACTGAAGAACGGAGAGGCTCGATCGATGACACAAGCAGTCGCTGCCTACCTCTTCCTGCAAGACGACGTAGATGGCGTGCGGTTCACGTCGCGGCACGGTGAAGATATGGAGCTGTGGTCGGTCTTCGAACAGGCCGAAACGGATGCTCCCACCAGCCCGTATGTTTTGAGACTCGGGGTGTCTGCTCTCACCGAGGACATGCCGGAGATCGGGGCCGCATTCGAGATCCTCGGACTTGAGTGGAACGACTAGACCCGCCGCAGCCGGCAGCGGATTTCACATCGCCATTCGGGGAGTCCAGATTCGAACCGGCAGTGGCATCATGAACACATGAGCGAAAACGAGAATCCCAACGCCCGTTCCATCGAGCTGTCCCGCGTGGCCACGGGCCACTACACCGCCCGCAATGCGGCCGGTGCCGAGATTGAGTTCGGCCAGAGCGAAGGACTTCTCTCCCCTGTCGAACTGCTGCTGGCCGCCATCGCTGGCTGCTCGGCCATCGACGTGGATATCGCCACGTCGCGCAGTGCCGAGCCGACTAAGTTTGCGGTCACCGCGTCGGGCGACAAGGTCGTCGACGAGGGCGGAGCCAACCGCATGGATGACCTGCAGCTCGCATTCGACCTGGCCTTTAATGACGATGCTGACGGCCGGAAGGCCGCCAGCATGGTCGAACGATTGGTCGCGCTGTCGCACGACAAGTACTGCACGGTCTCCCGCACGGTCGAACATGGAACGCCGGTCGCGAGCAGCGTCACGGTCACGACCGGCGAGGCAAGCTAGGCGTCGACCTTCAGCTCGCCCATCTCCTCCCAGCCTTCGCCCTCGATCTGACGGCTGACGATCTGCGGGGTTTCGGCGAGCGCCGGGCGCATGGCTTCGAGGCCGGCGGCGAAGTGATCGCTGCGCACATGCGCCTCACCTGAACCATCCTTGAACGCCTCGACGAGGACGAACTCGTTCTCCACCTCGACGCTGCGCGACCATTCGAACCAGAGGTTGCCTTCCTCGGCCCGCGTGGCCTCGGTGAAGGGGCGGTTGATCTCGATGAACGAATCAACGAATTCGGGCTTGACCTTGTACTTCACGACAATGAAAATCATGCATCCAGCCTATCCCCGGGCCAGGCCCTTCCACCCAAGCCGTTTGCGGTCAGCTTGGGGCAGGGACTCGACGACCAGATCATAGGAGTCCTCGATGAGATCGCGGGCCATCGCATCATCGACAGACCCGGTGCAACGCACGGTGTTCCAGTGCTTCTTGCTCATGTGATAGCCAGGAGTGATCTCCGGGTGGACGGTCCGCAGCTGATCCGCCAGGTCCGGCTCGCACTTCAGATTCGCATGGGCCGGGTCCGATCCGTCCCACAACA
The DNA here is from genome assembly GCF_039526245.1 of Arthrobacter rhombi. Lineage (NCBI taxonomy): Bacteria > Bacillati > Actinomycetota > Actinomycetes > Micrococcales > Micrococcaceae > Arthrobacter > Arthrobacter rhombi. The sequence goes on from NZ_BAAAIV010000003.1 coordinate 169,193, forward strand.
GGGCGAACATCTTGGCCCGCCCTCCGGGCCGTCCGGCGACCTTGAATACGGTGATCTCGGGGCCAAAGGGGTGGTCCTCGTAGGCGCCGGCCAACGCCAGGCAGGCGGTGCTGAAGCTCGCGTTGTCCATACCCGGCATCCTACGCGCGACGACGCCGGCACCCGCGGGGACACCGGCGTCGTCCATCGATGGGAGGCGGGGTTTACTTCACGGCGCCCATGGACAGGCCGCGGACCAGCTGCTTCTGCGCCAGCCAGCCGGCCAGGACCACCGGCAGCGAGGCCAGCACCGAGGCCGCGGAGAGCTGGGCGAGGAACAGGCCCTCGCTGGTCATCTGCGACATGAGGAACACCGGCACCGTCGCCGCCTTGGCAGCGGTGAGGTTCAGGGCGAAGAAGAACTCGTTCCAGGAGAAGATCACGCAGATCAGCGCAGTGGCCGCGATACCCGGGGTGACCATCGGGATCAGCACTGATCGCAGTGTCTTGATCAGTCCGGCACCGTCCATGGAGGCGGCCTCGAGGACCTCCCCGGGGACCTCTTGGAAGAACGAGCGCATCATCCAGACGGCGATCGGCAGGTTCATGGCCGTATAGAGGACCACCAGCGTCCAGATGCTGTCCAGCGCGCGCAGCTGCCCGGAGATCACGTAGATCGGCATGATCACCGCGACGACGGGGAGCATCTTGGTGGAGATGAAGAAGAAGAGCACGTCCGAGGTCTTCTTCACCGGCCGGATGCTCAGCGCGTATGACGCCGGGATGGCCAGGACGATGACCAGCAGGGTGGAGACGCCGGTGGCGATGAGCGAGTTCAGGAAGTAGGGCCCCGCGTCGGAGGCGATCACCGCCTTGTACTGGTCCAGAGTCGGCTCGAAGAAGAAGGCCGGAGGATTGGAGGCAGCGACGTTCTCCTGCTTGAAGGACGTCATCACCATCCAGGCGATCGGGGCGAAGAAGACCAACGCAACGATCCAGGTGACCGTGGTCAGCACGCTTCCGCTGATGACTCCCTTGCGCCGGGGCTTCACGATGTCGCCGCGCCCCGCCGTCGTGCCTTTGCGCGGGGACTCGAGGGTCGTGGTGCTCATGCCTGCTCCTTGTCGTCGAAGCTGCGGAAGATCAGGCGCAGCGCGAAGGTGGCGATGACGATGGTCGCGATGACCACGATGACGCCCATGGCGGCGGCCTGTCCGATGTCGAAGCCCAGGAACGCGCGCTGGTAGATGTAGAAGGGGAGGTTGGCGCTGGCGGTACCGGGTCCGCCGGCGGTCATCAGGTAGATCTGGTCGAAGGTGTTGACCACGTAGATGGAGCCCAGCAGCACAGCCAGTTCCATGTAGCGGCGCAGCTGGGGCATGGTGACCAAGGTGAAGGTCTTCCACCAGCCGGCACCGTCCAGCGAGGCCGCCTCGAGCACATCCTTCGATTGGGCCTGGAGACCGGCCAGGATCAGCAGCATCATGAACGGCGTCCACTGCCACACCAGGGCGATGATCACCGAGAGCAGCGGCGCCGAGGAAGTGAAGTCGATCGGGTCGATGCCCACCAGCCCGATGACCCAGTTGACCATGCCGTAGCTGGGGTTGAGCATCGAGACGCTCCACAACATCGAGGAGGCGACCGGCATGATCAGGAACGGGGTGATCAGCAGCGTGCGCACGATGCCCCGGCCCAGGAACTCCCGGTCCAGCAGCACCGCGAAGACGGTGCCCAGGACCAGGGCGACGACGACGCAGCCCAAGGTGATCAGGATCGAGTTCAGGGCTGCCACCCGGAACGTGGAATCGGTGAAGATGTCCACGAAGTTCTGCAGGCCCACGAAGATGTTGCCGTCGGGACGCAACAGGTTCCAGGAGCGCAGCGAATACCAGATGGTCAGCAGGAACGGCAGCTGCGTCACCACGATGGTGAAGATCAGGGCCGGCAACAGGGGAAGCCGGCGGCTCCATCCATCCCGGCGCTTGGCCCGGCGCAGTTCCGCCTCGTCCGGGCCGGAGCCCGCGGCCCCACGCCGTCGCGTTTCGGTCATCGTGCTCATGGCCTAGCCCTTCTTCTGGTAGGTCCGGGCCACGGTGGCCGCGAAGTCCTGCGATTGCCGCAGCGCGTCCTCCACGCTTTGGCTGCCGGCGATGGAAGCGGAGATCTGTTGGGCGACCCGGGTACCCAGGTCCTGGAACTCGGGGATGCCCACGAACTGCAGTCCGGTGTAGGGAACGGGGTTGACCATGGACTTGTCCTGCGTCGCGTTGCCCATGGCCTTCAGGGTCGGGTTCGCGTAGTCCTTCGCGACCTTCGCGTACTCCGGGATCTCATAGGTCGAATTCCGGCTGCCCGGCGGCAGGCGTTCCCACCCGAGGGAGTTGCCGACGAGCTTCATGTAGTCCTTGTTGGTCATCCAGGCGATGAAGTCCCAGGCGGCCTGCTTGTTCTTGCTGGTCTCCGGGATGGCCAGGGCCCACGTGTACAGCCAGCCGGCGGAATCGGTTTCCTTCACCGGGGCCAGCGCGTAGTTGGTCTTGCCGGTGACCCGCGACGATTTCGGGTCCTCGATGGAGGAGACCATGGCCGTCGCGTCGTACCACATGGCCGCATTGCCCTGGGAGAACCGGGTGATGCAGTCGCCATATCCGGAGGTCGCGGCGCCAGGCTGGCCGTAGGTGCGGACCAGGTCGACATATCCGGCGACGGCGTCGTGGACCTCCGGGGTGTCCAGGGTGGCATTCCAGTCCTCGTCGAACCAGCGCCCTCCATAGGTGTTGATGACGGTGTCCAGCGGGGCCATGACCTCGCCCCAGCCGGCCAGGCCGCGCAGGCAGATGCCGGCGAAATCCTCATCCGGGTTGTGCAGTTCCTTCGCGAACCCACGGATCTGCTCCCAGGTGGGTTGCTCCGGCATGTGGAGTCCGGCCTTCTCGAAGAGGTCCTCCCGGTAGACCACGAACGAGGATTCGCCATAGAACGGCACCGAATACTGGCCGCCGTTGTGGGTCAGCGCTTCACGGATGGTCGGGATGAAGTCCTGGGAGTCATAGCCCTCGGTCTGCTTCATGAACGGGTTCAGATCGGTGATCCACCCGTTCTCGGCCCACATGGGCGTCTCGTAGTTGGAGATCATCACGACGTCGAATTCCCCACCCTGGGTGGCGACCGAGGCGGTGATCTTCGCCCGGGCCTCATTCTCCGGCAGGGACACGAAGCGCACGTCGATGTTCGGATGCTTGGAGCGGAAGTCCTTCATCAGCGAAATCGCGTCGGTCATCTGCGGGTTGGAGACGATGGCGACGACGAGGCTGGATTTCCCTCCCGCCGTCGCCGACCCCGAACAGGCGCTGAGCCCGGCGGCCGCCATGGCACCGACTCCAGCTCCGATGAATCCCCGGCGGCTGAGGGACAGGTCCCGAATCGCCATAGCTTGCTCCTCGCCCGAGCGACGCCTATTCGCTCATATGATGGTGATCAAGTGCTCATTTGTTATGTGACTCTAGTCATATAAGATCATTTGAGCAAGACTTGCAACTCACATGAGTCCGGCGCGACGCGCCATCGGCGGAAGACGAGGTAGGCCACATGCCAGAACGGCACGAGGAGATGCTGGCCCAGATCGCCAGCGAGTACTACCTCGACAACGAGTCCAAGGTGGAGATCGCCAAAAGCCACGGGATCTCGCGCTTCCAAGTGGCCCGCTACCTCGACGAGGCGCGCCGCGAGGGGATCGTGACGATCACGATCCGCCGTCCGGCAGCGCACCCGGCCAGCGGAGCACAGCTGGCGGCGGCCCTGGGCATCGAGTCGGTGACCATCGCCCCGGGAACGGGGGATGCGCGTGACCAGCTGGCCCGCACTGCCGCCGGGATCGTGGCCGACATCGTCACCGACGGCTGCCGACTCGGCGTTTCCTGGTCCCGCACCCTGCAGGCCATGGCCGGATACCTCCCCGACCTGCCCTCCTGTGACGTGGTCCAATTGGCCGGCTCCATCTCCGTGACGGGAGGCGGCGGATCGGGTTCACTGATCCACCGTCTCGGTCAGGTAGCCGGAGGCCGGACCTGGCCGCTGCCTGCTCCACTGATCGTCGAATCGGCGGACACCGCCGCCAGCCTGCGGCGCCAGCCGGAAATCTCCGACGCACTGCACGCCGCCGATGAACTCGATGTCGCCGTCGTCTCCCTCGGCGATTGGGCTGCAGGAAAGTCGACAGTGTACGAGCGGGTCTCCCCCGCCCAGCGGAAGGCGGCCACCGCGGCCGGCGCCGTCGCGGAATGCTCCGGACGCCTGTTGGCCTCCGACGGGTCGGCAGCCGATGGCGGCCTGGACGACTGCGTCATCGCGGTGACCTTGCAGCAACTCATCTCCACACCCCGGGTGGTGCTGGTGGCCCCGAGCGAAGAGGGTGTAGCCGGCGTGCGTGCTGCAGTTGCCGCTGGAATCGCGAATCACCTGGTCATCGGCCCCGAACTGGCCAGGCATCTGGGTGCCGAGCTGGGACTGGCTGACGAAAACCCGGCGACGGACGGGGCCACCGCATGAAGCGCGTCGTCGTCGGCATCGATTCCTCCACGCAATCCTGCAAGGTCCTGGTCCTGGACGCGGCGACGGGCGGGGAACTGCGTTCGGCCAAGGTGGCACACCCCGACGGGACCAGCATCGACCCGCGCATCTGGGCCGACGCCCTGCATCAGGCCTGGCGCCAGGCGGACCCCGGCTCCGCAGGCACCGTCATCGGCGTCGGCCTCGCAGCCCAGCAGCACGGCATGGTGGCGCTGGACGCCGACAACCAGCCGGTCTTCGATGCCCTGCTGTGGAACGACACACGCAGTGCCCGCCAGGCCGCAGCGATGGTCGAGGACCATGGCGCCGCCTTCTGGGCCTCGGAGGTCGGTGCCGTTCCGGTGGCCTCCTTCACCCTGACCAAGTTGGCCTGGCTGGCGCGTCACGAACCGGACGCGGCCGCGCGGGTCCACCGGGTGGTGCTGCCGCACGACTACCTCAACCACGTGCTGACGGGACGGTGGTTCACCGACCGGTCGGACGCCAGCGGGACCGCTTACTACCACCCGGAGACCGGCTACCGGGAAGCCCTGCTGCACGAATACTTCGGCAGGGTTCCCGAGCTTCCCGAGGTCATCGCCCCCGACACGTCCGGAGGAGCGCTTCTCGCCTCCTTCGGCGTCGGCGAACCACCGGTCTCCGCCGGGGCCGGAGACAATGCGGCGGCGGCGCTGGGCCTGGGCATGGAGGCCGGAGAGATCGCCGTGTCGATCGGCACCTCCGGGACCGTATTCGCATCGGTACCCGGCCGCCCCACAGCGGACCCCACCGGGGCGGTGGCAGGATTCGCCGATGCCACCGGCGGCTACCTGCCCTTGCTGGCAGTCATCAACTCGGCGCGGGTCATGGCCACCACCGCCGAACTCCTCGGCGTCGAGTTGGCCGAATTCGACCGCCTTGCCTCCGCGGGCGACCCACTGGCGGGCGGGCTGAATCTCATGCCGTATTTCGACGGAGAGCGCACCCCCAATCTGCCCGACGCCACCGGGAGCCTGACGGGATTGAGCCGGGCATCGCTAACGCGGGAGAACCTGGCCCGGGCTTCGGTGCTCTCGGTGATGAACTCCCTCGCCGATGCCGCACAGGCCCTGTCAGAGGTCTCGATTCCCGCGCAGCGGGCGCTGCTGATCGGCGGCGGGGCACGCTCGAAGTCCCTGCGCGCGGTGGCACCGGACCTGCTGGGCCTCGAGGTCGATGTCCTGGAAGCGGGCGAGTACGTGGCCCTCGGGGCCGCGCGGCAGGCCGCCTGGGCTGCCACCGGCACACTGCCCGCCTTCGAACGCCGGGTCGGGACCCGGCTCAGCCCCTCGGGCGAGACCTGGGGCGCGCAGTCCCGTAGCCTGTACGCCGCCGAACGCACCCGCCTCTACGGGGTGTAGCCACCGCAGACGCGGCGGCCCAACGAAAGGAAGCTCTTCGGATGGATACTTCTACAGTGACCGCCAACGGCGGATGGTGGCTGGCACTGGCCATCGTCACCGCCGGCTTGGCCGAGACCAAAGGCCGTCGCCGGTGGATCTGGTTCGTTCTGGGGCTGTTCCTCGGGCCGATCGCGACGGCACTCGTCGTCATCTGGGACCGTCCCGTTGCCGCGCAGGCCCCGCCGGCACGTTAGCCGAAGAACCAGTCCCGCCTACTGCCAGCCGTCCTCGCGGAGGGTGCGCAGCAAAGCCAACGCCCCGCCGTCGTCCAGGATGGCCAGCGCCTCCAGATAGGGCTTCGTGAAATCCTCGCGCTCGGCGAGGTCGCCGAAGAGTTCGGGATCGCGCAGGAAGGCCAACGGGTCCTCATCTTGGGCGGCGGCGGCCGCCATGACGCGTTCCCGGAGCCGGTCCACGACCTCGATGGGCTGTCCTGATTCGTCGACGCCGCGGGCGTAGCGCGCCCAGGAGGCGACGATGGCGGCGCTCAGGCGCACCGCACCGCCGTCGGACAGGTTGGCCCGGATGACCGGGACCAGCCAGGTGGGGATCCTGTCGGAGGATTCGGCGGCCAGGCGGGCCAGGGTGTCCTGGATCTGTTCGTTGGCGAAGCGTTCGATGAGCTGGTGGCGGTAGGAGTCCAGATCGATGCCGGGGACGGGCCTGAGTGTGGGGGTGGCCTCGCGTTCCATGTAGGCGAGCAGGAAGTCGATGAAGAGCTGGTCGCTGCAGGCTTCGTGGGCGAAGCGGTAGCCGGCGAGGTACCCGAGGTAGGCGATGCCCTGGTGGCTGCAGTTGAGCAGTCGCAGTTTCATCAATTCGTAGGGTTCGACGTCGTCGACGAGCTGGACACCGACCGACCCCCAATCCGGGCGTCCGGTGGGGAAGTTGTCCTCGAGGACCCATTGGACGAAGTCCTCGCAGACCACGGGCCACTCGTCCTGGACCCCGTATTCGTCGGCGATGGCGGCCCGGTCGGCGTCGGTGGTGACGGGGGTGATGCGGTCGACCATGCAGTTGGGGAACGGGACGTTCTTGATCATCCAGGCGCCGAGTTCCGGGTCCTTCAGCGTGGCGAAGGCCGAGAAGACGCGGGCCGCGAGATGCCCGTTGCCCTGGATGTTGTCGCAGCTCATGATCGTGAACGGCGCGGTGCCGGCCTCCCGGCGTCGGCGCAGCGCCTCGGTGACGAAGCCGAACGTGGTGGTGGGGACCGCCCCCTCGGCGAGATCGGCGGCGACGGCCGGGGTGGAGGCGTTGAATTCCCCGGTGGAGGCGTTGTAGTTGTAGCCGCCTTCGGTGACGGTGAGCGAGACGATGCGCACGTCCGGGTCGACCAGTTGGGCCAGCACTGCCTCCGGGTCGTCCGGGGCGTAGAGGTAGCGGGCGATGGAGCCGATGACGCGGGCGTTGCGGCTGCCGTCGGGGGCCTTGTCCACCAGCGTGTAGAGGCCGTCCTGGCCGGCGAGCGCGTCGCGCATGCGCTGGTCGTGCGGCATGAGCCCGACCCCGCAGATGGCCCAGTCCAGATCGGCGCCCGTGTTCATGAGCGCGTCCAGGTACATGGCCTGGTGGGCGCGGTGGAATCCGCCGACCCCGAAGTGCACGATCCCGATGCGTCGTTGCGCCAGATCGTATCCGGGCACGGCGACCGTGTCGTTGAGGGAGGACAGGTTCGCGGCGTTCAGACGCGTCATGGCATGCTCCGATCGTGATGTGGCTAACACCGCGAGCATAACATATGAGCAATTGAGCGTACTCATATGAGCACGCCGGGGGCGGGGCCACTCCCCTTCGCGGGGCTTGCTAGGGTGGGGCAGCGTGAGCCGATCCGTCCCGCCCCGTCGCGATTCCGTCTGGAGCGCGCCGGGAATGCCGGCCCTGCTCCTGCTCACTGCTGCCGGTTTTTCCGGGTATGCAGCCCTGCTGTCCGTGGCGCCCCTGTGGGCGGTGCGCGGTGGCGCCGATGCCGCGGGATCCGGCCTGGTCAACGGGGCGTTGCTGCTCGCCACGGTCCTCACCCAGGGGCTGGTGCCCCGCCTGCTGGAACGTTTCGGGACCACGCGCGTGCTCGGTGCCGGATTGTTCCTGCTCGGTGCACCGAGCCTGTTGCTGCTGGTGTCGGACCAGTTGGGCTGGATCCTGGCTTGGTCCATCGTGCGCGGTGTCGGCTTCGGCATCCTCACCGTCACGGGATCGGCGGCGGTCGCCCTGCTGGTGCCACCCGTCCGCCACGGCGCGGCCATCGGCGCCTACGGTGCGGCCATCGCCGTCCCCCAGCTGGTGGTGCTCCCGGCCAGTCCGTGGCTGGCCGAGACCTTCGGCTTCTGGACCGTCTTCGCCTTGGGTACCCTCCCCCTGCTCGGCATCCTCGCCACCCCGCGCCTGGCCCGCGCCTTGCAAGCGGACCGCCACGCCAGTTCCGTCGCTGCGGCCTCCGCCCCGGGCGTCGGACCCACCGGTCCACGTCGCCGGCTGGTACCCCCCGGGTTGCTGCGCCCCATGCTGCTGCTGCTCGGCGTCACCCTGGCCGGCGGCGCGCTGATCACGTTTGCCCCGCAATTCAGTTCGGTGCCAGCCGCCACGTCCGGCGGCCTGGTCCTGCTCACGGCGGCTGCGGCACTGAGCCGCTGGAAGGTCGGCGCCCTGGCCGACCGGTTCGGCGCACACCGCTTCCTCTGGCCCCTGGTGCTGTGCACGGTCATCGGCCTGGGCCTGGCCGCGGCGGCCATCCGGGATGCCGACGCCACCCGCGTCCTGCTCCTGTTGGTGGCGATGGCCGTGGTCGGGATCGCCTACGGCGGGCTGCAGAACCTGACCCTGCTGCTCTCGCTCTCCGCAGTGGACCGCCGCGACTACGGGACGGCCAGCGCCGTCTGGAACATCGGGTTCGACGCCGGAACGGGACTCGGCTCGGTCCTGGTGGGGATGCTCGCCGCGGGGTTCTCCTTCCCCACCGCACTGCTGGTCGCTGCGGCCCTGTCGCTGGCCACCCTGCCGCTGGCGCTGCGCCGCCACACGGCACCGCCCCCAGCCTGACCGGCGCCACCCGGGCACGACGGCGCCGGATGCGGTTCCGGGTGCACCCATTCCCTATGCTGTGCTCATGGGAACGACCGAAGAAGCCGTCGACGGCGCACGCGAGGCGGCACATAGCCAATGGTTCGAGCGCGTGGCCCGCACGGGATTCGCCGCCAACGGGGTGTTGCACCTGACCATGGGCTTCCTGGCCATCAAGGTCGGGCGCGCCTCCGGCGGGGAAGCCAGCCAGTCCGGTGCCATCAGCACCCTGGCGAAGCAGCCGGGCGGCGACGTGCTGATCTGGATCTGCGCCCTGGGGTGCCTGCTGCTGGGCGTGTGGTGTGTGGCCCAAACGGTCTTCCCCGGCAGTGGCGGGGCGTTCTACCGGATCAAGCAGGCGGGCACCGCCGTCGTCTTCGGGGTCATCGGTTCGACCTTCATCCGTTACGCACTGGGCAGCAGCAAGGGTTCCTCGGAGCAGAGCAGCACCGCCTCGAGCACGTTGATGTCCTCCGGACCGGGCAGCGTGGCACTGGTGGTTGCCGGGCTGGTGGTCATCGGCATCGGCGGATACTTCGTCTACCGCGGGGTCTCCCGCAGCTTCCAGAAGATCCTGCGCCCGCAGGAGAACCAGACCATGCGGTGGCTCGTCAACGGCTTCGGCACCGTGGGATACGTGGCCAAGGGCCTGGTCCTGGCCGCCGTGGGCCTGTTGTTCATCGTCGCCACGCTCCAGCATGATCCGCAGGATGCCACCGGCGTCGACGGGGCGCTGCAGGCGGTCCGTGACCAGCCGGCGGGCCCTGCGGCGTTGACCGCCATGGCCGTGGGGCTCATGGCGTACGGGATCTTCCTGTTCCTGCGTGCCCGCTACGACCAGATGGAATAGGTCCGGCTACTCGAGGATGACGTTGCGGCGTTCGATCGCCGGGCAGGCATCCATCACCACGTCGAGTCCGGCGGCCTTGGCCCGGGCCGCGGCCTCCTCGTCGATCACGCCGACCTGCAGCCAGACGGCCTTCGCGCCGATGTCGATGGCCTGGTCCACGATGGCCCCGACCTTGGTGGAGTTCACGAAGCAGTCCACGACGTCGATGGTTCCCGGGATCTGGTCCAGCCGGGTGTAGCCGCGTTCGCCGTGCACGGTGTCGCCCTTGAGCGAGACCGGGACGATGTCCATGCCGAGCTCGTCGCGGATGATGCGCGCGACGCCGACGGCGGCACGCATCGGGTTGTTGGACAACCCGACGATGGCCCAGCGGGCCGGGGTGGTGAGCAGACGGCGGATCGTGTCCCGGTCGTTGATGTGGTGCAGGCTCAACGCCGGGCCGTCGGCTCCGGCCCCGCCGAGGACGGGTTCGTTCAAGACCGGCTCCGCCAGGACGGGGTCCCCGACGTTCAGGACCGGTTCGGTGGTCCCCTTCGCCGGGTCGCCGGTGCGCAGCTGGGGGTCGGTGGTTCCCAGGGGCGGGCCCTCGACCTCGGGGACCACCGGTTCGGGGATATCCCCCGGACGGGTGGATTCACCGAATAGGCCGGCGGGCAGGCCGCTGTCCCCCACCCCGGGGTCTTCCCCCGGTACTGCCGGGATCTCGACGTCGGCGATGTCCGGTTCCGGGATGTCGACGTCGGGGATCTGGGCATCCGGGACACCGGCCAGTGCGGCCTCGGACGGGTTGTTCTGCGCAGCTGGTTCCGTCATGGCCACCACACTACAAGCCGCGGCCCGGCAGGTCAGCCCGGCGCGTCAGCCCACCGGGGCCGGCGCCGCCTGCGTGGCCGTGGCGGCGTGTTGGGTGAACGCCCCGCGGTACCCGGCCGCCGGGTGGGTCCCCTCGAGGGTGGCCGCACGGCCGAAGACCTTTTCGCGCAATGTGCCCGGCGCGTACTCGCTCTGGGCCAGCCCCCGGGCCCGCAACTCCGGCAGGGCTCCTTCGATGAAGTCGGTGTAGGAACCGGGAAGGATCTGGTTGATGATGTTCACCCCGTTGATGCCGGCGTCCTGCCAGCGCTCCAGCTCGTCGGCGATCTGTTCGGGGGTGCCGGAGATCTGCTGGGCCTTCGCCCGGTAGCGGGCCAGGTCGCCGATGGTTGGCTTCCCCCCGGGGACGGAGGCGATGGCCGCTTCGAGGACTCCGCGGGCGCCCTCCGTTTCGACGTCGCCCAACAAGGTGTCGTGGTCCAGCCCACCCAGGTCCACGCCGATGCCGCCCCCGATGTGGGCGATGATCGCATCCAGGTCCAGGTACTCGTCGTACTCGGCCTCCTTGCGACGGACCTCTTCCTCGGTGCTGCCCACGACGAACGACAATCCGGCGAAGATCTTCACATCCCCCGGCGCCCGTCCGGCCTGTGCTTCGAGACCACGGATCGCTGCCGTCTGCCGGCGCACGTAATCGGTATGCGGGGCGAAGAGGAACGTGGCCTCGGCGTGGGCTGCGGCGAACGCCTTACCGCGCGGTGAGCTGCCGGCCTGGAAGAGGAACGGGGTGCGTTGCGGGCTGGGTGAGGTCAGGTGCGGGCCCTCGATGGAATACCGCTTGCCCTCGTGGTGGATCTTGTTGATCAGCGCCGGGTCGGCAAAGCGGCCCGCCTGCTTGTCGGCCAGCAGGGCACCGTCCTCCCAGGACCCCTCCCAGAGCTTGTAGACGGCCGCGACGTATTCGTCGGCCCAGTCGTAGCGGTCCTCATGCGCGGCGAGCCCCTTCGCCCCGAAGTTCCGATGCGCGTTCTCCAGCACGCTGGTCACGATGTTCCAGGCGACGCGGCCGCCGGAGAGGTGGTCCAGGGTCGAGAATTGGCGGGCCATCTGGAACGGCTCCGATTGCACGACGGAACTGGTCAGGGCCAGCCCGATCTCCGACGTGGTGGCAGCCAGCGCGGACGCCAGGACCAGCGGATCGTTGGAGGGGATCTGCAGGCCCTTGTCGACCAGGGACGCCCAGCCGCCCTCGTGGTTTCCATACAGTCCCACGACGTCGGCGAAGAACATGGCATCGAATTTGGCGTCTTCGAGTTGGCGGGCCAGGTCCACCCACATCCGCACATCGTTGAAGCGGTGCTGTTGCGCCTCGGGGTGGCGCCATTGACCGCCCAGGATATGGCTGGGGGTGTTCATCAAAAAGGCGCTCAGCAGCAGGCGGGGGCGTTCGGTGGTGCTCATGCGGAGGTGCTCCCCTGGTCGGTGGTGGTGGCTTCGCCGATGCTGTTCAGCCCGGTGGGGATGGTGCCGTTGACGTGGAAGTCCCCGACCGCGCGGGCCTTGAAGACCGCGGGGTTGTGGGTGGCGACCGTGCGGGCATTGCGCCAGTGCCGGTCCAGCGACTTGCCGCGGCTGGTGGCCGAGGCGCCGGTGACATCGAAGAGGGCCGTGGTGGCCTCCAGGACGAGGGGCGGAATGGCCACGTGGGCCTTTTCCACGCCGAGTTCGGCGCGCAGGAAGGCTGCTTCGGCATCGAGCCCGAGGTCGGGGTCGACGGCGGCATCCAGATCGCGGGCCGCCGCTGCAACGATGGCCTCGGCGGCGTAGACCCGGGCGGCCAGGGTGCCGACATGCTCCTGGATCTGCGCATCGTCGCGGAACAGCCCGCCGGATCCGGTGTTGAAGGTCCGGGTCCGGGTGGCCACCAGGGCCGAGGCGTCCCGGAGGGCTGCCCGCCCGATGCCGGCTAGCACGGCGAGCAGGACGAGTTGGAAGAAGGCTGGTTCCAGGGTGCTGGTGACCTTGCGGTGGATGATGTTGGATTCCTCGACGGACACGTTCTCGAAGAGGGCGGTTCCGGTGCCGGTCAGGGGTTGGCCGAAGCCGTCCCAGTCGTCGTGGATGACCACGCCCGCGGCGTCGGCCCGCACGACGGCGTATTGCCGGCCGTCGATTCCCTCGGTGCTGGCCATCACGACGATCCAGTCGGCGAAGATGCTGCCCGTCGTGTAGTACTTGGCGCCGTTGAGGACCCATCCGTCGTCGTGCTGTGAAAGCCGTGTCGCGGTGGTCCCCAGCGCGTTGCCGCCGCGTTCGGTGGCCGCGTTGCCGAAGATCTCCCCGGCGAGGACGCGGGGGAACCAGAGGTCGCGGAAGGTGCGCGGCTGCAAGGCGATGGTCTCGACGAAGGAGAAATGCGAACGCAGCAGGTGCGAGACGTTCGAGTCGGCTTCGGCCAGCTCGATGAGCAGACGGAAGAGGTGTTCGTGGGTGACGGGGTCACCGCCGTGTTCGGCCGGAACGCGCAACGCGGTGAAGCCGGCTTCCTTGAGCCAGCCGATCTGCTCGAAGGGCAGCACGTGGTCCTGTTCGCGGGTGACGGCCCCCTCGGCGATGCGGGCGAAGACGGGGCGGAAGCGCGCCGCGAGGGCGGCGTAGCGTGCCTCGGATCCATCCGGGACGGTGATGGCGGCGCTGGTGGTCGCCGTGGTGGTTTCACTCATGAGGGGTCCTAACTGATGGTGGCGGGCTCGGGCTGGGAGGAGGCATCGGCGTCGTGCCGTGCATCCAGGTCACGCGCCCCGGTTTCCGGGGCGAGCAGCGTGGTGACCAGGGTGATGGCCCCGACGCCGACGAAGTAGGCGATGACCCAGAAGGGGCTGCCACCGCCGGCGGCGAGCAGGGCGGTGGCGACCAGCGGGGCCAGGCCTCCGCCGAGGACCGAACCGATCTGGTAGCCCAGCGAGACTCCACTGAAGCGCACCCGGGTGTCGAACAGTTCGGCGAAGAACGCGGCCTGCGGCCCGTACATGGCGTCGTGTCCGATGTTCATGCCCAGCACGACGGTGAACACGATGAGCACGAAGTTGCCGGTGTCCAGCAGCGGGAAGGCAACCAGGGCCACCAGGATGCTGAAGATCCCGCCGAAGAGGTACGTGCGGCGGCGGCCGATCCGGTCGGAGACCCAGCCCCAGAAGGGGACGGAGACCAGGCCGAGCGCCGAGGCGATGAGGATGGCCTGCAACCCGGTTTCGCGGCTGGTGCCACCCTGGGTCAGGTAGGTGAGGATGAAGACGGTGTAGACGTAGTAGAACGCGTTCTGGGCCAGTCGCAGCCCGGTGGTCAGGGCGACCTGGCGGGGGTGGGTGCGCAGCGATTCCAGCACGGGGCGGCGGGCGACGGCGTCGGTGTCCACGACGCGCTTGAACGAGGCGCTGTCCTCGATCTTCAGGCGCACGATCAACCCGACGACCACCAGCAGGATGCTGGCCAGGAACGGCAACCGCCAGCCCCAGGCCAGGTAGGCGTCCTCGGGCATGGCCGATTCGAGGGCGAGCAGGACGCCGGTGGCCAGCAGCATGCCGGCGCTCGGGCCGATCTGGGTGGCGCTGCTGGTGAATCCGCGCTTGCCCGGTGCCGCGTGTTCGACGGTCATCAGGGCGGCTCCCGCCCATTCGGCGCCATAGCCGACGCCCTGCAGCACGCGCAGGGCCAGCAACAGGGCCGGGGCGATCCAGCCGGCGGTGTCGTGGGTGGGCAACAGGCCGATGGCGGTGGTGGCCAGGCCGGTGAGCAGCAGGGAGGCGACCAGGACCGATTTGCGGCCGATCCGGTCCCCGAAGTGGCCGCCGAGCACGCCTCCGATGGGGCGGGCAATGAAGCCGACGGCGTAGGTGGCGAACGCGGCCATGGTGCCGACCAACGGGTCGGCGGGGGCGAAGAACAGCGGGCCGAACACGGTGGCCGCGGCCAGCCCGTAGAGGACGAAGTCGTAACCCTCGATGGTGGTGCCGACCAGGCTGGCGATGGCGACGCGGGATCGCATCCGCGGTGGCGGTGGTGTGTCGGTGGTGGTGCTCGTGGTCATGTCTGGTCCTCCTCGGGTCATGCCGGGGAAGAGCCCGCCGTCGTCCCGGCCGCCGGGTCAGGGCGGCCGGGACGAGGGAAGGCCTCTCCATCGGTCCTGGCGGGAGCACCGGCCCTCAAGGGGGTGGTTGCTGCGGCGTCAACGAGCCAGGTCTCTCAGCCGCTCTGGATGGTGGTGGTGGTGGTGGTGGTGCGGTTTCCTAGCTGGTGGCCAGGTCCGCGGTGGCCAGGCGGTAGCCGGCCGCGCGGTGGGTGTCCTTCACCCGGTCGCCGGCGCCGAAGAGCTTCTGGCGCAGGGTGCCGGGCGTGTATTCGGTGGGGTAGGCGCCAAGTTTCTGCAGCTCGGGGATGACATGTTCCACGACGTCCTCGAACGTGCCCGGGGTGATGGCGTAGGCCAGGTTGAACCCGTCGACGTCGGTGTCCTCGACCCATTCGACGAGCTTGGCCGCGACTTCCGCGCCGCTGCCCACGGTCACCGGACCGAACCCGCCGACGCCGATCCATTCGGCGAGCTGGCGGATGGTCCACGGCTTGCCGTCGTCGCCGGAGGCCTTCTTGAAGGTCTCGACCGAGGACTGGATGGCGTTGGATTGCACATCCTCGCCGATGACGTCATCGAGGTCGTACTGGGACATGTCGATGCCGGTCCAGCCGGAGAGCAGGGCCAGGGCGCCGTCCAGGTCGGTGTAGGAGGCGTAGTCCGCGTACTTGGCCTGGGCCTCCTCGGTGGTGGCACCGGTGATGATGGTCTGCATGGTGTAGATCTTCACGTCATGGGCATCGCGTCCGGCGGCCACGGCATTGGCGCGGATCTTCTGCACCGATTCGACCAGCAGCTCCTTGGTGGGGCTGTTCACGAAGACCGATTCGGCGTTCTCACCGGCGAACTCCAGGCCGCGCTTGGAGGCACCTGCCTGGTAGATGACCGGCGTGCGCTGCACCGAGGGTTCGGTGATGGCGATGCCCGGGACCTTGAAGTACTTGCCCTCGTGGCCGATCTCGTGGACCTTGGACGGGTCAGTGTAGACGCCGGACTCACGGTCGCGGATGACGGCGTCATCTTCCCAGGAGCCCTCGAGCAGCTTGTAGACGACTTCGAGGTACTCGTCGGCGTGGTCGTAGCGCTCGTCATGTTCCATCTGGTCTTCCTGGCCCATGTTGCGGGCGGCGGAGGGCAGGTAGCCGGTGACGACGTTCCAGCCGATGCGGCCGTTGGTCAGGTGGTCCAGGGTCGCCAGGCGGCGGGCGAACGGGTACGGGTGCTCGTACGCGGTTCCGGCGGTGACGCCGAAGCCCAGGTTCTCGGTGACCGCTGCCATGGCGGAGACCAGCAGGAACGGGTCGTTGACCGGGACCTGCGCGCCGGCGGAGAGCGGCGTGGTGTTGGTGGAGCCGTAGACGTCGTAGGTGCCCAGCACGTCGGCGATGAAGATGCCGTCGAACAGGCCCTTCTCCAGTGTCTTGGCCAGTTCGGTCCAGTAGCCGAGCTCCTTGTAGCGCCAGGCCTGGTCCTGCGGGTGGCGCCAGAGGCCGGGCGACTGGTGGACCACGCAGTTCATGTCGAATGCGTTGAGGCGGACGTGGCGGCGTGCCGGTGTGGTGCTCATTGTTCTCCTTCGGGGGTCCTGAGGTCGCCGACGGCGCTGAGCTTGCGCGGGGCCGTGGCGTTGACCTCGTAGTCGCCGACGATGCGGGACTTGTACATGGCGGGGTTGTGGGTGGCCACGGTGCGCGCGTTGCGCCAGTGGCGGTCGAGGTTGCAGCGGGTGGAGGTCGAGGAGGCACCGAGCCCGTCGAAGAGCGAGGTGGCAGCCTGCAGGACCAGCGGCTGCACGGCGGACTGGGCGCGGTTGGCCGCGAGCTCGCAGACCGCATACTGCTCGGCGGCGCTCAGACCGGGTTGGCCGATGGCCTCCTCGAGCTCGGCGGTGGCGGCCAGCACGATCGCATCCACGGCGAACGTCGTCGCGGAGATCTCCCCGATGACCTGCAGCACCTGGGGTTCACGCCGCGAGGCCACCCCGGTCCCGGTGCTGAACGCCCGGGTGCGCAGTTGGGTGTGGGCCCGCGCATCGGCGAGCACGGCGCGGGCGATTCCGGCCTGGACGGCGAGCAGGACCAGCTGGAAGATGGCCGACTCCGGGTGGATCTCCAGGACCGCCGGATCCAGCAGGGTGTCGACGGGGACCCGCTCAAAGGTCGTCGAGCCGGTGCCGGTGAGCTGCTGGCCGAAGCCGTCCCAGTCGTCGTAGATCCGCACTGCCGAATGCCGGGTGGACACCACGGCGATGTGCCGGCCGGGCACTCCGGGAGCGGTCGCGGTGACCGCGACCCAGTCGGCGAAGATCGTTCCGGTGCAGTAGTACTTCTCCCCCGTGAGCAGCCATCCGGTGCCGGTCGACTCGACGACGGTGTTGAGCTGGCCCAGGTCGTTGCCGCCGCGTTCGGTGTAGGCGTTGCCGACGATCTGGCCCGTGACGAAGCGCGCAAACCAGCGGGCCTTCACCGACTCGTCCTCGAGCAGCAGCACGGATTCAACGAAGCCGATGTGCGAACGCAGCAGCTGGGCGATCTGTGAATCAGCCTCCCCGAGTTCGATCAGCAGGCGGAAGGAGTCCACCAGGGTGGCCCCGAATCCGCCGGCCGCGCGGGGTACCCGCAGGGCACCGAACCGTGCCTGGTTCAGCCAGCCGACTTGTTCGATGGGCAGGATCCGTCCGGCATCGCGATCCGCGGCGCCCTCGGCGATCCGGGCGAATACGGGGCGGAAGATCGCGGCGAGCTCGTCGTAGCGGGAATCGGCTGGGACGCCGGGGGTGAGCTTGATCAGGTGGCGGGGGGCCACCTCGTCGATCGGCACAGCGGACATTGACAATCACTCCATCGGTTCCGGCGTGAGCACCTTCCTCCCGGGTGAACGGGAAGGGGTTGCTGCGGCGTCATCGAGCCAGATCTCTCGGCCGCTCTGGATGGTTACTGCCTCCATTGGGCCACACGAAGTACCCCCACGACAACCACCGTCCCCCGCATGACGACCCGTTCCCAGCCCGGGGGCACCCCGGAACACCACCGCCCAACGTCGAACAATGGCGGTGATTTCGGGGTTTCTGGTGCGATTTATTCACCACCGGGACCCCCGCAGGACCCTTGATGAAATATTTCGCAACGCGTCGCAGAAGTTGCCCGCACCCCACCCGCTGGTCTTCAGTAGAGGGGAACCCATCCCGAGCGGCCGAGAGACGTGGCTCCGTGACGCCGCAGCAACCACGCCGGACGGCGCAGCACCCCAGGTGCGGCGGCATCCGGCACAGGTGCTTCCGCCATGACCGATGGAGCTGATTTCATGAGCACTGCCCCCACATCCACCACCGTCGCCCTCGACGCGTCCGCCGTCGGACCCGACACCGGGTTTGCCTCCGAGGCCGAACGCCTGGACTTCTGGGCCGCCGCCGCAGCCCGGCTGCAGTGGGCCGAGCCCTGGCACACCATCCACAGCGCCACCCCCGTGGATCCGCAGGCCCGCCGCGGCCCGGAGCTGCGCTGGTTCGAGGGCGGGACGCTGAACGCCGCGGTGAACTGCGCCGACCGCCACGTTGCGGCAGGTCGCGGCGACAAAGTGGCCCTGCACTTCGAGGGCGAACCCGGCGACCGCCGCACGGTCACCTACGCGGAGCTGACCGAACTCGTGTCCCAGGCCGCCAACGCGCTGACGTCGTTGGGCATCGGGGCGGGTGACCGCGTGGTCATCTACCTGCCGGTGCTGGTGGAAACCATCGTCATCACGCTGGCCTGCGCCCGCATCGGTGCGGTGCATTCGCTGGTCTTCGGTGGCTTTTCCGCCGAGGCGCTGCGGTTCCGGGTCGAGGACACCGGCGCAAAGCTGCTGGTCACCACCGACGGCCAGTTCCGCCGGGGCACCGCCGTCCCGGTGAAGGACAACGCGGACGCCGCAGTCGCCGGGGACAACGCGATCGAGCACGTTCTCGTCATCCGCCGCACCGGCAGCGACATCGCGTGGACCGCAGGCCGGGATCTCTGGTGGCACGAGGCCGTCGAGACCCAGCCGCGCACCCACGCCGCCCAGGCGTTCGACGCCGAGACGCCGCTGTTCATCATGTACACCTCCGGCACCACCGGCAAGCCCAAGGGGCTGGTGCACACCACCGGCGGCTACCTCACCCAGGCCTCGTGGAGCCACGAGTTCCTCTTCTCCCACCCCGATCCGTCCCGCCGCGGCGACGACGTCCACTGGTGCACCGCCGACCTGGCCTGGGTCACCGCCCACACCTACGAGATCTACGGTCCGCTCTCCAACGGCGTCACCCAGGTCATCTACGAGGGCGTCCCCAACGCCCCACACCCCGGCCGGCACTTCGAGATCATCGAACGGTACGGCGTGACCAGCTACTACACGGCCCCCACGCTGGTCCGCTCGCTCATGGGCTGGTTCCCCGACGGCATCCCCGCCGCTTACGATCTCTCCTCCATCCGCCTGGCCGGCACCGTCGGCGAGGCGGTCAACCCGGAGGCCTGGCGCTGGCTGCGCACCCAGGTCGGCCGCGATGCCCTCATCCCCGGCCAGCCCGACGCCGGCATCCCGATGGTGGACACCTGGTGGCAGTCGGAAACCGGGGCCACCATCCTCTCCCCCCGCCCGTCCGACACCGTCTTCAAACCCGGCTGCGGCACCCGCGCCCTGCCCGGCGTCTCCACGGACATCGTGGACGACGGCGGCGCCCGGGTCCCTGCCCAGGTGCAGGGCAACATCGTGCTCACCTCCACCGGCCCGGCCATGGCCCGCACCGTCTGGGGCAATCCGGAACGCTACTTCACGTCCTACTGGGAGAAGTACGCGACCCAGGGCTGGTTCCTCGCCGGCGACGGCGCCAAGTACGACGACGACGGCGACACCTGGATCCTGGGCCGCACCGACGATGCACTCAATGTCTCCGGGCACCTGCTCTCCACGATCGAGATCGAATCCGCGCTCGTCTCCCACCCTTCCGTCGTCGAGGCGGGCGTCTGCCCCACCACCGACGCGAAGACCGGACAGGCGGCCACAGCGTTCGTCGTCCCCCATGACCGTTCGCTCATCGGTGCGGGCACGGCTGCCGGATCGACGCCGGAACAGCTCGCAGCGGCGGCGGAATTGCGGTCACACGTGGCCACGCAGATCGGCCCGATCGCCAAGCCGCGGGACATCGTGTTCGTCCCCGACGTGCCCAAGACACGGTCGGGGAAGATCATGCGCCGGCTGCTGACCCAGCTGTTCGAGCGAACGGCGCTCGGCGACACGACCAGCCTGCAGAACGAACCCTGCATCCCGGAACTGCAGCGGATCTGCACTCCGGCGTAGGCCGGGACCGGACGCCGGTCACATCCGGCCGCCCGAGGCGGCCGGATACTTCCGGACGGCCTCGTCGCGGAGCCTGACGTACTCGTATTCCTGGGCGGCGGCCCGCCGCCAGTTCACGCGGTAGAAGCCGGCGACGGCGCGCAGGGCCCGCAGCAGCGGGTTCCGGCGCAAGGACTTGGTGGAACACCACCCCCGGTCCATGAAGATCGCCACCATGCGCCAGCAATGGGATTGCCACGTCACCGGCTTGTTTGGAACTTTCAAGATAGATTTGGAAAGCTCCCGGAAGAGCAAGCCGTCCTGGCGGAAGACGGAGATCCTTGCCGCAGTGAAACACGCCATCAAGAAGAAGGACGCGAGGGCAGTAGCAAAAGCATGCAATTGGTAAAGAAGGATTTTAGTCTGGGTCAGTCCGGGGTCTTGACCAGCGGAGCAGCCGGTCTTTACCTTGTGGTCTCCCTGGTCGTGTTGTCTATAGTCCGACCGCTCGGTGGTGGTCTCATCTGGCCCGACGTCACTCCGGCGGCAGCAGCGATGGTTCTTGGCGCCAGTCAGGTCTGGTTGATCCTCATGGGAGCCGCCTGCATGGTCGGCGGCCTCATGGCCGACGCCGCGGAATCGACCTGGGCCAAGACGAATGTCTTCCTTGGAACCCTTTCCCTGGCGCTCGTATCGACTGTTGTCATTCAGCTACCGTGGGGGGCTCTAGTCGATGATTATGCAGTTCCACGACCACTGGGGCCGGATTGGATCTTCATCGGATCAATGCTCGGGGCCGCGTTGCTCATCGCGGTCGCGGTGAGCGCGTTTGCTCGCCGTCTCACGCAAAAACCTTAGGGCGGATCTCGCTGTACTGAGAAAGTCTGCAATCACCTGCTTTGTGGAACATGGCCACCGGCTGATCTCGCCCATAGGTCGAGGGCTCAACCGGTGGCCATCGCCTTTTTGCGGGATATCGCCCGCGCCGGGGGCCACGCTCGCGGCCCGGGGCCGGCGGGTCCATGTCGCGACGGCGGCTCTCCTCTTCCAATCGTTCAGCCGCGCGCAGCTTCGCGGCCAGCGACTGCATTTGTTCGTTGGCCGGCTTGCCCTCTGCCTTGTTTGCTGCGGGCTGGCGCCCTTTGGAGTCCGCCAGGGCCTTACCGTTCCTGTCATAGGCTTGGCCATGGTCCTGACCCGCGCCTCATCCACGGACTCGCTACGTGACTCCTGAGCGTCGTCGGTACGCCGGGAGTCCTGGAGGCGGCGGTGCAGTTCGGCCACGCATTCCGCGCGGGCCAACTCAGGCGTTGAGTGTGGATTCTTGGGTGCGTTCGGTGCGCAGGTGGTCGATGACTTGGTCGGCCGGGGCCGCCAGCAGGTCGGCGTCGATCTCCACGACCTCGCCGTTGAGCACCCGCGGGTGCTCCACGCCGAGCAGCGAACCGACCACCAGGCGGATCAGGGTGCCGTGGGCGACGACCACGATGTTGGCGTCCGGGTGCGCGGCGGTGACATCGCGAAGTGCCGTCTGCGCCCGGGCGACCACCTCGGCCTCCGGCTCGGCGGTGGCCAGCAACGCATCCAGTTCGGCTCGGTCCAGCCCCGCGACAATGCGGCCCTCGCCGTCACCGTAGTGGCGTTCCTGCAGGCCCTCCACCGGCGCGATGGCCTCCAGCCCCAGCTGCCCGCCGATGATGGCCGCCGTTTCAACGGCCCGCCCCAACGGCGAGGAGACCAGCGCTTCCCAGGCACCGCCGTCGTGCCCCAGGCGTTCCAGCTCCCGGGCCGCAGCCCGTGCCTGGTCGCGCCCGGCGGCGTTCAAGGGGATGTCGGTCTGGCCCTGGAGGCGCCGCTCGGCGTTCCAGTCGGTTTCCCCATGGCGGACCAATGCGATGCGTGTTCCCATGCCCCCCAGCCTATCGACCGGCGGCGGACTGCCACGCTGCGCAACATTCTTTGCTGACGGCCCCGGGTTTGCGACCATGGAGGAGACCATCCCGAGCGGCCGAGAGATCTGGCTTGTTGACGCCGCAGCAACCACCGGAATCCACCGGCGCGGTGCTAACGCCAGAGGCGATGGAGCGCAGCCGGACACCGGTTGCACGGTTCCCCCGGCGGACCACACCATGGCAGGGATCGGCAGCAGCCGGAAACCAACCTCGAAGGAGCCAACGCCTAGATGTCGGATCACCAGTTCGGATTCCGTACGCGCGCCCTGCATGCCGGGGGCACCCCCGATGCCGAGCATGGCGCCCGTGCCGTGCCGATCTACCAGTCGACCTCGTTCGTGTTCAAGGACACCGACGACGCCGCCAACCTGTTCGCCCTGCAGAAGTACGGCAACATCTACTCCCGGATCGGCAACCCCACCGTTGCCGCCTTCGAGGAACGCATCGCCTCGCTGGAAGGCGGGATCGGCGCGGTGGCCACCGCCTCGGGCATGGCCGCCGAATTCATCACCTTCGCCGCGCTGACCCAGGCCGGGGACCACATCGTGGCCTCCTCCAAGCTCTACGGCGGCACCATCACCCAGCTCGACGTGACGCTGCGCCGCTTCGGGGTCGAGACCACCTTCGTGGACAGCAACGAGGCGGCAGACTTCGCCGCCGAGATCCGCCCGGAAACCAAGGCCCTCTACACCGAGATCGTGGCCAACCCCTCCGGGGACCTGGCGGACCTGAAGGGCCTGGCCGCCGTGGCCCACGAGGCGGGCATCCCGCTGATCGTGGATTCCACGCTCACCCCGCCCTACATCCTGCGGCCCATCGAGCACGGGGCGGACATCGTCATCCACTCGGCCACCAAGTTCCTCGGTGGCCACGGCACCACCCTGGGCGGCGTCGTCGTCGAATCCGGCAGGTTCAACTGGGGCAACGGCAAGTTCCCCACCATGACCGAACCGGTCCCCTCCTACGGCAATGTGTCCTGGTGGGGGAACTTCGGCGAGTACGGGTTCCTCACCAAGCTGCGTTCCGAGCAGCTACGTGACATCGGGCCCTCGCTGTCCGCGCAGTCCGCCTTCCAGCTGCTGCAGGGGGTCGAGACGCTGCCCCAGCGCATGGACGCCCACCTCTCCAACGCCCTCACGGTCGCCGAATGGCTCGAGACGGACCCGCGCGTGACGTACGTGAACTACGCTGCCCTGCCCTCCCACCCGCAGCACGATCGCGCGAAGGAGCTGCTGCCCGATGGCGTCGGCTCGGTCTTCAGCTTCGGCGTTGCGGGAGGCCGCGAGGCTGGCGGACGCTTCATCGAGGCGTTGCAGCTGGCCAGCCACCTGGCCAACATCGGCGATGCCCGCACCCTGGTCCTGCACCCGGGATCGACCACCCACCAGCAGCTGTCCGCCGACCAGCTCGCCGCAGCCGGCGTGCCGGAGGACCTGATCCGCCTCTCCGTGGGGCTCGAGGACATCGAGGACATCATCTGGGACCTGGACCAGGCGCTGACCGCCTCCCAGCAGGACCCCGCCACCACAACCGCAGACGCATCGACTGAAGACGGTGCAGCCTGCGCGGTCCCGGCAGGTGCCGGCGAGCAGATCGGAGCGGGCAAATGAGCGCCGACACCGCACAGCGCGGCTGGGTGGGGCCTTCCGCCCCCGAACGCCTGAACATCCTGCGGTCCACGAAGTCGATCGCGATCGTGGGCGCGTCCGACAAGACGGCGCGGGCCTCCTACTTCGTGGCCACGTACCTGAACAGCTCCACGAAGTACGACCTGTACTTCATCAACCCGATCCTGGCGGCCAAGGGCGCCGAGATCCTGGGCCACCCGGTCCACGCATCGCTGGCCGATCTGCCGGTGGCTCCGGATCTGGTGGAGGTCTTCCGCAAGGCGGAGGACACCCCCGGCATCGTCGAGGAGGCCCACCAGGCCGGCGCGAAGACCGTCTGGTTGCAGCTGGGCATCTGGAACGAGGAGGCGGCACAGCTGGCCGAGTCGTACGGCATGCACGCCATCATGGACCGGTGCGTGAAGATCGAGCATGCGCGCTTCCACGGGGGGCTGCACCTGGCAGGCTTCAACACCGGCGTGGTCTCCTCCAAGCGGCAGGTGCTCGCCTAGCTCCAGGCTTTCAAGCAACGACGGCGGCCCGCCTCCCCGGTGCGGGAGGGCGGGCCGTTGGCGCCTCCGGCCGGACCGGACATACTGGTGCCATGCCCTCAGCCGTCCAGCTCATCCGCGCCCCGGGCCTGTCAGACGCCGTCGACTACGCCTACGCTGCCACGGCCCCACCGGAGGCCCGACTCGTCTTCCTGGCAGGAGCCTGCCCCCTCGATACCGAAGGGGGCACGCTGGCGGTCGAGGACTATGCCGGCCAGGCAGCTGCCTGCATCGCGACCCTGACCGGTGCCCTCGAAGCCGCCGGAGCCGGGCTGCACGACGTCATCAGCACCCGCGTTTTGGTGGCCTCGGCCCGCCGAGCGGACCTGGTCGCCGCGTGGGAAGTCATCCGCGGGGCCTTTGGCGAGCACGACGTGCCCAGCACGTTGCTCGGTGTCACGGTCCTGGGCCACGAGGACCAGCTGGTGGAAATCGAGGCCGTCGCCGCAGTCATCGACTGACCGGCGAGCGCCCTACAGGTCCTCGCGCGCGGCCATGAACGTGTAATCCCAGGCCCGCACACCGTCGGCCTCGTCGGAAGGCGACGGCTCGTGGTGCAGCGACCGGGCACGGTCCAGCACCGCGCAGACTTCGGTGAACAAGCGGTCCGCCTCGTCCGGGGTCAGCCGCAACGTCCCCAGGCTGAGGTCCGCTTTCGCCTCCGTTTCACGGCCGGTGGCAAAGCCCGGAGCCCAGGCGGTCACCTTGGCGACCATTTCCTGCTGGTCGCGTGTCAACTGGTCCAGGTAGGCAGCCAGCGGGGCTTCGTCCTCCGGCCCGATCGGGGTCTCGGGCGAACCCACCCGATAGGACTGGACCGCCCCCTTCCACACCCGGTCACGCCGGTCGCGGGCGAATTCGGGGGCCTCCTGGACGAACCCCGCCTCGGCCAACGTGCGCAAATGGAAGCTCAGGGTATTGGCGGCCACGCCCAGCTGTCGGGCCAGGTCGGTGGCGCGGGCGTATTCCTGGGCACCGAGCACGGCCACGATCCGCCGGCGCAAGGGGTGCGCCATCGCCTTGAGCATGGGTGAGGTCATGACCCGGGGTTCGGGTTCCGGCGCACGCGGCGGCTGGCGATCGGTGTCCATGCTGACAGTCTACAAACCCGCCGCATAAATTGCGCAACTTCTCTTGCGCAATTTCTTGTGCGGATCTACGCTCGACGCATGGAACCACTCCAGCCCGATTCCCCGGCCGATGCATCCACCCCCGTGGCCGCCACCGTGGAATCCGGCCGTCCTCCGGCGTTGTGGCGCAACCGCGACTACCGGTGGTGGCTGGCCACCGACACGTCCACGGGACTCGGACGTGCCCTGCACAACTTCGCCGTCCCGCTGCTCGCCCTCTACGTCACCGGCGACCCCGCCCAGGCCGGGATCATCGCGGCCATCGGCCAGGTCGGCCGCGTCGTGGCCACTCTTCCGGGAGGCGTCCTGGCCGACCGGCACGACCGCCGCCGGCTCATCCTGCTGGGCACCGCCACCGGAGTCGCCGTGGCGAGCGCGCTGGCCGCCTTCCAACTGGCCGGACTGCTCGGCTTCTGGCTGCTGACCGTGTTGAACCTGCTGATGAACGTGCGCAGCGGCTTGTTCGACGGCGTGCCCAACGCGGCGTTGAAGTCCGTCGTCGAGCCCCGCGCCGTCGGCTCGGCCATGGCAGCCAACCAGGGTCGCGACGCCGTCGTCAGCCTCGCCGGAGGTCCGGTCGGCGGCGTCCTGATGGTCATCGGCCATGCCGTGCCGTTCGCCGCAACAGCTGTGCTGAACCTGATGGGCCTGTTCACGGTCCTGCGCATCCGTGCCGACCTGCGTCCACTGTGCGATGTCCCGGAGCACGACGCGGCTGCCGCTGCCGGCCGCACCGGCTACCTGCGCGAGGCGTGGGAGGGCTTCTCCTGGCTGTTGCACCGCCCGGAACTGCGCGGCGTCATGGCCATCTCCACCATCGTGAACCTCGGCATGAATGCCTCCATCACCGCCGTCGTCTTCGGCCTGCAGCAGCGGGGCGAATCGCCGGCCACCATCGGCCTGGCGACCGCGTCGGTCGGGGCCGGGATGCTTGCCGGCGCAGTGCTGGCCCCTCCCCTGGTGCGCCGCGTGTCCACCGGATGGCTCGGCGCCGTCGGGCTGGCGGTGTGTACCGCAGCGGTGGCCGCCCTGCCGTTCGTCCACTCGATTCCGGCGGTGTGCGCCGTGTTGGGGGCCAGCATGTTCGCCGCCCCGGCCATCAATGCCTCGTTGCTGGGCTACTTCACGGTCGCGGTGCCCACGCATTTGCTGGGCCGGGCCAACAGCGCGCTGGACCTGCTGGCCATGGGCGCCATCCCGTTGGCCCCCCTGGTCGCCGGCTTCGGCTACGCGGCATGGGGGTGGTCGGGAGTGTTGGCCCTGTGCGCGGGCATCTGCGCCGTTGCCGTCATCCTGGCCTTTGCGAGCCGTCGGCTGTTGGCCATCCCCGCCTCACCCGGCTGGGAAGAACACGCGGCGGACAACGCCCGCGAGGCAGCGCTCAGGCGCTGACGTCGGTGCCGATCCGCCGATTGGCCAGCACGGGCAGGAATTCGCGGACCTCGTCGATCCTGCGGCGGGTGACGTCGACGGTGACCAGCGCCTCGGTCTCGTCGTCGAGGAAGTCCACCGGGATGCCCATCGGGTCCAGGATGGCCGAGTGCCCCACCGTGTTCGTCGAGCTGGTGCCCGCGGCGGCGACCCAGACCGTGTTCTCCACGGCCCGTGCCTTGAGCAGTGTCTCCCAGTGGTCGATCTTGAAGTCGCCCTTGAACCAGGCGGCTGCGACGAGGACCACGTCGGCTCCGGCCACGGCGAGGCGGCGGGCCATTTCGGGGAAGCGGATGTCGTAGCAGGTCATGACCCCGACCTTCAGGCCGCCGATCTCGAAGACGGGCACTGCAGCCACGTCACCGGATTTGATGCGGGTGGACTCCTGGTAGGAGAACGCATCGTAGAGGTGGATCTTGCGGTACGTGCCCAGGATCCTGCCGGTGCCGTCCACGACCACCAGCGTGTTGTAGGGCTGGGGTTCGCCACTCGGCTCGTAGCCACCGGCGACGATGGCGATCTCGAACTCGGCGGCCAGCAGGGAGACCTGCTGGACGAACGTGCTCCAGTCCCGATCCACCACGGGGGCCAGCGGCCCGTCGATCTTGCGGACCGTGAACATGGTCTCCTCGGGGAAGAGCACCAGCTCGGCCCCGGAATCCTTGGCCCGGGCCACGATCCGGCGGACCACCTGCAGGTTCTCCTCCAGCACCCCGCTGGGCGAGAGCTGTCCAACACTGATCTTCATCGTCTTTGCCTTCCGCTGCGGTCCCCCCAGCGTACCCACGATCGACCGATTGGTTGATGTCGCACCCGGATACCGATGCGTAACGTTTATGCCATGAAGAAACCCGCCCCCAACAAGTGGGCCGCCCTGGCCGTTCTGGCTGCCGGCCTGTCGATGATCGTGCTCGACGGGACCATCGTGGGTGTTTCGCTGCCGACCATCATCAACGACCTCGGCATGGACCTGGGCGACGCCCAGTGGGTCAACAGCCTCTACTCCGTCGTCCTGGCAGCACTCCTGCTCACCGCGGGGCGGCTCGGGGACCGTCTCGGGCGGCGCAAGCTCTTCGTCATCGGCGTCGTCCTCTTTGTCGTGGGCAGCCTGTTCGCGGCCGCGGCGGATTCCTCGGCGGCGTTGATCGCCGGACGCGCACTGCAGGGTATCGGCGGCGCCGCGGTACTGCCCTCCACCCTGTCCAGCGTCAACGCGACCTTCCGCGGCCGCGACCGGGCGGCTGCCTTCGGCGTCTGGGGTGCTGTCATCTCCGGCATGGCGGCCGTCGGCCCGCTGCTGGGCGGCTGGCTGACGTCCAGCATCGACTGGCGGTGGATCTTCCTGGTGAACCTCCCGCTCGGCGTGCTGGTGCTGATCGGCACCTGGCTCTTCGTCCCCGAGACCCACGAGGCCCCCGCCGTCCCCGGCGTCGACCTCCCCGGCCTGCTGCTCAGCGCCACGGGCTTCGGCCTGCTGGTCTTCGCGCTCATCGAGGGCCCGACGCTGGGCTGGTGGACCCCGCGCCAACCCCTGGCCATCGGGTCCTGGACCTGGCCGGCGGGCAGCCCCCCCGTCGTCGGCCTCGCCGTGGCCGCGCTGCTCCTGCTGGCAGCCTTCATCTGGTGGGAGGCCCACCGCGGTGCCACCGGCCGCGCCGCGCTGCTGGATGTGAACCTGTTCCGCATCGGCACGTTCTCCTGGGGCAACACCGCGGCATCGGCAGTCGCCGTCGGCGAATTCGGGCTGCTGCTGGTGCTGCCGCTCTTCCTGGTGAACGTGCTCGGTACCGGTACCCTGGGCGCTGGCTTCATCCTGGCCGCCATGGCCCTGGGCGCTTTCGGATCCGGAGCCAGCGCCCGCCATCTGGCCGCCAGACTGGGCGCCGAACGCGTGGTCATCCTGGGCCTGGCCCTGGAGGTCATCGCCGTGCTCACCCTGGGCCTGTTCACCACCAACCACATCGCCCTCGGCCTGCTGGTCCCGCTGCTGGTCGTCTACGGCCTGGGCCTGGGGCTTGCGTCGGCCCAGCTGACCGGTACCGTCCTGCGCGACATCCCCACCTCGGCCTCCGGCCAGGGATCGGCCACCCAGAGCACCGTCCGCCAGCTCGGCTCCGGCCTGGGTTCCGCCGTCGCGGGCACGATCCTGGCCATCGGCACCACGGTAGGAACCACAGCGGCGCTGCGTGATGCCGGAGCCGGTTCGGGCACCGCCACGGAACTGGCGCAGCGCCTCAGCGACTCCGCCGGCGGCATGATTGCCGGATACGACGCCGGTTCCACCCTGCGCGCTGCCCTCACCACAGGATTCTCCACGGGTGTGCAATGGGCGGTGTTCGCCTCGGCGGCGTTCCTGGCTCTGGGGCTCCTCGCCTCCCTCCGGGTGGCCTCCGTGGCCCGGGCCATCGAGGCCGCCGATGGCGGCACCATCGAGGCGTAGCCTGACAGCAGGATCAGTGGGGGCCGCCTGCTACTTCGTGCACCTCGCTCGATTCAGTGGAGATGGCACTCACGGACACGAGCATGGTCCGGCCTCCGTCAAGTGGAAATGGCAGGCTGGACTCGAATCGACAGAACGGGCGAACCCGCACAGACGCCCCTCATCAAAGGAGAACGGCATGGAGAATCCGCGACAGGCCGGGAAAGTAGTCCTCATCACGGGCAGCTCCAGCGGCATCGGCCTGCATGCCGCCGTCAGCGCAGCACAGGCGGGCCATCACGTGATCGCGACGATGCGCACGCCGTCGAAAGCGGACCGCCTGCTGAGCGAGGCAGCCAAGCATGGCGTCACTGTCGAGCCATGGCCGCTGGATGTCACGGACAGCGAGGCCATCGTCGACACCGTCCAGCGAATTCACCATGAATTCGGCAGACTCGACGTCCTGATCAACAACGCCGGAGCGGCGCAGGTCGGAACGGTCGAGACCCTGACCGACGCCGATCTCCGGCGGGCCATGGACGTGAACTACTTCGGCGTGATGGCCCTGACGCGGGCCGCGCTTCCGCTGCTCAGGGAGGTGGGCGGCAAGGTCATCACCGTCACCAGCGTGGGCGGGGTGGCGGGGCAGCCGTTCAACGACGCCTACTGTGCCGCCAAGTTCGCGGTGGAAGGTGCCATGGAGAGCCTCGCTCCGGTCGCGGCCGCACTTGGCGTGGGCGTCGTCGTCGTCGAGCCGGCAGCAGTGGCCAGCGAGTTCATTGCGAATGCAGGGATGGATTCGGAGCACATGGTGGCGGAGGCCGGCCCCTACGGTCCGGTTCTGCAGGCGTACCTCGCCCGGACTGCGCAGTCCTTCGCAGCAGCGCAAGACGCCGGTGAGGTCGGCGAGCTGCTCGCACAGCTGATCACGGATGTTGATCCACCCTTCCGGGTGCAGACGTCACCTGGAGCGACGGCGTTCATCGCCCGTAAACTCGCGGACCTCGACGGAACGACGGTTCAGGCCATGACGCGGACGTGGCTCTCCTAGGCGGTCTCGCGACTCATGCGTCGCGAGCTCCGCGGACGCGTTCTCTTCTGGTTCGGCACAAACCTGGACAGCAGTGCGGCCCCACGTCGGACGTTTTCACCTTTTCGCGGGCCCTCCTTGCTGGCCTTGGCCTGCTCGGTCTCCTGCGTGTGGCCACCGTGACCTGGACATCCCGGCCGACGATGCGCCCGAGGCCGTCGGGAAACCCGAACGCCGGACACCGATGACGGGGGCACCGTCCGGGCGTAGCCTGACGCCATGGAGAGCAACCAGCGCGAGGTGGACGTCTGCGTCATCGGGGCCGGTCCCACAGGGCTCATGGCGGCAAATTGGCTTGAACGCCTCGGCGTGGATGCTGTGGCCATCGACGGCAAGGACGGCCCGACGCGCGAGTCGCGGGCCCTTGGCGTCCAGGCGCGGACCATGGAGATCTACGCCCAGCTCGGGGTCGTCGACGAGGTGCTGGCCCAGGCCGTCCCGGCGACCGAGCTGCGTCCCGGAGTGGGCCGCCACGCATGGGTCGCCGTGCCGCTGGGCGCGATCGGAGCGGGACTGACGCCCTACCCGGGGATCCATATCCTGGAACAGCACGCCAACGAGCGGATTCTGGCCGACCGCTTGGAGGCAGTTGGACGGCGGGTCCTCTGGAATACCCGGATGACATCGATCGGGCAGGTCGGAGACCGGGTGCTGGTCGAGACCACGCAGTCGGACGGCACTTCGGAGGCGATCTCCGCACGGTACGTGATTGCCGCCGATGGGGCTTCGTCGCCGACCCGGACCCAGCTGGGCGTCGGCTTCGCCGGGGCGACCAATTCCAGGGTCTTCTACGTCGTGGATGCCCAGGGCGTCGCGGGGACGGGATCGGGCATCAACGTCCGGCTGGCCGGAGACGATTTCCTGCTCACCTTCCCCATGTCTGCGCAGGGCGCGCAGAAACGTGTACGCCTGCTGGGCATTCTGCGCGACGTCCCCGGCGCCGCAAGCGGCACCCTGGACGCCGACAACGACCAGGTGACCGTCGACGAGGGGCGGGCACGCGCCGCCCTGGAACGCGACTTCGATGTCACCTACGACAGCTCCGGATGGTTTGCCACCTAC
Source organism: Arthrobacter rhombi (assembly GCF_039526245.1). Classification (NCBI taxonomy): domain Bacteria; kingdom Bacillati; phylum Actinomycetota; class Actinomycetes; order Micrococcales; family Micrococcaceae; genus Arthrobacter; species Arthrobacter rhombi. Next base: position 200,554 of record NZ_BAAAIV010000003.1, read on the forward strand.
CGCGTACACCACCGGGTCGCCGACGCCTTCCAGATCGGGCGGGTCTTCCTCGCCGGGGATGCCGGACATGTCCACTCCCCCGTCGGCGCGCAGGGGATGAACACCGGATTGCAGGACGCGCACAACCTCGCGTGCAAGCTCGCCGATGTGCTGGCCGGGCGCATGCCGGCCGACTACCTCGATCGCTATGCCGCCGAACGCCAGCCCGTGGCAGCACATCTGGTCGCGACCACCGACCGGCTCTTCGCCGACGTCACGTCCTCGGCACCGCGGGCCCGCTTCATCCGGGAACGCCTCATGCCCCTGGCCTGGCCGGTGCTGGCGCGCGTTGTGCCGCGGGGACCGATGGGACGCAGGATGTTCGGCTACGTGTCGCAGTTGCGGATCCACTACTGGATGACCGAGAGCGCACGTCGTCACGCAGAGTCCCTGCGGGGACCTGCCCGACGCCGGAGCCGCGGCCACGTCCTGGGTCGACGGCTGCCATGGATCGGCGCAACGAATCCGGGCGAGGACAACCATGCCCCGCTGGCTTCGGCCACCTGGCAGGTCCACGCCTACGGTCCGCGGGCCGCAGCCGCCGGATCGCGCACCGCAGCAGAGCATGCCCTGCCCCTGCACCGTTTCGGGGCGTCACCGCGCCGGGGCCTGCCCGACGGGACGGTCGTCGTCGTCCGACCCGACGGCTTCGTCGCGATCCTCGAACACGCGGGCCGTCCATCCGCCCGTTAACCGGCGGATGCCGTCTCGACCGGGGTCGGGGCGGCATCCGGCACGGCGGGGGGCCGTCCCTAGATAGTTCCCTCGATGAGGTCGTGGCGCACGATGGTCTGGTCGCGGTCCGGGCCGACACCGATCGCTGAGATCCGGGTTCCGGAGATCTTCTCCAGCGCCAGGATGTAGTTCCTGGCGTTCTCCGGCAGGTCCTCCATGCTGCGGGCCGTGGAGATGTCCTCGGTCCATCCGTCGAAGTACTCGAAGATCGGCTTCGCATGGTGGAAGTCGGTCTGCGTCATCGGCATCTCGTCGTGGCGGACCCCGTCGACGTCGTAGGCCACGCACACCGGGATCTTCTCGATGTTGGTGAGCACATCGAGCTTGGTCACGAAGTAGTCGGTGAAGCCATTCACGCGCGACGCGTGGCGGGCCAGGACCGCGTCGTACCATCCGCAGCGGCGCGGGCGGCCCGTGTTCACGCCGAACTCGCCACCGGTCTTCTGCAGGTACTCGCCCATGTCATCGAAGAGCTCGGTGGGGAACGGGCCGGCACCGACGCGGGTGGTGTAGGCCTTGATGATGCCCACGGACCGGGTGATGCGGGTCGGTCCAATGCCCGATCCGACGGAGGCCCCACCGGCGGTCGGGTTGGAGGAGGTGACGAAGGGGTAGGTGCCGTGGTCGACGTCCAGGAACGTGGCCTGGCCGCCCTCCATGAGCACGACCTTGCCCTCGTCCAGCGCCTGGTTCAGCAGAAGGACCGAGTCCACGACCAGTGGCCGCAGCCGGTCCACGAAGCCCAGGAAGTACTCGACGATCTCGTCGACCTCGACGGAACGGCGGTTGTAGACCTTGACCAGCAGTTCGTTCTTCTGCCGCAGTGCGCCCTCGACCTTTTGGCGCAGGATGGACTCGTCGAAGACGTCCTGCACGCGGATGCCCAGGCGTCCGATCTTGTCCATGTAGGCCGGGCCGATGCCCCGGCCGGTGGTGCCGATCGCCCGCTTGCCCAGGAAGCGTTCGGTGACCTTGTCCATGGTCTGGTGGTAGGGGGCCACCAGGTGGGCGTTGGCGGAGATGCGCAGCTTGGAGGTGTCGGCGCCGCGGGCTTCCAGGCCGTCGATCTCCTCGAACAGGGCCTCCAGGTTCACCACGCAGCCGTTGCCGATAACGGGCGTGGCTTTCGGCGACAAGATGCCGGCGGGAAGGAGCTTGAGCTCGTACTTCTCGCCGCCGACGACGACGGTGTGCCCGGCGTTGTTGCCGCCATTGGGCTTGACCACGTAGTCGACACGGCCTCCGAGCAGATCGGTGGCCTTGCCCTTTCCTTCGTCGCCCCATTGGGCTCCGACGATCACGATTGCTGGCATGGGATCCTCCCCCTTGCGTGGGTCAGCGGCCGGCTTACGCCGGGTTCCGGCGGTGCCGGACACAAGAACGCCCCTGACCTCCGTACCCCGCCCCGAAACCGGGCGAAAGCGTAAGAGTGAAAGGGGCTCTTACGCACTGAGTTTACCCAAGTGCCCGGCAACATGCGACTTTTTCCACAGAACTGACGATCCCGCGACGCAATTCGACCCCCACTGCAGGGACGCTGCGAGCGCACGGTCAGGCGGTACAGGAGCCTCCCCTTAGACTGGGGCCCATGGCGTTGACTCGGGAACAAGTGGTGGGAACCGCGGTGTCGGTCCTCCGCGATTTCGGGCTTGCCGATCTGTCCATGCGCCGACTGGCGCGGGAGCTCGACGTCCAGGTCGGCGCGCTGTACTGGCACGTGAAGAACAAGCAGGAACTCCTGGTCGATGTCGCCGCCCAGCTCCTCGGTGACATCCCCGCCGAGGAGGCAAGCGGCCAGGGCCCTGGCGCCGGACGGTCTGCCGTGGTGCAGCTGGCCACCGCCATCCGCTCCGCACTGGTTCCGGTGCCGGACAGCGCCGAGGTCGTCCAACTGGCCCAGTCAATGCAGCCTGTGGCTCTGGCCCCCTTGACCTCGTTGCGGGACCTCCTGGAAGCTGCAGGGGTAGGCCCCGGCCGCTCTGCCTGGGCGCAGCACCTGGTCCTGAACCACATTCTCGGCTCGGTGGCCGCCGAGCAGGAGCGGGCCCGCCTGGCTTCGGTGGCCGCGAACGATCCGGCAAGCCCGGGCGGGCCACCACTGGGCGCCGACGCGTTCGCTTGGGGCCTGGAGGTCATCCTGGATGGCGCGCTGCCGCGTTAGCGCAGGTGCCGCGGCGCCACCCGGTCCACCCCGGGCGGACCAGCTTCAAGATGACAGCACCCCTAGGGACGGCGACCGCGTCCCGAAACGATAACGATGCGGCGGGGACCATTGTGGACGCTATCCCCCCTCCGTAGGTTCGACAGTGGTGCAGGGCCGGATCGGCCCTCCCCTGGCCACCCGGTCCACGGTGGCAGACAGCGCGACTGATATCCGCACGCAGACAGCGTGCAACCTCGAGCCCCAAGGATCCCCATGCGCCGCCTTATCCAGACCACTTCCGTCCTGCCCCGGGTGCGCACCGCGCCCACGTCCCGCACCGCCGTCGCGCCCCGCCTGCTGGCGCTGGCCACGTTCGGGGCCCTCTCCTTGAGCGCCTGCGCCACCGGAGCCGGAGCCGCCGATTCGCAGGCCACCAACGGCTCGGCTGCGGCATCATCCACCGCCAGCAGCACTACCGCGGGCTCCCCGTCCGCCCCGGCATCCCCGTCCCAGACCCCGTCCACGGAAGCCTCGTCCACCGCGGGCACCGGCACGCAACAGGCCGCGGCCGGGGAAGAACCAATCGTCTCCGGTGCGGCCAACGAGGCGTGGATGAAGCAGGCCCGCAGTGCCGTCGTCGATACCGACCCGAAGTCCACTGCCTGCCTGGACACCCTGTTGGACCAGACCATGCTCGACGCCGTGGCCACCTACCTGCCGAAGGTGGATTCAGTGGTCCTCGGCGGTCTGCGGCATGAGGCGGGTTGCACGTTCACCGCTGCCGGCGACCCCGGAACCGCGCCCACCGTGCAGATCAAGCGGTTCTATATCGCCAACGACACCAGCAAGACGATGGATGAGACCGGCCTGCTCGGAAGCGACATGTGCGCGACCGGACGGAAGAAGGACGCCGACGGCATCTCCACCGAGGTCGGGGACGTGGCGATGTCCAAGGGCCCCGGAGGGGACGTCAAGGCCACCATGCGCGGGGCCTGGTCCTGCTCGGAGGACGGCAAGATCGGCACCGCCTTCCTCGTCAGCGCCGGAGCCGGAGAAAAGGGCTCCATCCCGAATTTGAACCAGTTGGCCCAACCCGAGTTCGCCGTCGCCGCAGCAACCCATCTGCACGACACGGAGGTCAATTGGGCCCCCACGCTCGACGACCTGTACGAAGCCCACTTCCGGGACATCCTCGGCCAGTAGGGCCCGGTTACGGCGGAGGGCCGCTCAAGGCGCGAGCTCAGCGTACCGGCGGAACCGTGCCAGGTGGCCGTCCTCATCGGCGGCCACCGAGGCACGGATCCCCTCCGCCTCTGCGGTGAGTGCCGGGGACACCACGACGTCCACGGCAAGGTCCAGGCGCGTGTCATCACCGCTGCCTTCCAGGCGGTATGCGTAGGTGGTGTGGACGTCGCCGTCCCCGGCTGAGATACAGAGCTCGCGCTCGGGGTCGAAACGGATGACCGTGTGGGTCCGCACCCGGTTTCCGACGTGCACGTCCACGTCAACGCCGGCAGCCAACGGCCCGTCGGCATGCATCTCGGTGACCCCGGTGAGCCACAGTGGCGCAGCGGTGAAGTCCGTCAGCAGGGCCCACACCCGGGACCGCGGCAGGTGGATCAACTCATTGGCCGCATAGGCGGTTTCCCGCAGCGGGTTCATCTCGGTGCCCATGGCTTCATCATCCGCCGCTGGGCAGCCAAAGTGAAGACGACGAAGGTCCCCGGTCCCGGGGCGACGGATGCCGTGTGCGCTAGGCGCCGAGCCGGCCGCCAGAGGCCTCCAGGTAGCAGGAGCCGCAGAGCGATTCGTACCAGACGTCCTGGCCGTCGATGGCCACCTGGTCGCCGTCGAACACCACCTCGTCACCGATCCGCCGGGTGTTGAAGATGGCCTTGCGTCCGCACCGGCAGATGGTCTTGAGTTCCTCGAGCGTGTGCGCCAGTTCCATGAGGCGGTGGGCCCCCGGGAACATGCGGGTCCTGAAATCGGTGCGGATGCCGTAGGCCAGCACGGGAACGTTCTGCTGCACCGCGATGCGGAAGAGGTCATCGACCTGCCCGGCGGAGAGGAACTGGGCCTCGTCCACCAGCAGGCAGGCGACAGGCTTCTGGTCGACGTGTTCCAGCAGCGCATCGGGATCGTCACCGGCGGCATAGGCATTGAACAGCTCTGTCACCGAGGCCCCTGCAGGGATCATGATGTCCACCGTGCGGGCCATCCCGAGTCGGGAGACGACCTGGTCATCGCCCTTGGTGTCGACGTCGGGCTTGGCCAACAGCACGCGTTGACCGCGTTCCTCATAGTTGAAGGCGGCTTGCAGCAGTCCGGTGGACTTGCCGGAGTTCATGGCGCCGTAGCGGAAGTAGAGCTTGGCCAATGCGTTCCTTTTCGTTGCGGGTGCGCATCGATTCTATGCGGTCGGCTTTTGCTGGCCGCAGATCAGGTCCACTGGACCTCGCGGCCGAAGACGACTGCTTGGATGACGTCCTCAAGCTGACGCAGGACATAAGAGCTATCGGTACTCCACAGTGCCGGCCGATCTTCCCCCGTGGCCGGGTCCTCCATGAGTGCCAGGCGGTAATTTCCACGGATTCCCGTGTTGACGTAGGTGATGGGTTCAATGGGCCCGGCTTCGCCCTCGGCTTCGATCTGCCAAATGAACCACGGCTGGTTCCAGACTTGTTCCATGACCTCGTTCGCGCCCGCTGGCAACGGCGCCTCACCCGCAAACCTCTCGTCCAGCTGCCCCGATTCCAAAAGGAAGGGTGCCACGTGGATGTTCCATGCGGGCCCTGCCCCCGCCCACCGGGAGGCGCATGAGGAGAGTTCGCTCAGCGGGATCAACTGGACATTGAACAGCGTCGGGTCATCAGCGTTCCACGGCTGGTTGTGCACGCGCGGGCCGTAGCCCTGCTCGGCGGCCACGAACGCCAGATCCCCAATCGCGAACGCCTGAAAGGTGGTCTCGGCATCGAGGAAACGGCCGGTGAGGCGCAATCGTGTCGGCGCGTTGTTCAGAGCAGTGGCCATGACGTCGCCAATCTCACTCAGGCGCCCATCCTCCAACACCCCGAGGTCCCGCAGCTCCTCGAGCACCGGGTCACCGCGGCCGCTCGAAAGCCGGCCCAGGACCGAGTCCTCCAACTCGCCCATGCGGGCGATCGCGGCCCCGGACATCCAGGTCCCCTCACCAATCCAGGATCCTGAGGCTCGATAAAACGAGTAGTCCTCGGTCTCCTCTCCACGGGCCCTGCTGGCAACGGGGTCGATTCCATCACTACCGGGCGGAATCACGCTGCCGTCTTCGCCCACGGGAACTCCGGCTTCTGCGGCCGCGCGCAATGCGGTCACCGAGCGGGCAATGGCGACGAACTCTTCCTCGAAGAGGTGGCGGGTCTGCAGTGCGGTGGTAGTACTGATCTGGACGGCCCAACCATTAATCAAAACCAGGTAGTCCACGCCGCTGACAGTTCGCCCCACTGGTGCCCGATGGGTATATTCCACGACCCGACCAGCATGCCGTACCAGAGGCAGCCCGCGATCGTCCACGGGGATCTGACCGTCACCGTCTGGCGGCTCGGTCCGGTAGGCCCACTCGTCGACGTCCACAATGCGCCCCTCCTTCAAGGAGGCGACGATCCCCGAGACGGCACGACGACTGAAGTCGGGCAGGCTCCCGGAGAAGGGATTGACCGTGACGATGACGTTTGGCGTGAATTCGCCCTCGACCAAGGGCATGCTGCCGAAGAGCTCAACTTCCGGGCGAACTACCTCAGCAGACCATGGCTCGGGTAGCTCAAAAGAAAGTATCCGCTGAAAGCCCTCGTGTCTCACGGCAGTATCCATACCCGTCATTTCAATCCTTTTCTCGCTGCAGCAGCAGGGACGGACTCATCCGGCCCCCAGAGCGGTGTTTCACTTGTTCCCCCGCGATGAACCCAAGCCTTGTGCCACGTCGGGGTCACAGCGGCCGGCCACCACCATCGCATGCCGATACCAATGGGTACGAAGACGACAATCAGGACCGTCCAGAGCGTCTCCGCATGCTCCCAGCGATCCAAACTCGCAAGGATGGCAGGACAGATGCACAAGAGGGCCAGCCCCGCGATGCCCAGCTGCATGGGGGCATAGTTGCGTTTCGTGAAAATGAACGGCCCAGGATCCTTTGCCGCCCATGTGCGCCATATTCCGGCCCAGGCAAGCCCGAATGCGCACAGGAGCCCCAGAGCCGGAAGGCCAATTATGAGTGCTAGGAGAAGGATGTCTTCCATGCGCTGGTTTACTTCGCTCCTTGACTAGTCGAATGGGTTGAGTGAGCTGAGAACCTTCTTGCCGGTGTCCTTGACCGCTTCACCGACCGACCCGATATCACCATGGCGGATGTCGTTGATGGTGGATCCAATGGCGTTACCCACTACTCCTCCGACATACCCTCCGGCCAGGCCGCCAAGGAATCCACCAACAGCCGCGCCCACGCCTGGAATCGGGATGATGGCCTGCCCGATGGCAGCGCCCGCGCCCCGCCCAACGGCAGTACCAACCACGCTACCGACTTGTTCAGCACCTGTCACGATGGCCGCGTCCTTGGCAGCCTCCGCCCGATGCTCACCCGGGGTCATATCGGGATTGCGGATCAGACTATCGTTGTAGCCTTCGGTGTAGGTTCCAGCGAAAGTTGATGCGATACCGACGCCGCTCAGGATCTTCCCGGCTGGCCCATTGGCCAACTTATTGACCTTATCAAAGGCCTTCGGCAGCCTGGCGGGCCCCGGAGCAGCGTGTCGCCCAGGCTGACCGGGGCCCCGGGTCAGCGAGGCTTTGAGCGTGACTTTCCGGCCATCCACACTGTATTTGGTGTTTTTGAGCCAGGGGTACTTGGCCACCAGTGCCCCCAGGGGACTCTTGGGATCAAGGTTGTGCAGCATCTTCTTTCCGGCGTTCTTGGAGACGCGGTCGCCCGAGGGCTTCTGGCTGTCGACCAGACGCTCAATATACGAATTTGGTACTCCGAGTTTTTTCAGGGTTCCTTCATTGATGGAGAACTTGCGAGGCAATTTCTTCTCACTGAAGACGTTCGCCTCGGAGTTGTACTTGAAGAAGATTTTTCGGTCCCGGAATTCGAGGGATTTTGTTGTCACGCCGAGGATCTCCAAGGCATTCTTGGCATCGCCGGATAGCCCGCCGACGGTTCCAGCGGGCTTTGAGAGATCGGCAACGAGCGGATTGAGCGTGGAGATCGTGTTCGCACAATCCTTGACAGCGTCGTCGTAGAGCCGGCTCACCGCATTGATCTCGGCCTGTATGTCGGCGTTCTTCGTCCCATAGTCGTCGGGACGATCGTCGCCTTCCAGTGCATTGTGTGCCGATGCCTGTTTCTTCACGTCGTCGTACCGCTGCTTGAGCCCGGAGATGTCCGAAGAAAAGTCTTCCAGGGCAGTCGCAGTATCGTTCGTAAGGGTCTTGACGGCATCGGTGTAGGGCTTCATCACCGTCTTCACCGCCGAGTAGACCAATGCTTGGTGGGGCGACTTGAAGACGCCCTCGAGACCGGACCAGTCGCTCTGGACATCCTTCCGGATTTCATGGCTTTTGGTCCCGACCTTGCGGACTGCGGCGGCCGCGGTATCGATGGCCCCAGTGTCTGGCAGCTTTTCGGGCAGACTTGCCGTGCTGACACTCATCCGGCATCCACCTTCGACTTGGGGGGAGTGGGAACGGAGTAGATGGCGCTCTCTGCTTTATCCGCCATTTTCCCGTTCGCGTCACCATAGGCATCGATCGACGCCAGCGCGTTTCCACAGATGGAGTTGCCGGCGTTTTTTCCCGCCTCCAGCAGCGGGCCCAGGAAATCGCCGAGCAGACCATTGAGCGCGTCGCCAATCTCGATGTGGTCGCAAGCTGTGGCGGCTTCCGTGAAGGACGTGGTCAGGGACGTTTCCTGGTCTTTGAGAAGGTCGACATCGTCCTGCGCGGTGCCGACGATGGACGTCGCTCTCGGGACATCCACTTTCCAAGCGTCCAGTGCCATTGGCCCACTCTCCTTGACCTTCAATGTAGTTCTGCGAGTACCACCATACGGTGGACATGAAGATGCCGCGAT